>NZ_JBPCSX010000057.1:0-108207 GCF_051006775.1 Mycobacterium sp.
GAACACCGTCACTCCGGCAGCGCCGGCGATACCGCGCACCGCGTCGGCCCACCGCCCGTCGATAGGTTCGGCGACCGAGGCCAGCGGAACCCCGAACCGGCACATGGTGCCCTCCGGAAACACCACCAGCCGGGCGCCGGCGTCGGCGGCCCGTCGGGTGTAGTCGCCCACTGTCTTCAGGTTGTCCGCCGGGTCGGTACCCGACAGAATCTGCGCACACGCAATCCGCATGTGAACAGCCTATTCGTCGGTCGACGGGGTGGGTGACACCACCGACCACGGCACGGTGAGAACCCCGTCCCGGCCGGTCCGTCGTTGCGGTTCGATCGGAAGTCCGTCGGCCGCCAGTGCGGCGAGCATCGCCCGCCACCGGGCTCTCGGCCCGAACACCGACTGCCCGGCCGCGGTGGCCCACGCGCGATCGGCAGCGCTCAGCAGCGCATGTATCGGCCGACCCGGAATATTTTGGTGGATAAGCACTTTGGGCAGCCGCTCGGCCAGATCCGAAGGTGTCTCGATATGGCGAGGATCGCAGGCCAGCGTGAGGCTCAACGGCCCATTGCGGTCCAGTAGCACCCAGCAGCATCGCCGGCCCAGTTCGTCGCAGGTGCCATCGATGATCAGCCCGGACGGCGTCAGCGCGGACTGCATGGTGCGCCACGCTGCGGCCACGTCCTGCTCGGGGTACTGACGCAGGACGTTGAACGCACGCACCAGCACCGGTCGTATGCCGGCCAGTTCGAATCCGCCGAGGGCGAACTCCACCCCGTCGCCGGCGGCGGCCCGGGCCGTCTCGACGCGTTCGGGTTCGATCTCCAGGCCCACCACCCGCACCCCGGGCGCGACGCGGCGCAGCCGGGACGCGAACTCCAGAGTGGTCACCGGCAGCCGGCCGTAGCCGAGGTCGACGGCCACCGGGTCACCGACCGACTGCAGGGCCGCCCGCACCACCGCGGAGCCGGTCATCCAGCGGTCGGCCTTGCGCAGCCGGTTGACCCCGGTTGTCCCGCGGGTCGGGACGCCGACGGGACGCCCGCCTCGGGAGGGTCTAGTGATGGCCCGCCACCCATTCGGTGGTGAAATCGCCCTCCGTGCTGAACAACGTTCGCAGCCCGTTGATGACGAGACGCTCGATCTGTCCGCCGATGAGCGGGATCTTGGCGTGGCACAGTGTTCGCAGCTCCAGCTGGCTTCCGCCGGCGGTATCGGAGAGCACGTAATCCCCGGAGATCACCACCGGTGCCACGGGGACCGTCGCCCGATAGTGACCGGCCGCGCGGTCGGCGGACTCGTCGAGTGGGTCGAAATGCTGTTGGCGGGTGACGGTGAAACTGCCCGGCACCACCGGACGCGCGATGGCGGGGAGATCCTGCGCCGAGAGGACGTGGGTGAATGCGATATCGGTCCCGGAGTCATCGGTGCTGAAACGTTCGATCTCGGTGCGCAACGAATGCTCCCGGTAGAACGCCACCAGATCCTCCCAGTAGTCGATGGTGGTGAAGTCCCGATAGACCGCGGCGGCCGGCTTATCGACCGCTACGACGTAACTCATCCGGCTCGGCATGGATCAGTGGTTCCCGGCGATCCAGGCGGTGGTGAACCGCTGTTCGGCGATCAGCAGCTGCTCGAGCTGGGCGCCGATGAAGTTCTCCAGCTTCCTTCCGACCAGTGGCACGCCAACCTCGACGGTGGCACGAAATGCCAACCGGGACTGGTGATCTGCGCGGGATAGCTCTCCCTCGCAGAGCAGCGAGACCGGGGCGTCGACCACACTGCCGGCTACGGTGGCCTCGGCCTTACCCTCGACGATCCCAGTCCAGGTCTCTGCTCGCCGGATCTCCAGATCGCCGCGGTGGAACTGGTGGATGACGCCGGGTAGCCGGGTGGCGTGCAGAACCTGGGTGGTCACCACGTCCAGACCGCCGTCACGCCCGAGGTCGAAGGCCTCCAGGCGGGTCTGGTCGGCGCCGGAGTCTGCCAGTCGGGCCAGCCAGTACTTCTCGTCGCGCAGCGCGGCGTGCACCTGTTCGACCGACGCCTGATAGTCGGTGGCCATGTCGAATGAGCGCGGCATAGCTGGTGAGGCTACCGTTACCTGGCGTGACGCTCAGGGAAGATTTCGGCGGCGCCCGGGTCGAGGAAAACGTGCCGGTGGCCGCATTGACCACCCTGCGGGTCGGCCCCGTCGCCCGGCGCGTCATCACCTGCGAGACCACCGAGCAGATCGTCGCGACGATGCGCGCACTCGATGGCGGCGGCCCGGACTCGGTTCTGGTGCTCGGCGGCGGCTCGAACGTGGTGGTGGCCGATGATCTGGCGGGTCTGACCGTCGTACGGCTGGCGAACTCGACTGTCACCGTGGAGGGATCGGAGCTACGGGCGCAGGCCGGGGCGGAATGGGACGACGTCGTCGCCCGTGCCCTGCAGGCACATCTGGGCGGACTGGAATGCCTCTCAGGTATTCCAGGGTCGGCCGGCGCGACGCCGGTGCAGAACGTCGGCGCGTACGGGGTCGAGGTGGCCGACAGCCTCACAAGGGTTCTGCTGCTGGATCGGCAGACCTTTCGGGTGCGCTGGGTTGCGGCCGCCGAACTCGAGTTCAGCTACCGGCACAGCGTGCTGAAGAACTCCGACGCGGAGATCGTGCTGGAGGTGGAGTTCACCCTCGACCCGTCCGGGCGCTCGGCCCCGCTGCGGTACGGGGAGCTGTCCGCCAGCCTCGGTCTGCCTGCCGGTGAGCAGGCCGACCCGGCGCGGGTGCGCTCTGCGGTGTTGGCGCTGCGGGCGGGTAAGGGGATGGTGCTCGATGCCGCCGATCACGACACCTGGAGCGTGGGTTCGTTCTTCACCAACCCGGTGGTGCCGGCGGAGGTGTTCGACCGCCTGCAAGCCGGTGCCGACGGTCCGGTTCCGCACTATGGCGCCCCCGATGGCGTAAAGCTCGCGGCCGGCTGGCTGGTGGAGCGAGCCGGTTTCGGCAGGGGATTCCCGGGGGAGGGTCCGTGCCGGCTGTCCACCAAGCACGCGCTGGCGCTGACCAACCGCGGCGGGGCGCGCACGGCCGACGTGCTCGCGCTCGCCCGACGGGTGCGCGACGGGGTCCACGATGCGTTCGGGGTCACCCTGGTGCCCGAGCCGGTGCTGATCGGCTGTGCGCTGTAGTCGCCGCTCTGGGAAGGCAGAGCACGAACATCCCGCGCGAGGCACCGGCCACACCGGCCAACGCACCGCCGCCGGCGGGCGCTAGACCCGGCGGTTGAAGCGGCTCGCGCTGGCCTGATCGCGCGGCCGCACGATGATCTGATCGATGTTGACGTGCGCTGGCCGGGAGGCGACGAACCCGATCACTTCGGCGATATCCTCGGCGACCATCGGGGTGATGCCGGCGTAGACCTTCTCGGCCCGTTGTTCGTCACCGCCGAATCGAACCAGCGAGAACTCCGTCTGCACGGCGCCGGGCGCGATCTCGGTCAACCGGACCGGCTGGCCCAGCAGTTCCCCGCGCAGGGTGCGATGCAGCGCGCCCTGGGCGTGCTTGGCCGCGGTGTAGCCGGCCCCGCCGTCATAGACCTCCAGCGCGGCCGTCGAAGTCACTGTCACGATCAGACCGTCACCGCACGCGATCAGCTTGGGCAGCAGCGCTCGGGTGACCTGGAGTGTGCCGACCACGTTGGTCTCCCACATCCAGCGCCAGTTCTCCAGGTCGGCCTCGGCCACCGGCTCCAGACCGCGAGCGCCGCCGGCGTTGTTGACCAGGACGTCCACCCGGTGCAGCTGATCAGCCAGCGCCTGGACCGATGCTCCGTCGGTGACGTCGGCGACCACCGCGCTGCCGCCGATCTCATCGGCAAGCTGCTGGATCCGGTCAGCACGGCGTGCCACCGCGACGACATGAAAGCCAAGTGTGGCAAGGGTTCTCGCAGTCGCGGCGCCGATTCCGGAGCTAGCTCCGGTGACGACGGCGACTCGGGAATGTGCGTCCGGTGTGGTGCCCATCGCCCCCAATCTAGTCAGCGTGTTATCTTTTGCCCGTGATTCTTCGTGGTTGTCAGGCCGCATTCGACGCGTGTTGTTGTCGCGCGTCCTGCTGCGCCTGATTTCACGCTGACCCTCGGTCGCGGGCGCGGCATTCCAGCCCCCAGCCCCGTCCCGAGAAGGATTCACAATGACCAGCACCCTTGTTGCGCCGTATCTTCCGTCCCATGTCCGTCCCCTGCGTGCCCGCCGCAACGTCCTTGCCAATGTCGTCGCCAATGTCGTCGCCCCTTCGCTGAGCACGCCTGAGGCGGCCGTCGCCGCGGTGTTCGCCGCAGTGCGCCAGCGCGGGCCGGTGGCCCGCGACACCATTGCCGCCCTGAGCGGGCTGTCCGTTGCGACGGTGAACCGCCAGGTCAGCGCCTTGCTCGAGGCGCAGCTGCTGCGGGAGCGGCCTGACCTCGCAGCCGCGGGCGCGATCGGCCGTCCACGGATTCCGGTCGAGATCAACCACGAGCCGTACCTCACCCTCGGTGTTCACGTCGGCGCCCGGACCACCAGCATCGTGGCGAGCGACCTGTTCGGTCGTGCACTGGACGCGGTCGAAACGCCGACCCCCGGCGGTTCGCAGGCGGCCGCTCTGGCCGCACTGGCCGACAGCGCCCGGCGCTACCTGAGCCGCTGGCACCGTCGCCGTGCACTCTGGGCCGGGGTGACCATCGGCGGTGTGGTGGACAGCGCCGGAGGCTATGTCGACCACACCCGGCTCGGCTGGTCGCGGGCACCTCTGGGCCCGGTCCTGGCCGGCGTGCTGGGCCTGCCGGTGTCGGTGGCCTCACACGTCGACGCGATGGCCGGGGCCGAGTTGCTGCTCGGGACGCACCCGCGACGGGGAAGCGGGCTCTACGTCTACGCGCGCGAGACCGTGGGCTTCGCGCTGGTGATCGATGGCCGGGTGCACAGCCCGGCAAGCGGACCGGGAACCGTGGCCGGCCTGCCGGTCCAGTCCGATCTGCTTGGTGGCAGCGGGCAACTGGAGTCGACAGTCAGTGACGAGGCCGTCGTGGCCGCGGCCCGCCGGACCGGCATCCTGCCGGCGACCGGACCCAACTCAGCCATGACGGCACTCCTTCGAGTCGCCCGGCAGCGGGATGGTGCTGCCGCATCGGGTGCCCGTGCACTGCTCGCCGAACGCGCCCGCGTCCTCGGCGGGGCGGTGGCCCTCATACGCGACATGCTCAACCCCGATGACCTGGTGGTCGGCGGCCAGGCCTTCACCGAGTACCCGGAGGGTCTGGACCGGCTACGCGCTTCTTTCGCTGAGCGCTCGTTGCTGGCGGCCAAGGACATCCGGGTGACGGCATTCGGTAACCGGGTCCAGGAGGCCGGCGCCAGCGTGGTGTCGCTGAGCAGCATTTATGCCGACCCGCTGGCGTCTTTGCGCCGGGCACGGCAAACATCTGCGCGCCGCGCGGTGTAAACATGGAGAGGTGATGCCCCGCCGGGTGGCCGTGCTCTCCGTGCACACCTCCCCACTTGCCCAGCCCGGCACCGGCGATGCCGGCGGGCTCAACGTCTATGTCCTGCAGACCGCGTTGCATATGGCCCGCCGTGGGGTCGAGGTGGAGATCTTCACCCGGGCCACCTCCTCGGCCGACCCGGCGGTGGTTCCGGTAGCACCCGGTGTTCTGGTGCGCAATGTGGTCGCCGGCCCGTTCGAGGGTCTGGACAAATACGACCTGCCGACCCAATTGTGTGCGTTCACCGCGGGCGTTCTGCGCGCTGAGGCCAACCACGATCCTGGTCACTACGACATCGTCCACTCGCACTACTGGCTGTCCGGACAGGTCGGCTGGCTGGCCCGGGATCGCTGGGCGGTGCCCCTGGTGCACACCGCGCACACGCTGGCCGCGGTGAAGAATGCCGCCCTCGCCGAAGGTGACACCCCGGAGCCGCCGCTGCGGGCCGTCGGCGAACAACAGGTCGTCGACGAAGCGGATCGGCTCATCGTCAATACCGAAGATGAAGCGCACCAACTGGTTTCGCTACATAACGCCGATCCCGACCGGATCGACGTCGTCCATCCCGGCGTGGATCTGCAAACCTTCACCCCGGGTGACCGTCAGGCGGCGCGTGCGGCACTGGGGCTGCCGGCGCAGGGGCGGATCGTCGCCTTCATCGGCCGTATCCAGCCGCTGAAGGCTCCTGACGTACTGGTGCGGGCGGCGGCACTGCTGCCCGATGTTCAGGTATTGATCGCCGGCGGCCCCTCCGGTAGCGGATTGGCCGCTCCGGACAGGCTGGTGAAGCTGGCCGCCGATCTCGGTATCGCCGATCGGGTCAGGTTCCTGCCGCCGCAGTCCCGCGAGCAACTGGCCGACGTTTACCGGGCGGCTGATGTGGTCGCCGTCCCGAGCTACTCCGAGTCCTTCGGACTGGTGGCGGTCGAGGCGCAGGCCTGCGGTACCCCGGTGGTGGCCGCGGCGGTAGGCGGACTGCCGGTTGCGGTGGCCGACGCGAGCACCCTGGTCCAGGGTCACGATCCGGCGCGCTGGGCCCAGGTTCTGGCCGAGGTTCTGGCCGCCGACCCTGATGAACTCGGTCGTGCCGCGCTGGCGCACGCCCGGCGCTTCTCCTGGGACGTTTCGGTGGATGCGCTTCTGGCCAGCTACGAGCGGGCCATCGCCGACTACGGCAGTACCCACCGTCGCGGCGCCGGACGGGACCTGACCGCGCGGCGCAACGGCCGGCGATGGACGAAATTGCGCGGGGTGCGGGCGTGAGTTCAGCAGTCCAGCAGGTGATCCAGGACACCCTCGATGAGAACGGCCTGAACTACACCCGCTACGAGGGCGCCCGTGGCGGGATGCCGGGGCTGATCGTCGAACTTCCCGGTGAACGCAAACTGATCACCAACACCCTGCTGAGCATCGGGGACCACTCGGTGCGGGTTGAGGCTTTCGTGTGCCGCAAGCCCGACGAGAACTTCGACGGTGTCTACCGTTTTCTGCTCCGGCGGAATCGCCGGCTCTACGGGGTGGCCTACACCCTGGACAACCTCGGCGACATCTATCTGGTCGGTCGGATGTCGCTGGGCTCGGTCACCGCTGATGAGATCGATAGGGTGCTCGGCCAGGTCGTGGAAGCGGTGAACGCCGATTTCAACACCCTGCTGGAACTCGGCTTCAAGACCTCGATCCAGCGGGAGTGGGCGTGGCGGACGGCCCACGGTGAGTCGCTGAAGAACCTGAAGGCTTTCGAGCACCTCATTGAAGATGACGAGGCGTGAGAGACTTCCGCGCATGGCTGACACCTCCACGCTGATCCTGCTGCGCCACGGCGAAAGCCAGTGGAACGCCCTCAACCTGTTCACCGGCTGGGTGGACGTGGATCTGACCGACAAGGGCCGGGCCGAGGCGGTGCGCGCCGGTGAGCTCATCGGCGCGCAGGACCGACTGCCCGACGTGCTCTACACCTCGCTGCTGCGCCGGGCGATCACGACCGCCAATATGGCGCTCGACAAGGCCGATCGGCACTGGATCCCGGTACACCGCGACTGGCGGCTCAATGAGCGGCACTACGGTGCGCTGCAGGGTCTGGACAAGGCCGAGACCAAAGCCAAGTACGGCGAGGAACAGTTCATGGCCTGGCGGCGCAGTTATGACACCCCGCCGCCGCCGATCGAGAAGGGCAGCCAGTTCAGCCAGGACACCGATCCGCGCTATGCGGCGATCGGTGGCGGACCGCTGACCGAGTGCCTGGCCGATGTAGTGGCGCGGTTCGTCCCGTACTTCGAGCAGATCGTCGTGCCTGATCTCAAGGCCGGGCGGACAGTCCTCATTGTTGCGCACGGGAATTCACTGCGCGCACTGGTGAAGTACCTCGACGGGATTTCCGATGAGGAGATCGTGGGCCTGAACATCCCGACCGGTATCCCGCTTCGGTACGACCTCGATGGTGATCTGAAGCCGACCGTCGCCGGCGGCACCTACCTTGACCCGGCGGCTGCCGCGGCAGGGGCGGCTGCGGTTGCCAACCAGGGCGGCAAATAGAACATCAGGTGAACAACGGCGGAACTCCCAGGCGCCGGAATGTGATGTTGTTCGTCGAGGTCGCATGGTATTCCCGTGACATTGGCAGGATGCGTACGCTCATCCCGTGAGTGTTGGCGCGGTGGTCTTCGTGGTCGCCGTCGCAGCCGTTGTGGCGATAGTGCTCGGCGCCGTCGCGATCATCGGTGGCCGGCGCCGCCAGGATGCCCCGGCATCAGGTTCCTCGACCGGGCTGACGGTCGCTGAGATGCTGCAGCAGACGGTTGCCCTTGCGCCGGGCGGTGTGGTCGTCGTCGACGATCTGCGTGACGTACTGGTCAGCAACGACCGTGCGGTGGAACTGGGACTGGTGCGCAACCACCTCCTTGACGGCCGGGTCTGGAAAGCCGCCCAGCACACACTGGCCGGGGGCGAGGACGTGGAAGTGGACTTCTCCGTACCCGGGGGTGTGGCCGAGGGTCGGGCCGCGCTGTCGGTGCGCGCTCACGTCCGGCTGCTGAGCCCGGCGAATCCGCGGTGCGCTGTCATCTACTTGGACGACCAGTCCGAACAGGCGCGGATGGAGGCCAGTCGGCGCGACTTCGTCGCCAATGTGAGCCATGAGCTCAAGACGCCGGTGGCGGCTATGGGCGTGCTGGCCGAGGCGCTGCTGGAGTCCGCCGACGATCCGGGCACCGTGCACCGCTTCGGTCAGAAGTTGCTCACCGAATCCCAGCGGTTGGCCGGGATGGTCGGTGAGCTGATCGAGCTGTCTCGTCTCCAGGGTGCAGAACGGCTCCCCGATCTGGTCTCAGTCGGGGTGGACTCTGTTGTGCACGAGGCGATCTCGCGGTACAAGGTGGCGGCAGACCGGGCTCAGATCACGATCACCACCGACGCTCCCAGCGGACTGCTGGTGCTCGGCGACGAAGGGCTGCTGGTGACCGCGGTTGCCAATCTGATCTCCAACGCGATTGCTTACTCACCGGACGGGTCGACGGTGTCGATCAGCCGCGTGCTGCGCGACGACATGGTTGAGATCGCCGTCACCGACCGCGGCATCGGGATCGCACCCGCCGACCAGGCCAGGGTGTTCGAGCGATTCTTCCGAGTTGACAAAGCCCGTTCGCGGGCGACCGGCGGCACCGGTCTGGGCCTGGCGATCGTCAAACACGTCGCCGCCAACCACAACGGCAGTATCCGCCTGTGGAGTCAGCCGGGCACCGGTTCAACCTTCACCCTGTCGGTGCCGGTGTGCGCACCCGACGATGCAGTCGAACATCAAGAAGCCGAGGAGGCGCAGTGACCCGGGTCCTGATAGTCGAAGACGAGGAGTCGCTGGCGGATCCGCTGGCCTATCTGTTGCGAAAGGAGGGCTTCGAGGCCACCATCGTCTCCGATGGTCCTTCGGCGCTGGCCGAATTCGACCGCGCCGGCGCCGATATCGTGCTGCTGGATCTCATGTTGCCCGGGATGAGCGGTACCGATGTGTGCAAGCAGTTGCGCATCCGTTCCAGCGTGCCGGTCATCATGGTCACCGCCCGCGACAGCGAACTGGACAAGGTTCTCGGTCTGGAACTCGGGGCCGACGACTATGTCACCAAGCCGTACTCGGCGCGCGAGCTCATCGCCCGTATCCGGGCGGTGCTCCGCCGGGGCAGCGAGGCCGACGAGATGAGCTTCGCTGATGCCGTGTTGGAGGCGGGCCCGGTCCGGATGGACATTGAACGGCATGTTGTCACGGTGCGCGGTGCCGACGTCGCGTTGCCGCTCAAGGAGTTCGATCTCCTCGAGTACCTGATGCGCAACAAGGGCCGGGTGCTGACCCGCGGTCAGCTCATCGACCGGGTCTGGGGTTCGGATTATGTCGGCGACACCAAGACCCTCGATGTGCATGTCAAACGGCTGCGATCGAAGATCGAGGCCGATCCGGCGAACCCGGCGCACCTGGTCACGGTACGAGGACTCGGCTACAAGCTGGAAGGCTGACCGGGCTAGCCGGACGGCTTTGCGGCGCGGGTCGCCGGGTGGATTGCGATCAGTGCAAAGCCGCTGCGCCGCTTGCACATCGCTGCCAGTTCGGCATAGGCCTTCTCACCCAGTAACTCGGTGAGTTCGGCGCCGTAGGACTGCCAGACCGGCTTACTCCCGACGTGCGCGGCCGGATCTCCGGAGCAATACCAGTGCAGGTCCTCGCCGCCCTCGCCCCAGCCGCGCCGGTCGAACTCGGTGATGGTCGTTTTGAGGATCTCGCTGCCGTCGGGCCGTTTAACCCATTCCTGGGTCCGTCGGATCGGAAGCTGCCAGCACACTTCGGGTTTCATCGTCAGCGGTTCGACACCCAGTTTCAGCGCCTTGCTGTGCAGCGCGCACCCGATGCCACCGGAGAAGCCCGGCCGGTTCAGGAAGATGCAGGCGCCCTTGTACTTCCGGGTTCGCTGATTTGGCTTCTCCTCGTACTCATCCATTTCGAGGTAGCCCTTCTTCCCAAGCCCCTTTTCCCGGAACTGCCAGTCCTCGTCGGTCAGCTTGGCCACCGCGTCGTCGAGTTTGGCGCGGTCGTCGTCGTCGCAGAGGAAGGCGCCGTGTGAGCAGCACCCGTCATCCGGGCGGCCCGCCACGGTGCCCTGACAGGCCGGTGTGCCGAACACGCAGGTCCAATTCGACATCAGCCAGGTCAGGTCGGCGGCGATCAGATGTTCGTCGTTGGTGGGGTCGTAGAACTCGATCCACTCGCGTGGGAAGTCCAACTCGACCTCGCCGGAATGCCTTCTTGTCACGGGGACAACGGTAGACGCATTAGGTTGAAGGGCGTGCGATTGGGCGTGCTCGATGTGGGCAGCAACACTGTTCACCTACTGGTTGTCGACGCGCACCGTGGTGGCCACCCCACGCCGATGAGTTCCAGCAAGGCACCACTGCGCCTGGCCGAGTCGATCGACGACTCCGGAAAGCTGACCCGGCGTGGCGCCGAGAAACTGATCGAGACGGTCGACGAGTTCGCCAGGATCGCGGCCAGTTCAGGGTGTTCGGACCTGATGGCTTTCGCCACCTCGGCGGTCCGCGACGCGCGTAACTCCGAGGAAGTGCTCGCCAAGGTGCGGGCCGAGACCGGAGTGGACCTGCGCGTCCTGTCCGGTACCGATGAGTCGCGGCTGACCTTCCTGGCGGTGCGCCGCTGGTACGGCTGGAGCGCCGGTCGGATCACCAATATCGATATCGGAGGCGGTTCACTCGAGATGTCGAGCGGCATGGACGAGGCGCCTGACGTCGCGCTCTCGGTTCCGCTGGGCGCGGGCAGGCTGACCCGCGAGTGGTGGCCCGACGACCCGCCGGGCCGCCGCAGGGTGGCCATGCTGCGGGACTGGCTGGACAACGAGCTGGCCGATGCCGCCAAGGCCATGCTGGCGGCCGGGCCGCCCGACCTGGCTGTCGGAACGTCGAAGACCTTCCGGTCGTTGGCCCGGCTGACCGGGGCCGCACCGTCGGGCGCCGGACCCAGGGTCAAACGGACCCTGACCGCCAACGGTCTGCGCCAACTCATAGCCTTCATCTCTAGGATGACCACGGCGGACCGTGCCGAACTGGAAGGGGTGAGTGCCGAGCGGGCACCACAGATCGTGGCCGGAGCTCTGGTGGCAGAGGCGAGTATGCGAGCGCTGTCGTTGGAATCGGTCGATATCTGCCCGTGGGCACTGCGTGAAGGCATCATCCTGCGCCGGCTCGACCGTGAAGCCGACGGAACTGCCCTGGTGGAAGACGGACGATGAGCGAATCAGAAGACAGCCAGAACACGCGGCCGATCTCGGTCGCTGAGCTGCTGGCCCGTAACGGGACCATCGGGGCCCCGCCGGTCGGTGGCCGCCGCCATCGCCGTCGCGGCAATGCGGATGCAGTCTCGGTGGCCGAACTGACCGGGGAGATCCCGGTCATCCGCGATCAGCCCGTGGTTGAGCAAGCGATCACCGAAGATCGCGGACCGGTCGAGGAGCTCACCCCTGAGCCTGAGCCCGAAGCCGAGGTCGAGCCCGAGACTGCTTCGGCCCCCGAGCCCGGAGCCGAGGCCGCGCCGGAACCCTCCACCGAGACGGAGGTCATCTACTCCGAAGCTGAGGACTCCGCTCCCACCGTGGTGGTCACCGAGGAGGTCGCGGAGGAGGTCACCGAGGAGGCCGCTGAGGAGCCAGCTGAGGAACTCGACGACGCCGAGGTGGTCGAGGATGTCACCGAGGACGTCGCTGTCGAGGACGACATCGAGGAGACCGTCGAGGAAACCATCGAGGAGACCGTCGGGGACGACGTTCCGGAGATCGTCAGCGGCCCACCGCCGCGCTCCGAGGATCCGCGGCCCCGCCGGGTTTCCGGACCCGAGCTCAGCCATGACCCGCGCCCGGTGCGCGCGCCGTCAAGGGCCGAGCAGATGGCGCCCGACCCGGTTGACGATTCAGTGGACCTCGACGAGCTTCTCGCAGAGCAGGACGACGACGCCGAGCAACTGCGGTCCTATCTGAAGGCCTCCTCAGGCGCACTGTTCAGCGGGGAGACCCTCGCCGACGACATCGCCCGCCGCGGCCCCGGGGTCGAGCCCGAGGCGCACGACGACGAAATCGAGGTCCGCGCCGAGCGCGGAAGCCGGCTAGGCGGACTGCGGTACGCGCTGTCGGCGGTCCTGCAGTCTGTGCTGGCGGTCGCTTTCGGCGCCGGCCTGTTCCTCGGTTTCGATCAGCTGTGGCGTTGGAATACCATTGTGGCGCTGGTACTTTCGGTTCTAGTCATCCTCGGTCTGGTAGTGGCGGTGCGGGTGGTTCGTAAGACCGAGGACATCGCCAGCACGCTCATTGCCGTTGCTGTCGGAGCCATGGTGACGCTGGGTCCGCTCGCTCTACTGCAGTCGACCTGACTCGACTGTGCGCCCAGCCATCAAGGTCGGCCTCTCGACAGCATCGGTCTATCCACTGCGGACCGAGGCGGCCTTCGAGAGCGCAGCTGAGCTGGGGTATGACGGCGTCGAGCTGATGGTGTGGGCCGAGGCGGCCAGTCAGGACATCGGCGCCATCGCCCAGATGTCCCGCCGGTACGACATGCCGGTGCTCTCGGTGCACGCTCCCTGCCTGCTGATCTCGCAGCGGGTCTGGGGTTCAGATCCGGTGTCGAAACTCACTCGCAGCGTGCAGGCGGCCGAGCGGCTCGGCGCCCAGACGGTCGTCGTACATCCACCGTTCCGCTGGCAGCGTCGCTACGCCGACGGTTTCAGCGAGCAGGTGGCCTGGCTGGAGGACCGCAGCGACGTGATGGTCGCAGTGGAGAACATGTTCCCGTTCCGCACCGACCGGTTCTTCGGTTCGGGCCAGCCGTCGATCGAGCGGATGCGCCGCCGCGGCGGGCACCCGGGTGTGGGCGTCTCGGCCTTTGCGCCGTCCTACGACCCGCTTGACGGCAACCACGCGCACTACACCCTGGATCTGTCCCATACCGCTACGGCGGGCACCGATGCCCTGGATATGGCGAGCCGGATGGGCTCGGGCCTGGTGCACCTGCACCTGTGTGACGGCAACGGCGCCGCCACCGACGAACATCTGGTGCCGGGCCGAGGAACGCAGCCGACCGCCGAGGTATGCCAGATGCTGGCCGGCAGCGATTTCACCGGTCATGTGGTCCTGGAGGTCACCACCTCAGAGGCGCGGAACAAGGCCGAGCGCGATGAGTTGTTGACCGAGTCGCTACAGTTCGCCCGCACCCACCTGTTGCGCTGAAGGGGCCTGATGACACCACGGTTCGCCGACGCCATGATTCTGCGGCCGATCGATGACCGTCCGGGGGAGTTCGTGGGCAACATCGATTCCAACTGGACCATCGGGCCGAAGGTGCATGGTGGGGTGATGGTCGCCCTGTGCGCCAAGGCTGCGTGTGTTGGATACGGGGAAACCTCAACGGCCGTCCATCCGGTCGCGGTGTCGGCTAATTTTCTTTCGGCTCCGGATCCGGGGCCGCTGCGACTGGTCACCACCGTGCGCAAACGGGGCAGGCGGATTGGTCTGGTGGACGTCGAACTTGTGCAGGGTGAGCGGGCGTGTGTGCATGCGGTGGTCACCCTCGGCGAACCGGAACACCATGTGCAGCCTTTGTTTTCGGCTAATCCGGTCCCGTCCCTGATGAGCGTCGAACCGCCGTCGGAGGTGCTTCCCATCGGCCCGGGACACCCGGCGGCCGAGATCAACAACCTCGCCCGCGGCTGTGACATCCGGCCCCGGGTCGCCGAGTCGATCGCCGAGGGGGAGGCGCCGGCATTTCAGGTCTGGGCTCGCCCGAAGGAGGGTCCGGTCGATGAGTGGTTCGCTCTGATGTGCGGTGACATCTCGTTGCCGGTCCCGTACGCGGTAGGCCGTCGCGGCTGGGCACCCACCGTGCAGCTGACCGCCTACCTGCGCGCGTTACCGGCCGACGGCTGGCTGCGGGTGCTGTGCAGCGCCACCGAGATCGGGCAGGGCTGGTTTGACGAGGATCACACCGTCGTGGACAGCACCGGAAGAATTGTCGTGCAGACAAGGCAGCTCGCCCTGGTCCCGGCTGGGTAGGGTTGGCGACCATGGCCAGAATCGCATTCGTCGGCGGCGGCAACATGGGTGAAGCGCTCCTCGCGGGTCTGCTTCGGGCGGGCCGTTCGGCCAAGGACATGGTGGTCGCCGAGCGGATGCCTGAGCGTGCCGACTACCTCGCCCGGACCCACGGCGTGCAGATAGCGCCGGTCGCCGACGCGGTGGAGAACGCCGCCTTCGTGATCGTCGCGGTCAAACCCGGCGACGTCGAATCAGCGGTGGTCGAGATCGCCGGAACCGCATCACGAGCCGAGGGCAACGCCGTCGAGCAGGTCGTGGTCAGCGTGGTCGCCGGCGTCACCGCGGCGTTTTACGAGTCACGGTTGCCGGCTGGATCGCCGGTGGTGCGGGTGATGCCCAATGCCCCGGCGTTGGTCGGTGCCGGCATCAGCGCCCTTTCTGCCGGCCGATTCGCCTCCGATGAGCACATCGCTGCGGCCGCCGAGATCTTCGAGAGCGTCGGCAGCACGCTGATCGTCTCGGAGCAGCAGATCGACGCCGTCACCGCGGTGTCGGGCTCGGGCCCGGCGTATTTCTTCCTCTTTCTCGAGGCGCTGATCGACGCCGGTGTCGCTCTCGGATTGAGCCGGGCGGTGGCCACCGATCTCGCGGTTCAGACCATGGCCGGCTCCGCGGCGATGCTGCTGGACCGTTTTGAGGCCGAAGATACCCAGGCCACCCGATCGGCGGGTCGGCCCGATACCACTGCCGCCCAGCTGCGGGCTCTGGTCACCTCACCCGGCGGGACGACCGCCGCTGGCCTGCGCGAACTGGAGCGGGGAGGCCTTCGGGCCGCCGTCGCCGCCGCCGTAGACGCCGCAAAAACACGCTCTGAGCAGCTCGGAATTACATCAGAGTAGTTCTGCAATTCTCTAAGGGATTACCAAACACCCGTCGCAACAACCCCATCAGCCACGCTATTCTCCTCGTGGATGCGCAGGAGGGTTCCAGCGGTGGGGAAGCCGCTGGAACCACCTACGCCTGACCGGATTGGGTTGCGATGACTTCTATGAACGGGCGGGACTCCGCTGGCGGTAAGTCGGCACGGGAGACCGGTGCCGCCGAGGGCCAGCCGAGAACGCAGTTTCTCACCGTCGCCGAGGTGGCCGCCCTGATGCGGGTCAGCAAGATGACGGTGTACCGCCTGGTTCACAACGGAGAGCTGCCCGCCGTGCGCGTCGGCCGCTCGTTCCGGGTGCATGCCAAGGCCGTGCATGACCTGCTCGAGACCTCGTACTTCGACGCTGGTTAACCTGCCGATCAACGGTTGGCGTGCAGCATCCGTCGCAGCCGTTTTCCGTTCCGACCCCCCACTTGGGTAGGGTTAGGCGGGAAATCACGGCGATCACAGCTAGGTAGCGGAGTTCATGGGTTCAGTCATTAAGAAGCGGCGTAAGCGGATGTCCAAGAAGAAGCACCGCAAGCTGCTGCGTCGTACCCGGGTTCAGCGCAGAAAACTCGGCAAGTAGCCGATACGCTGGCCGCATGGATCACGGCGGCCAGGGCACCGATACGCCGCACTACCCGAAGGTGGTGCTGGTCACCGGTGCATGCCGTTTCCTCGGTGGCTATCTCACCGCACGGCTCGCGCAGAATCCCCTGATCAATCAGGTCATTGCCGTTGATGCCATCGCGCCGAGCAAGGATCTGCAACGCCGGATGGGGCGTGCCGAGTTCGTCCGGGCCGACATCCGGAACCCGTTCATCGCAAAGGTCATTCGCAACAGCGACGTCGATACTGTGGTGCATGCCGCGGCCGCGTCCTACGCGCCGCGTTCGGGTGGCGGCGCCACCCTCAAGGAACTCAACGTGCTCGGTGCCATGCAGTTGTTCGCGGCCTGCCAGAAGGCACCGTCCGTACGCCGGGTGGTGCTGAAGTCCACTTCCGAGGTGTACGGCTCCCACCCGCATGATCCGGTGATGTTCACCGAGGACAGCAGCAGTCGCCGTCCACCTGGGAACGGGTTCGCCCGCGACAGCATCGATATTGAGGGCTATGCCCGCGGACTCGGCCGGCGGCGGCCCGATATCGCGGTCACGATCCTGCGGCTCGCCAACATGATCGGCCCGGCCATGGACACCACGCTCGCGCGATATCTGTCCGGACCGGTGGTGCCCACCGTGTTCGGCCACGACGCCCGCCTGCAACTGCTACATGAGCAGGACGCACTCGGCGCACTGGAGCGCGCCACCATGGCCGGTCGGGCCGGCACCTTCAACATCGGCGCCGACGGGATCATCATGATGTCGCAGGCGGTCCGGCGGGCTGGGCGGCTGGGGTTGCCGGTGCCGACCTTCGGGATGCGCGGGGCGGACTCGCTGCGCAAGGCGACGACCAGTAGCGAGCTCAACGCCGAACAGCTGGCGTACCTGAGCTACGGGCGGGTTATGGACACCACCCGGATGCGAGCCGAGCTGGGATTCGAGCCGAAGTGGACGACCATGGAGGCTTTCGACGATTTCGTACGCGGGCGGGGTCTGTCACCGATTATCGACCCGAACTGGGTAGTGTCGGCGCAAAGACGCGCGACGGTTCTGGCCGAGCGCGTCGATCGCTGGGGAGGGCGGTGACGATGGCGGGGGATTCCAAGGCGAAAGTCATCCCACTGCATGGCGATTCACGCGCCAGGGCGCGGGCTTCTCAGCGAGCTGCCGCCCCTCGTCGGCATCCGTCGTCAGCGGGGTCCGCGGAGCAGATCGAGGCTGTCATCCGGGAGTTCGAGCAGCGCCGCACGGATACGGCGGAGCCGGCCGCCAGTGAACTGGTCGCCCGGATCGCGACCGCGGCGGACTTCCTGCGCAAACGACTGGCCGGCGATTACGCCGTCGACGAGTTCGGTTTCGACCCGCAGTACAACGAGGCCGTCGTGCTGCCGGTATTGCGGTTCTTCTTCGAGAAGTGGTTCCGGGTCGATGTCACCGGCATCGAGAATGTGCCAGCCGAAGGTGCGGCTCTGATCGTGTCCAACCACGCGGGCACGCTGCCGTTCGACGGTCTGATGCTCTCGGTGGCCGTGCACGATCATCACCCTGCGCATCGGGATGTGCGACTGCTGGCCGCCGACATGGTCTTCGACATGCCGGTATTCGGATCGGTCGCCCGCAAGGCCGGGCACACCATGGCCTGCAATGCCGATGCCAACCGGTTGCTCGGCAGCGGTGAGCTCACGGCTGTGTTCCCGGAGGGCTACAAGGGGCTGGGCAAGAACTTCCGCGACCGCTACAAATTGCAGCGGTTCGGTCGGGGCGGCTTCGTCTCGGCGGCACTGCGGGCCAAGGCGCCCATCATCCCGTGTTCGATCGTCGGATCGGAGGAGATCTACCCGATGCTCGCCGACGTCAAACTGCTGGCCCGGGTGCTCGGTGTGCCGTACTTCCCGGTCACCCCATTATTTCCGCTGGCCGGTCCGCTGGGCCTTGTGCCGCTGCCGTCCAAGTGGCATATCGCGTTCGGTACACCGATCGAGACCGCTGATTTCGACGAGAACGCCGCCGACGACCCGATGATCACCTTCGAGGTGACAGATAATGTGCGCGAAACCATTCAGCAGACGCTCTTCCAGTTGCTGGGCAAGCGCCGCAACACATTTCTGGGCTAGTTCGCCCGACGGCTAATTCTTTCGGCCCATCGCTGCTGCGGCGATGGCGGCGATCTGGGCGTTGTCTTCTTCGCCGGCCGACTCACCGAGCATGGTCACCAGGGTTGTGACCACGGGCTTGCCGTTCTCATCGGTGATCTCGGTCCGCAGCGTGGAGATGACTGCACCGTGCGACTCGATCACATCCTCCAGCCAGGAGTCGAAGAACAGTTTGTCGCCGGCGCAGATCGCGCGGTGGTAGGTGATCTTCTGGTCGCGATGGATCACCCGGGCCAGGTTGATGCCGACGTCGAAGTTACGGAAGATCTCCAGCTGTACCTGTCGGCCGGGGATGGCGATGAACGTCAACGGTGCGACGACGTCCGCGTAACCGGCCGCCTTGGCGGCCTCCTCGCTGAAGTGCAGCAGGTCGTCGGACTGGATCGCCATCGCGTATTCCCGGATCTTCTCTCGCCCGACCAGGTAGTAGTCGGGGTAGCGGAAGTGAGTTCCGATGATGTCGCTGGCGAAGGACATGGTCGTTGACTTTATCAGCGTCGCTCAGTCGTGTTCGTGACGGCGGGATGCGGCTGCGGCAAGCGCACCACCGACGGCACCCAGTGCCAGAGCCGACGGGACGCCGATCTTGGCCGCCTTGCGAGCGGTACGGAAATCCCTGGTCTCCCAACCGCGTTCGCGCGCCACGTCGCGCAAATCCGAATCCGGGTTGATCGCCACCGCGGTGCCGACGAGTGACAGCATCGGTACGTCGTTGATGCTGTCGGAATATGCGGTGCAGCGCTTGAGATTAAGGCCCTCGCGCACCGCCAGCGCCCGGACCGCGTGCGCCTTGCCCAGGCCGTGCAGGATGTCGCCCACCAGCCGGCCGGTGAAGACGCCGTCGACGGATTCGGCGACGGTGCCCAGCGCCCCGGTCAGGCCCAGCCGTCTGGCGATCACCTCGGCCAGTTCGTACGGGGTGGCGGTGACCAGCCAGACCTGCTGCCCGGCGTCGAGGTGCATCTGTGTCAGCGCCCGGGTGCCCGGCCAGATTTTGCCCGCGATGAACTCGTCGTAGATCTCCTCGCCGAGAGAATTCAGCTCCTCGACGGACCGGCCTTCGATGAAGGCCAGCGCCTTGCGGCGCCCCTCGGCGACATCATCGCTGTTCTCCTTGCCGGTCAGCTGGAATTTGGCCTGCGCGTAGATGAACTTCCACACGTCGCCGTAGCGGAAGTACTTGCGTGCGGCCAGACCGCGACCGAAGTGCACCAGCGAGGATCCCTGGACCAGGGTGTTATCGACATCGAAAAACGCCGCCGCGGTGAGGTCAAGGGGTGGGGCAGCTGTGTCGGCGGGACCAGCGGCGGGGGCGCCGGGCTCGAGCCGGGCCGCGCCGGCCAGACCCTCGACTGCCCGCTGCGCGCTCGCCTCGCCTGCCGCACGGTCGGACGACTTGTGGTCGGCCGCGCTGTCCTCGGAGGCCATGAGCACAGCCTATCGGGGGATGGGAGACTTCACGGGTGACGAGCCGAGGAGCCCCAGCGGCTGGTGGTGCGGCGCGGCCCCGGGTGGAACTGCTGACCCGGGCGGGCTGCGGCATCTGTCGGCGGGTGCACGATCGGCTGGCTGACTTGGCCGTTGAACTGGACTTCGAGCTGTCCAGCACCGACGTCGACGAGGCGGCTGCGGCGGGTGAATCCGGCCTTAGGGCCCAGTACGGCGACCGTTTGCCGGTGGTGCTGCTCGACGGCCGCGAACACAGCTACTGGGACCTCGACGAACAGCGGCTGCGGACAGATATCGCAGGCCGGTGAATTTGGCGCTGGACCTGCGAAACGCCTACCGTTACGAGTAAGTTCCACTTCCTGAACTCTGTTCACATCCGTTAAGGGAGCCGGCCAGGTGATCGTGCTGTGAGTGTCCTGTTGTTCGGGGTGTCTCACCGCAGTGCACCGGTGTCGGTGCTCGAACAGTTGTCCACCGACGAATCGGACCAACTCAAGCTCGTGCAGCAGGTCCTGCAATCGCCGTTGGTCACCGAGGCGATGATCCTGTCGACCTGCAACCGGGTCGAGGTCTACGCAGTGGTCGACGCCTTCCACGGCGGCCTGCAGGCCATCGGTCAGGTGCTTGCTGAGCACTCCGGTCTGTCGATGGGCGATCTCACCAAGCACGCCTACGTCCGGTACAGCGAGGCCGCGGTCGAGCATCTGTTCGCGGTGGCCAGCGGGCTCGACAGCGCGGTGGTGGGTGAGGCCCAGGTGCTGGGTCAGGTGCGCCGCGCCTACGCCACCGCCGAGACCAACCGCACGGTGGGGCGGGTTCTGCACGATCTGGCCCAGCGCGCGCTGGCGGTCGGCAAGCGGGTGCACTCGGAGACCTCGATCGATGCCGCGGGAGCCAGTGTGGTGTCGGTGGCCCTGCATGTGGCGGCCGAACGGCTGTACCGCCCCGAAGTCGGACCCTCCTACACCGCGCTGGCTGGACGCACCGCCACCGTGATCGGCGCCGGCTCCATGGGCAGTCTGGCGGCTGCGCATCTCGTCCGGGCCGGGGTGAGCCATGTCAACGTCGTCAACCGGTCGTTGCCCCGGGCCCGGCGACTGGCCGATAACCTCGCCGAACAGGGCGTCGGCACCCGCGCGATGACCCTCGACGAGCTTCCGTCCGCGTTGACCGGCGCCGACCTGGTGATCAGCTGCACCGGCGCGGTGCGGCCGGTGGTGTCGCTGGCCGACGTTCACCATGCACTGGCCAACGTGCAGCGCAACGAGCTCACCGAACCGGTGGTCTTCTGCGACCTGGGCATGCCCCGCGATATCGATCCCGCCGTCTCCGGCCTGCCTGGCGTCTGGGTGATCGACATGGAGCGGCTGCAGCGCGAGCCCTCGGCCCGGGCAGCCGCCTCCGACGCCGATGCCGCCCGCCAGATCGTTGCGGCGGAAGTGGCCGACTACCTGCTCAGCCAGCGGATGGCCGAAGTGACCCCGACGGTGACAGCTCTGCGTCAGCGGGCCGCCGAGGTGGTTGAGGCCGAGTTGTTGCGGCTGGATAACCGGATGCCCGGTCTGGACGCCGACCAGCGTGACGAGGTCGCGCGCACCGTGCGGCGCGTGGTCGACAAACTTCTGCACGCCCCCACCGTCCGGATCAAGCAACTGGCCGGCGCCCCCGGCGGAGACACCTACGCCGAGGCGTTGCGGGAGCTCTTCGAGCTCGATCCGCACGCCGTCGATGCGGTCGCCGCCGGCGAGATCGCCTCGGCGGCAACGGAACCCGGCGCTTGATCCGAATCGGAACCCGGGGCAGCCTGTTGGCGACCACCCAGGCCGGCACCATCCGGGACGAACTGATCGCGCGCGGTAGCGCAGCTGAACTGGTGATCATCAGCACCGAGGGGGACCGGTCGGCCAAGCCGGTCGCCGAGATCGGCGTCGGGGTGTTCACCGCCGCTTTGCGTGAGGCGATCGCGGACGGCCGGGTCGATATGGCGGTGCATTCCTACAAAGACCTGCCGACCGCGCCGGACGAACGGTTCGTCATCGCTGCGATACCGCCCCGGCAGGACCCGCGCGACGCACTGGTGGCGCGCGACGGCCTGGTGCTGGGCGAATTGCCGGCCGGCTCGGTGATCGGCACTTCATCGGTCCGCAGGGGGGCGCAGCTTAGAGCACTGGGTCTGGGTTTGGAAATCCGCCCCCTACGAGGCAACCTAGACACCAGGTTGAACAGGGTAAGTAGCGGTGATCTCGACGCCATCGTGGTCGCCCGGGCGGGCTTGGCCCGTATCGGACGACTCGGCGATGTCACTGAGACGCTGGAGCCGGTGCAGATGCTGCCGGCACCGGCTCAAGGTGCGCTCGCGGTGGAATGCCGTGCGGGTGATTCCGGGCTTGCGGGGCTGCTGGCGGGGTTCGATGACCCCGACACCCGCGCCGCGGTCACCGCTGAACGGGCCCTGTTGGCCGAACTGGAGGCGGGTTGTTCCGCACCGGTGGGCGCGATCGCGGAGGTGGTCGAGTCCATCGATGACGATGGCCGCGTCTTCTTAGAGCTGTCGCTGCGCGCATGCGTGGCGGCGGTGGACGGATCCGACGTGATCCGTGCGTCGGGTATCGGCACTCCCGACCGCGCTGCGGAGCTTGGGCTCTCGGTCGCGGCGGAGTTGTTCGAACTCGGTGCGCGCGAGGTCATGGCGCACGGTAGAGCGGGAGAGAGATGACGGGTCACTCGGGTGCGCGAGGGCGCAAGGCGAAGCCGGGACGCATCACGTTCGTCGGCTCGGGTCCTGGCGATCCGGGCCTGCTGACGACGCGCGCCCGGACCGTCCTGGCCAACGCCGCGCTGGTGTTCACCGATCCTGACGTCCCCGACGCGGTGCTCAAGCTGGTTGGTGTCGATCTGCCGCCCGCGGTGGGCCCGGCCCCGGCACCGAACGTCGCTGCGGCCGACGGTGTGGCGGTCTCGGAGCCGTCGGTGGTTGCCGTCGGTGCCGACATCCGGCCCGCCCTCGGTGAACCGGCCGAAGTGGCCAAGATTCTGGTGGCCGAGGCCAAGACCGGAGCCGATGTGGTCCGCCTGGTCGCCGGCGATCCGCTGTCGGTCGACGCTGTCACCGCCGAGGTCAACGCCGTCACCCGCAGCCACCTCACCTTCGAGATCGTCCCAGGACTGCCCGCCACAGTCGCGGTGCCGAGCTACGCGGGCCTGCCGCTGGGTTCCACCCACACCGTCGCCGATGTGCGCGGTGAGGTTGACTGGTCAGCGCTGGCCGCCGCACCGGGTCCACTGATCCTGACTGCGACCGCATCGCATCTGCCCGAGGCCGCCCGCGCGCTCATCGAGCACGGGCTGGCCGAAGGCACCCCGTGCGTCGTCACCGCCCAGGGCACCACCTGCTCGCAGCGTTCGCTGGAGTCCACTCTCGGCGGTCTGACCGATCGCAACGCGCTGGGCGCAGCCGACCCGGCGGGCCCGATGGCCGGTGCGGTGGTTGTCACCATCGGCCGCACAGTGAGCAACCGCGCCAAACTGAACTGGTGGGAGAGCCGCGCCCTGTACGGCTGGACGGTGCTGGTGCCCCGAACCAAGGAGCAGGCCGGCGAAATGAGCGAGCGGCTGACCGCTCACGGCGCCACGCCGATCGAGGTGCCGACCATCGCCGTCGAGCCGCCACGCAGCCCGGCCCAGATGGAGCGGGCCGTCAAGGGACTCGTCGACGGCCGTTTCCAGTGGGTGGTGTTCACCTCGACCAATGCGGTGCGCGCGGTGTGGGAGAAATTCGGCGAATTCGGTGTGGATGCCCGCGCGTTCTCCGGGGTGAAGATCGCCTGTGTCGGGGAGTCGACCGCCGACCGGGTGCGCGCGTTCGGGATCAGCCCTGAACTGGTTCCCTCCGGTGAGCAGTCCTCGCTGGGTCTGCTCGACGAGTTCCCCGAGTACGACAGCATTTTCGATCCGGTCAACCGGGTGCTGCTGCCGCGTGCCGACATCGCCACCGAGACACTCGCCGAGGGTCTGCGTGAACGAGGCTGGGAGATCGAGGACGTCACGGCTTACCGCACGGTGCGCGCCGCACCGCCGCCGGCCGATACCCGCGAGATGATCAAGACCGGCGGCTTCGACGCGGTCTGCTTCACCTCGAGTTCGACGGTGCGCAATCTGGTCGGCATCGCAGGCAAGCCGCATGCGCGCACCATCGTCGCGTGTATCGGTCCCAAGACCGCCGAGACTGCTGCCGAGTTCGGACTGCGGGTCGACGTGCAACCGGAGACGGCGGCCGTCGGACCGCTTGTCGACGCACTGGCCGAGCATGCGGCCCGGTTGCGCGCCGAGGGTGCGCTCCCGCCGCCGCGCAAGAAGAGCCGGCGTCGGTAGCGGCCGAAGTCTCATCAACGTCGATGTCCTTCCCGAGGCAGCGCCCCCGTCGGCTCCGGTCCACACCGGCCCTGCGTCGTTTGGTGGCTGAAACCTCTCTGGAGCCAAGGCACCTGGTGTTGCCGATGTTCGTCGCCGACGGCATCGCCGATCCGCGGCCGATCTCGTCGATGCCCGACGTCGTACAGCACACCCGCGACTCCCTGCGCAGAGCTGCCGCTGATGCCGTCGCGGCGGGTGTGGGCGGACTGATGCTGTTCGGCGTTCCGCGCGATGAGGACAAGGACGCCACCGGGTCATCCGGCGTGCGTCCGGACGGGATACTCAACGCCGCCCTGGGTGATCTTGCCCGCGACCTGGGTGACGCCACCGTTCTGATGGCCGACACCTGTCTCGACGAGTTCACCGACCATGGGCACTGCGGAATCGTCGACTCCCGCGGTCGGGTCGACAACGACGCCACCAACGCCCAATACGTCAAGCTGGCTGTGGCACAGGCGGAATCAGGCGCACACGTGGTCGGACCCAGCGGGATGATGGACGGGCAGGTGGCCGCCATCCGTGACGGCCTGGACGCAGCCGGGTTCGGCGATGTGGTGATCCTGGCCTACGCCGCGAAATTCGCTTCGGCGTTCTACGGACCGTTCCGGGAGGCGGTGGCTTCCAGCCTGAGCGGCGACCGACGCACCTATCAGCAGGACGGCGGCAACGCGCGGGAAGCGCTGCGCGAGATCGTCCTGGACATCGATGAGGGCGCCGACATCGTCATGGTCAAGCCTGCGATGCCCTACCTGGACATCGTCCGCGCCGCCGCCGAGATCTCCCCGGTGCCTGTCGCGGCCTATCAGGTGTCCGGTGAGTACGCGATGATCAGCGCCGCCGCGGCAAACGGCTGGCTCGACAGGCGGGCCACCATCCTGGAATCGCTCACCGGGATACGGCGCGCCGGCGCGGATATCGTTCTGACCTACTGGGCGGCCGAGGCCGCGGGCTGGCTGGCGTGACGCGCCCGGCGGACGTCGACACCGGGTTTTGGCTCTGGCTGGCCGCTCTGCCCCTGCTGATGATCGGGCAGATCTCAGAAAGCTTCATCGCGCCGGTGCAGGGTGACAGGAAGATGGTCGTCATCACCACCTCGTTCCTCACTGTCGGCCTGGGAATCGTGGTGCTGTCCCTACTGCTCCTGATGCGCGTGGGGCACCGCTGGACCCGCACCATGCTGACTGTCGGCGGGGTGGCCACCATCGTCTACACCGCCGTCACCGTGTTCGGTGTGGTCCGGGACCCGGTACCGGCGGTTATCTATGCGGTGACCGGGATCATCGGGTCGGTGCTCATCGGCGGGGGTATCTACCTGCTGCATCGGCCCGATTCGCACACGTTCTTCACCCGCTGAATAGGCTGAGTCGCATGACAGCGCCCCAATCGCGTCCCGGTGCGGTCACCGCGGCCTTCTGGCTGCTGGTGGTCGGCGGGGTCTTGCTGGTTGTCGGCGGGCTGCTCGCCGCGGCGGTGAGCTTCGACACGCTTCGGCAGGCGGCAGGGGCATCGGTGTCGGATCAGTCCATCCGCGACTATCTGCGGTTGTACCGCGGCGCCGGAATACTGTTTGCCCTCGCCGGCGCCGCACTGGTGTTCTTCGCCGCGCGCATCCGCACGCCGGATCCGCGCTCGCGGCGGGCCACCGTAACCCTGGGCCTCACCATCGTCGTCCTGGTGGCGGTGGCCGCGGTATTCGCGGGGACTCACGTCCTCGCTCTGCTCAGCTTGCTTCCGGTTGTCGTCGGCACCCTGCTACTGGGTCGGCCGGCGTCGGTGGACTGGTTCACGGGACGGACGGATATTGATGTCTGACGAGGTGTTATTCCACGAGAATGGCGCCAGCTGGCGCTGGCTGCTGCTGGGTCCGATTGCGGCGCTGGCCATGTTGTACATCCAGCACGGGGCCGGGCTCGGATTCAAGCCGGTGGTGCCGCTGTTCTTCCTGGTGTTGCTCTCCGGCGTGCTCTACGTCCAGGTCAACGCGGCACGACTGCACACCAGCGTCGAACTCACCGCGGACAACCTCCGGGAGGGAACTGAGGTGCTGCCGCTCTCGGAGATCGTCCTTGTGTATCCGGAAACACCGAATGCGCCCAAGTCCGGCAAGGATCCCTATCCGTGGCAGGAAGCCCGCAGTATCGGCGAGCTCAATGGTGTCCCCAAGGGCCGCAAGGGTATCGGACTCAAGCTGACCGGAGGTCGCACCGCCCAGGCCTGGGCACGTGATGACGAAGCGCTGCGCGCTGCATTGACTCGACTTGTGGCCGATCGATGAAGCGCGGCCGGCACGTTCTGCAGTTAGCCGCGGCCGCCATCGCCGCCGCCGGTGCCGTGTTCGTCTGGCTGGCGGTGAAGAGTCTGGTCGATGTGGCCCCGGTAGCAGAAGGTCAGCCGGCCACCGTCTCGGTGGTCTACGACCCGCCGTTGATGATGCTGTCCTGGCTGCTCGGTACTACGGCGGGGGTGCTGACCGTTCTGGGATTGGCGGGGTTGCGGCGGCGACGCCGCCCCCTTGATTCATATACCCCCTAGGGGTATAGTCGGCGCTATGACGACAACGGATCTACGCCTGACCGGGATGAGCTGTGCATCCTGCGCGGCCCGGATCGAGCGGGGCCTCAATGAACTCGGCGGCGTCAGTGCCTCAGTGAACCTCGCCGTCGAGCAGGCCCATATCGAGCATGGCGCGCAGGTGAGCGCCGCCGACCTCATTCACGCGGTGGAGTCCGCCGGGTACCACGCCACCGTTATCGACCATTCCGGGCATGCCGGCCATCAGGCGCATGACGTCCCGGAGGACCAGCTGCGCGCGCGGCTGATCGGGTCGGCGGTGCTCGCGGTTCCGGTGGTGGCGTTATCGATGGTGACGGCATGGCAGTTTCCCGGCTGGCAGTGGTTGGTGCTCGCACTGGCCACGCCGATCGTGTTCTGGGGCGGTTACCCGTTCCACACAGCCGCCCTCAACGCCGCCCGGCATCGCACCTCCACGATGGACACCCTGGTGTCGATCGGCACGCTGTCGGCCTACATCTGGTCGGCGGTGGTGGTGATCAGTGGTGCTCGTGAACACAGGCACGTCTACTTCGAAGTGGCGGCCGCGGTCACGGTGTTCCTGTTGGCCGGTCGCTATTCGGAGGCCAAGGCCAAACGCTCGGCGGGAGCGGCCCTGCACGCGTTACTTTCGCTGGGGGCCAAAGACGCCACGGTGGTGCGCGGGGACACCGAGGTTCGGATCCCCGTCGGCGAACTCAGGGTCGATGATCTGATCGTGGTGCGCCCGGGCGAGCGGGTCGCCACCGACGGTGTCGTCGTCGACGGCGCCTCGGCGCTGGACGCATCGGCGATGACGGGGGAGTCGGTACCTGTCGATATCCGCCCAGGCGACGCCGTGCTGGGCGGAGCGGTCAACACCTACGGCCGGATCCTGGTGCGCGCCAGCAAAGTTGGGGCGGACACTCAGCTGGCCCGGATGGCCCGGATGGTGGCCGACGCGCAGGGCGGCAAAGCCTCGATTCAGCGGCTCGCAGACCGGGTGTCGGCGGTATTCGTTCCGGTGGTGCTCGTCGTGGCTGCGCTGACACTGGCCGGCTGGCTGCTCACCGGGCATTCGGTCGCCGCCGCCTTCACCGCTACCGTGGCGGTGTTGATCATCGCCTGCCCGTGTGCGTTGGGTCTGGCCACCCCGACCGCGATCCTGGTCGGTACCGGCCGCGGTGCACAGCTGGGTGTGCTGATCAAGGCGCCACAGGTGCTCGAGGCCGTCGGTGGCATTGACACCGTCGTGCTGGACAAGACCGGAACGGTGACCACCGGTCAGATGAGCGTCGGCGATATCGAACCGGGCGTCGGCGAGGATGCCGATCAGGTGCTGGCCCGCGCGGCGGCGGTCGAGGCCGCCTCCGAGCATCCGGTCGGCGTGGCGATCGCGGCTGCCGCCCGCGACCGCGGTCTGACCGTTGCTGCGGTCGATGGCTTCGCCAACGATCCGGGCAGTGGCGTCAGCGGTGTGGTCGACGGCGTAGCGATCCGGGTGGCCCGCGCGGCCGACTCCGACGGCCGCACCAGCGTCGCGGTGAGTTGGGACGGTGCCGAGCGGGGCGTGATTCGCCTCTCCGATGGGGTGAAGCCGAGCAGTGCCGAGGCGATCGCCGAACTGAAGGCGATGGGAATCACCCCGGTGCTGCTCACCGGTGACAACGCCGCCGTGGCCGGCCGGGTTGCCGCCGAGGTCGGAATCGCACCGCAGGATGTGATCGCCGGGGTGCTTCCCGCGCAGAAGGCCCAGGCCGTCAGACGGTTACAGGACGGCGGCAAACGGGTCGCCATGGTCGGCGATGGCGTCAACGACTCGGTGGCCCTGGCCACCGCCGATATCGGCATGGCGATGGGTACCGGTACCGACGCGGCGATCGAGGCAGGTGACATCACACTGGTGCGCGGCGATCTCCGCACTGTTCCGACCGCGCTGCGGCTATCGTCGAGCACCCTGCGAATCATCAAGCAGAACTTGTTCTGGGCGTTCGGCTACAACACGGCCGCCATCCCGCTTGCTGCGCTGGGACTCCTCAATCCAATGATCGCAGGTGCTGCGATGGCGGCATCATCGGTCTTGGTGGTACTGAACAGCTTGCGCCTCAAGCGGTTCCACTGACGAGCGTCAGCGTCAGCTGACTTCCGTCGCTGCCGGCCTCGACGACATCCGGGCATCGGCGATGGAGTTCACCCATCAGCCGCTGGCGCAGGGTCAGGCCCGCAGCAGGACAGTGCTCGCATGCCCCGCCCAGTTGCACCGTCACGGCAGCCCCGCTGCTCTGTGCGCTCACCGTGCCGCCATGTGAGCGGACGAAGTCGCCGAGCGGACCGCTGAGCAGGTCGGTCACGACGCGACCCAGGACCTCTTCCGGGGCGGACTCAAGGGTCCAGCCGTCGGGGTCGGTGAGGGCATCCTGCAGTGCAGCACGGACTTCTGCGCCCAATGTTGACCACGACAGACCGTCGCGCAACCACAGCCACACCGCGGTGTACTCCACAAGTCCGCCGCTCAGCGTCCCGTCGGCGAACAGTTCACCCAGCCTGCCCGGACCCGCGACGATCCGGCCGGCCGGCAGCCGGCCCGGAGGTACCACCCAGCGCACAGCATTCGGTTCACCGGCCACCCGCTCGGCGTGCAGGGGAATAGTCATGTGAGCGCGGCGACGATCGTCCTCGCCGCGAATGCCAGCCCCCAGGCCAGGACGAACATGTAGCTGAACGCGATGGCCGGCCACTTCCACGATCCGCTCTCCCGGCGCAGCACCGCCACCGTCGACATGCATTGCAGCGCATACATGAAGAACACCAACAGTGCCGCGATGGTGGGTGCGTCGAATAACGTCCGACCCGCATCGGGGCCGCTCTGGACCGTCATGTCGCGCAGCGCCTGCGCCGGCTCCTCCGGGTTCTCCGCAGCGGCAACCTGGCCGAGTGTCGCGACGAACACCTCGCGGGCCGCCAGCGACGAGAGGATGCCGATATTGATCCGCCAGTCGAAGCCCAGCGGGTCGAACAACGGCTCCACCGCCTTGCCGACCGAGGCGGCGTAGGAATGATCGATCACGTAGGCCGCGACGGCGGCGTCATCGCCGGTGTCGACACCTGCCGCCGCCATCTGCGCATCGCTGCGCATGGGCAGGTTCAGCAGCACCCACAACACCACCGTGGTCGCCAGAATGATCGAGGTCACCTTGCGCAGGAACGCTGATGTCGCCGTCCAGACCTCGGCGCCGACGTTGCGCCAACGCGGTACCTGGTAGGGCGGCATCTCCATGTAGAAGGGCAGCATCGGCCCGGTCCGGGAGGTGAACTTCTTGAACAACGCCGCGGTGATCATCGCCGACAGCGCACCGAAGACGTAGAGCGCGAACATCACCACTCCGCGCGCGTTGAACAACCCCAGGCGCGCGTCTGAGGGCAGCAGCAGGCTCACCAGCAGGATGTACACCGGAAGCCGCGCCGAGCAGGTCATCAGCGGTGCGCCCATCATGGTGGCCAGCCGGTCCTTGGCCGACGGCAGCGACCGTGTCGCCATGATCCCGGGAATCGCGCACGCGAACGACGACAGCAGAGCCACGAAGGCGCGGCCCTCGAGTCCCGCTCCCGCCATTACCCGATCCATCAGGAACGCCGCCCGGGCCAGATACCCGGTGCCCTCGAGTACTGCGATGAGCACGAACAGCAGGGCGATCTGCGGCACGAACACCAGCACGCTGCCCACCCCGCCAATCACCGCCTGGGACAGGAAGGCCGACAGCCAGCCGATGTGGACATGATCGGCAACCAGGCCGCCGAGCCAGCCGAAGAACGTCTCGACGTAGTCCTGCATGGGAGCCGCGACGGCGAAGATCGTCTGGAAGAAGACGAACATCGTCAACAGGAAGATTGCGGTCCCGGCCACCGGGTGTAGCACCACCGAATCGATAAGGTCGGTGCGCCGATCCACCTTGGGCAGAAGGTATCCCGCGGAATCCAGCACCGAGTCCGCCCATGCCGTCACCTCTGCCGGGTCGGTGGGCGGCGGCACCACAGGAGCGGTCCAGGAGTCCGAGCGAGCCATCACATGACGCAGGTCGGCCAGCGCGTCACGGTGGCCGGCGACCACCGTCACGACGGGGACGCCGAGAGCCCGCGCGAGCGCCGCAACGTCGAGCTTGCCCTGCCGGCGGGCCAAATCGTCGGTGAAGGTCAGCACCACACACGTCGGCAATCCGGTCTGCTGCAGCTGGGCGAACAGTCCCAGCGAGCGGCGCAGCGTGGTGGCGTTGAGCGTGACGAGAATCGCATCCGGCACGTCGACGCGGACGTTGTGGTGATCGGTGTCGAGGACGTCGACGACGATCTGTTCATCCGGACTGATCGGATCCAGGCTGTAGGTTCCGGGCAGATCCTCGATGACGACGGTCTGATTCTCGCCCAGTTTCACCCGCCCCTCGTACCGGGAGACGGTGACGCCCGGATAGTTGCCGGTCTTGGCGTGCAGTCCGGTCAGTGCATTGAAGAGAGTGGTCTTACCGGAGTTGGGACTGCCGACGACGGCGAACCGGGTCAGTCCCGGATCCGTCGCAATGGCAGCCCCGCCGGTACCGCAGTGGCCGTCGGTCATCGAACGGGCTCCACGTGGATGAATCGGCTCTGGGCGGTGCGAAGGGCGATCTCGTAGTCGCCGACCCGGTATATCACCGGGTCCCGCATCGGGGCCCGCCGGACCATCTCGACCTCGATTCCCGGGACCAGGCCGAGGTCGAACAGCCGACGGGCAGTGCTGGGTTCCACCGCGTCGCTGTAACCCACCACGGTCGCGCGCTGACCGCGGCTCAGGTCGGCCATCGTCCCCGCCGCAGTGAGCGGGCCAGCGGAAAGCCGGCGCCGGCGCATGATGTCGGATACCGAGGACACGAAGTTAGGGTACCTTAACTTTCGGCTCCCTCCGTAGGGTCGAAAGACCCCTGTCGGGAAACGTCGATTGCGGGTGTGGCAGAACTACACCCTGTCGTTGAACGGCCCGTCCAGGCTGGGACACTGGTTCCCATGGGCGCCCCCTCCACCGTTTCGGCGAGACTGTTCGCCGAGGCATGCACAGTGATACCCGGCGGGGTCAACTCGCCGGTGCGGGCATTCAACTCGGTCGGCGGCACGCCGCGCTACATGAGCTCGGCGCAGGGGTGCTGGCTCACCGATGTCGACGGCAACCGGTATGTCGACCTGGTCTGTTCGTGGGGGCCGATGATCCTTGGCCACGCTCACCCGGCGGTGGTCGAGGCCGTTGGGCGGGCCGCGGTCAACGGACTGTCTTTCGGAGCGCCTACCGCCGGTGAGACCGATCTGGCCGCCGAAATCATCGGGCGCGTGAAGCCGGTCGAGCGGGTGCGCCTGGTCAACTCCGGCACCGAAGCCACCATGAGCGCGGTGCGACTGGCCCGCGGTTTCACCGGCCGCGCCAAGGTGATCAAGTTCTCCGGCTGCTACCACGGTCACGTCGATGCGCTGCTGGCTGATGCCGGCTCCGGTGTTGCCACCCTGGGGCTGCCGTCCTCACCCGGTGTCACCGGCGCCACCGCGGCCGACACCATCGTGCTGCCCTACAACGACGTGGCCGCGGTCGAGCAGTCCTTCGCGAAATTCGGCGACACCATCGCCGCGGTGATCACCGAGGCCTGCCCGGGCAACATGGGCGCGGTCGCGCCACTGCCGGGCTACAACGCCGCACTGCGCCGGATCACCGCCGAACACGGCGCACTGCTCATCAGCGACGAGGTGATGACCGGATTCCGGATCAGCCGGTCCGGTTGGTACGGCATCGAGGCCGTCGACGCCGACCTGTTCACCTTCGGCAAGGTGATGAGTGGCGGCCTGCCCGCGGCTGCCTTCGGCGGACGGGCCGACGTAATGGAACGGCTGGCTCCGCTGGGCCCGGTGTATCAGGCAGGCACGCTGAGCGGCAATCCCGTCGCGGTGGCCGCTGGACTGGCCACCCTGCGTCATGCCGATGACGCTGTCTATGCCGCGCTCGATGCCAATGCCGACCGATTGGCTCACCTGCTGGCCGACGCGTTGGCCCCGACCGGCCTGCCCTATCAGGTGGCTCGGGCAGGAAGTTTCCTGTCGGTGTTCTTCGCCGAAGACCCGGTCACCGACTTCGCGTCCGCGCGTGCCAGCCAGACCTGGCGCTTTCCGCCGTTCTTCCACGCACTGCTCGATGCCGGTGTGTACGCACCGCCCAGCGCATTCGAAACCTGGTTCGTGTCAGCGGCTTTGGACGATGCCGCCTTCGAGCACATCGCCGCCGCGTTACCGGCCGCCGCCCGCGCGGCAGCGGAGGCGGAGCCATCGTGAGCAACCGGACCATCGTCCACGTAATGCGCCACGGCGAGGTGCACAACCCCGATGGCATCCTGTACGGCCGGCTGCCGGACTATCACCTATCCGAGCGCGGTCGCGCCCAGGCTCAGGCGGTGGCCGACTGGCTGGCACGCCGCGACATCGCCTATGTGGTGGCCTCACCGCTGGAGCGCGCTCAGGAGACCGCCGCTCCTATCGCCGCGCACCATCGGTTGCCGGTCGAGGTCGACGAGTCACTGATCGAGTCGCACAATGTTTTTCAGGGTGAACGGGTGTCACCGGGAGACGGCGCGCTGCGCGATCCGCGTAACTGGTGGCACCTGCGTAATCCGAAGCAGCCGTCCTGGGGTGAGCCCTACGCCGAGATCGCCGTGCGCATGCGGGCGGCCGTCGAGCGGGCCCGGATCGAGGGCGCCGGGCATGAGGCAGTGTGCGTCAGCCACCAGCTTCCGGTGGAGACACTTCGTCGGGCGATGAACGGCGATCCGCTGCATCACTTCCCGACCCGGCGGATGTGCAACCTTGCGTCGCTGACGTCCTTTCACTTCGACGGCGACGAGTATGTCGGCTGGGCATACGCGGAGCTCGGCGGACGGTGAGGCGGCTGTTGGCAGTGCTGGTGACGGCGGCGTTCGTTGTCACCGGCTGCTCCACCGGCGATGACGCAGTCGCCCAGGGCGGCACGTTCGAGTTCGTCGCCCCCGGTGGCAAGACCGACATCACCTACGACCCGCCGGCCAGTCGGGGCCGGCCCGGCTCGGTGTCCGGACGGGATCTGCTCGACCCCGCCAAGACCATCTCGCTGAGTGACTTCACCGGCAAAGTGGTGGTCATCAACGTCTGGGGACAGTGGTGCGGACCATGTCGCGCGGAGATCACCCAGCTGCAGAAGGTCTATGAGCAGACTCGTGACCTGGGTGTGGAGTTCCTCGGAATCGATGTGCGGGACAACGACATTGACGCGCCACGAGACTTCATCAAGGATCGCAAGATTACTTTCCCGTCGATCTACGATCCGGCGATGCGCACCATGATCGCCTTCGGAGGCAAGTATCCGACCACAGTGATCCCGTCGACGCTGGTGCTCGACCGGGAGCATCGGGTCGCCGCGGTGTTCCTACGCGAACTGCTCGCCGAGGACCTGCTGCCGGTGGTGCAACGATTGGCAGCCGAGCCGGCTTCGGGCGCGTCGTGACCGGATTTGCCGAGACCGCGGCGGCAGGACCGCTCCTGGTCGCCCTCGCGCTCTGTGTGCTGGCCGGGTTGGTCTCGTTCGCCTCGCCGTGCGTTGTGCCGCTGGTACCGGGTTACCTGTCGTACCTGGCGGCCGTGGTCGGTGCAGACGACCCGGCCGGCCGGCGCTGGCGGGTAGCCGGCTCGGCGCTGCTGTTCGTCGCCGGATTCACTGCGGTGTTCGTGCTCGGCACCGTCGCGGTACTCGGCATGACCAGCACTCTGATCACCAACCAGATTCTGCTGCAACGTATCGGCGGCGCGATCACCATCGTCATGGGCCTGGTGTTCATCGGCTTCTTTCCTGCACTGCAGCGTCAGGCCCGGTTCGCTCCACGCCAGTGGGCCGGCATAGCCGGTGCACCTCTGCTCGGCGCGGTTTTCGCGCTCGGCTGGACCCCGTGCCTGGGACCGACGCTGACCGGTGTGATAGCCGTGGCATCGGCCACCGAAGGCGCCGACGTCGCACGCGGGGTGGCACTGGTCCTCGCGTACTGCCTGGGTCTGGGTATTCCGTTCATCCTGCTGGCCCTCGGATCGGGCTGGGCTGTCAATGGTTTCGGCTGGCTGCGCCGGCACACCCGGGCTATCCAGGTGTTCGGCGGAGCGCTTCTGATCGCCGTGGGAGTGGCCCTGTTGACCGGATTGTGGAACGACTTCATCTCCTTCGTGCGTGATGCGTTCGTCAGTGATGTAAGGCTGCCGATCTGATGACCGTCATCCGGAACCTGTGGCGGGCGCTCACCTCGATGGGCACCGCGCTGGTCCTGTTGTTTCTGCTCGCCCTCGGCGCAGTCCCAGGTGCGCTGCTGCCGCAACGCAGCCTCAATGAGTCCAAGGTCGCGCAGTATCTGCGCGACCATCCGGTCATCGGCCCTTGGCTGGACCGGCTGCAACTGTTCGATGTGTTCTCCAGCTTCTGGTTCACCGCGATCTACGTGCTGCTGTTCATCTCCCTGGTGGGCTGCCTGACCCCGCGGATCGTCGACCATGTTCGAACCCTGCGCGCCGCACCGGTTCCGGTCCCTCGCAACCTGAACCGGTTGCCCAAGCACGCCGAGTTCTCCGTCGTCGGTACCCCCGAGCAGGTTGCCGCCATGATCTCCGGGCAACTACGCGGCTGGCGACGCAGCACCTGCGCTGGAGACGGGGTCACTGAAGTGTCCGCCGAGAAGGGCTACCTGCGCGAGTTCGGCAATATTGTCTTTCACTTCTCGCTGCTGGCTCTGTTGGTCGCTATCGCCGTAGGCAAGCTCTTCGGGTACGAGGGCAACGTCATCGTCATCGCCAACGGCGGTCCCGGATTCTGTTCGGCATCACCGGCCGCGTACGACTCTTTCCGCGCCGGTAACAAGGTCGACGGCACCTCGCTGTACCCGATGTGCGTGCGGGTCAACGACTTCCAGGCCAAGTACCTCAACTCGGGTCAAGCCACCTCATTTGCCGCGAATATCGACTATCAGGCAGGCGCTGATCTCACCTCCGGTACCTGGCGGCCCTATCTGCTGGAGGTCAACCATCCGCTGCGGGTGGGTGGGGACCGGGTGTACCTGCAGGGCCATGGTTATGCGCCGACCTTCACCGTCATCTTCCCGGGCGGCCAGAAGCGAACCCAGACCATGCAGTTCCGTCCGGATAATGCGTTGACGCTGCTGTCCTCCGGGACTGTGCGAGTGGATCCGCCGGCCGGTATGTATTCGGCTGATGAGCGCCGCAAGCAGCAGCTCGCCATCACCGGTCTGTTCGCGCCGACTCGGCAGATGGACGGCAAGTTGCTGTCCTCCAGTTTCCCGGACATGCGCGATCCGGCGGTGGCAATCGATATCTATCGCGGCGACGCAGGGCTCGACACCGGCAAACCCCAGTCGCTGTTCAGCATTGACGCCAAGCTGATCGAGGAGAAGCGGCTCACCAAGCTCAATCGGGTGAACCTCGGGGTAGGTGAAGAGGTGGGTCTCGACGATGGCACCGTGGTGCGGTTCGACGGTGCCACCCCGTTCGTCAACCTCCAGGTCTCCCATGACCCGGGGCAGGTGTGGGTGCTGGTCAGCTCGATGTCGATGATGGCTGGGCTGCTGGTGTCGCTGGTGGTGCGCCGGCGACGGGTCTGGGCACGCATCAGCGAATCGGGGACCGGCTCCCAGCCGGGTACGGTGATGGTCGAGCTGGGCGGTCTGGCCCGCACCGACAACTCCGGTTGGGGCGGCGAGTTCGAAAGGCTCACCGAAGTCCTGGAGCAGAATGAGTCCCGGAGCAGAAAGCGGATCGCAGATGAACGCCGGCATTGATATCGAGCTATCCCGGTACTCGGACTGGGCTTTCACCGGTTCGGTCGTGGTGCTGGTTCTGGCGCTGATGCTGCTGGCGGTTGAACTGTCCTCCAGCCGCGGACGGCGGGTCGAAGAGCGCGAACTGGTCGGAGCCGCGGGGCCGGTGACATTCGGCACCGCTGCAGGGTCGGTGAGCACCGACGCCGACCGCCCCGGCGTGGTTGTGGATGCCCCCGCGCGGTCGCTGTCCGAACGGATCGGCGGTTCCGGCCTGGCACTGGTCTATGTCGGCATCGCTCTGCTGTTCGGCTGCATCGTGCTGCGCGGCCTGGCCACCTCACGGGTGCCATGGGGCAACATGTACGAGTTCATCAATCTGACCAGCTTCTGCGGCCTGGTCGCCGGCGCGGTGATGCTGCGCAAGCCGCAGTACCGGGCGCTGTGGGTGTTCGTCCTGGTACCGGTGCTGATCCTGCTTGCGGTTTCAGGAAGGTGGCTCTATGCCAACGCCGCGCCCGTGATGCCCGCGCTGCAGTCCTACTGGCTGCCCATCCACGTTTCGGTGGTCAGCCTCGGTTCCGGGGTGTTCCTGGTGTCCGGTGTGGCCAGCATCCTCTTCCTACTCAAGCTCTCCAAGTTCGCCGAACCAGGTACCGGGTCCGATGTCGCCGGCACAGCGGCTCCGAATGGGGCCCTGGCGTCAATCGTCTCCCGGTTACCGGATGCCCAGACCCTGGACAGGATTGCCTACCGCACTGCCATTTTCGCGTTCCCGGTCTTCGGATTCGGTGTCATCTTCGGTGCCATCTGGGCCGAGGAGGCCTGGGGTCGCTACTGGGGCTGGGACCCCAAGGAGACAATGGCCTTCATCACCTGGGTCATCTACGCGGCATATCTGCATGCGAGGTCGACGGCCGGCTGGCGGGACCGGAAGGCGGCGTGGATCAACATTGCCGGCTTCGTGGCCATGGTCTTCAATCTGTTCTTCATCAACCTGGTGACCGTCGGCCTGCACTCCTACGCCGGCGTCGGCTGATCGGGCCCCTAACCGATCCGACGAAGAAATTCCGGATCGTCGTCGGGTCCGATAACCCGGGTGCTGGGCCGGTTGGCCTGTGCGCGAACCGCACGCAAGCCGAAATAGGCAAGCGCCGCGACAACCACGATGAGCAGCAGGTAAATCACTCCCGAACCTCCTGTGAACGAATATACGCGCGTCGGTAGGCTCGGCGCCGTGGCTGAGAACGAGAAGGACGGTGCCAGCGGCCGGATGGTGCGCGACGTCGCCGTGTACACCCTGGCGAGGCTGGCTCTGGTGGCCGTATTGACGGTGGTGATCTTCTACGCCGCGCACCTGCTCGGCATCTCCGAGATGCCGTTCGTCGTCGCGTTGCTGTTCGGAATCATCCTCGCGTTACCGCTCGGCATCTGGCTGCTCGCACCGCTGCGGCGTCGGGCAACCGCCGGAATCGCCGAGGTCGATGCGCGCCGGCGCAGTGACCGTGAGCAACTTGAAGCCAGGCTGCGCGGAGAGGTGGATAGGGGCTAGTCGAGTCGACGATGCCGCCGAGGGACGAGGCGGAGGAGGAGCGAGACAGAGGGGCTTGGAGTCGACGATGCCGCCGAGGGCCGAGGCGGCGCAGGAGCGAGACAGTAGTGATCAGCTGCGCTTCCAGGCGTCCACTTCGATCTCCACCAACTCTTCGGATCGACCATCGTCACGCCGGCGACCATGGTGGCTGCGGGCCGGATCTCACCGAACACCTCACCGTGCGCCTTCGCGGCCGCATCCACATCAGAAGCGTTGACCAGATACACCCGGGAACGCACCACGTCTGCCAGCGAATAGCCGACTTGCGCCAACGCGGGGGCGATGACGTCGTTCAGCGCCACCAGGGTCTGACCATAGGCGTCGCCCTCGTGCTGCACCTCGCCGCCGATACTGGCGGTGGACCCCGAAACGTGCACGTAGTCGCCCGCGACCGTTGCGCGCGAATAGCCGATAGCGGACTCCCACGGTCCACCCCCCGAGATCAGTTTGTCTGCCGCCATCGTTTTCTCCTCGTCTCTCGGTCAGTGCACGATCAGTGCCGCGGCCACCGCGACCGACCACACCAGCATGGTCAGCCCGGTGTCCCGCAGCACCGGTATCAGTTCGCGGCCGCCCCTGCCGGCGCGCACCGGAGCGGCCGCCCGCATCGCCAGCGGTGCGGCCAGCAGGCCGGCCGCACACCACGGCGTCGCAGTCATCAACACCACGGTGAGCACCCCGGCGGTCGCCAGCAGCCACTGGTACAGCCGTCGGGTGCGGGTATCGCCGAGTCGCACCGCCAGTGTCATCTTGCCGGATGTGGAGTCGGTCGGAATGTCGCGAAGATTGTTCGCCACCAGTACCGCCGACGACAGCGCGCCGGTGGCGACCGCCAGTGTCAGGCCCACCCAGTCGACCCGCATCGCCTGGGTGTACTGAGTTCCCAGTACCGCCACCAGACCGAAGAACACGAATACCGCGACCTCTCCGAGCCCGGCATAGCCGTATGGCCGGGAGCCCCCGGTATAGAGCCAGGCGCCGGCGATGCACAACGCACCGACGGCGATCAGCCACGGGGCGCTGAGCGCCGCAAGTGCCAGACCGGCGGTCGCCGCCACGGCCAGGCTGACGACTGCGGCGGTCAGCACCGAGCGCGGCGCGGCGAGTCTCGCGCCGACCAGTCGCAGCGGCCCGGCCCGCTCGTCGTCGGTGCCTCGGATGCCATCGGAGTAATCGTTGGCGTAGTTGACGCCAACGATCAGTGCAAGCGAAACAACCAGTGCCAGTATGGCTTTCCACCACACTGCCCCGTGCAGCCAAGCGGCCGCACCCGTCCCGGCTATTACCGGAGCCACTGCGTTGGGAAGGGTGCGCGGTCGTGCACCCTCGATCCATTCGGCGACGGTGGCCATCAGTGGTTCGCCAATTCGAGGACCAGGTTGATGGTGCTGGCCAGAACAACCGCACCCAGCAGGAACGACACCAGAGCCTGGCCGAGCACCGACCCGCGCACCCGCGGGCTGGCCAGATCCGTGTCGGACACCTGATAGGTCATCCCGACGGTGAAGGCGAGATATGCGAAATCCTTGTAGCACGGTTGGTAGTGGTTCTGGTGGTAGCTGATCGGTTCCGGGCTGCCGTCGGTGTAGTAGAGCAGGGCGTAGCGCATGGTGAACGCCGTGTGGATGGCGAACCAGGATGCGATCACACTGAGCACCCCGACCAGTGCTTCGCCGACGTGAGCTTCGCTGCCCGAGGTGGCGGCCAGCAGGTAACCCACCCCGGCCAGACCCGCCAGGCTCGCTGTCAGCACGATGGCGTGCGACAACCGCGGGTTACCGTCCCGGTGGCGTTTGTGCACATGCGCGATCGTCTGTTCGGCGTCCATTCCGAACAGCAGAGACCAGGTCACGATCAGGTAGATCCCCGCGGCAACGATCCAGCCCACGGCCGGCGAGTAGTGCCACTCGTGGCGGGTCAGTCCGACCAGCACGGCGGCCAGGACGCCGAAAGTCAGGGCCGCGCTTATCCGAAGCATTCCCCAGAGCGTAATACTGGGCTGATGAAGACACAGATCTGCGACCAGTTCGGCATCGAGTTCCCGCTCTTCGCCTTCAGCCACTGTCGCGATGTGGTGGCCGCGGTGACCAACGCCGGTGGCTTCGGAGTGCTGGGCGGCGTGGCGTTCCGCCCCGACCAGCTTGAACAGGAACTGTGCTGGATCGACGACCACGTCAACGGCAAGCCGTACGGCGTCGACATCATCGTGCCGGCCAAGTTCGAGGGTAAGGGCGAGAACCTTTCACGGGAACAACTCGCCGAACGCATCCCGGTCGAGCATCGGGACTTCATCAACCAGCTGCTGACCGATCACGACATCGAGGTCGAGGAACTCCGAGTGGCCTCCTCGGCGCTGTCCGGCGATACCGGCCGGAGCCTGCTCGAGGTCTCGCTGAACCATCCCATCAAGATGATGGCCAATGCGTTGGGGGTGCCGCCGGACTACATGATCGAAGCCGGCAAGGAGCGTGGCATCCCGGTCGCTGCGCTGGTCGGAGCGAAGGAACATGCCATCAAACAGGTGAAGGCCGGCGTCGACCTGATCGTGGCGCAGGGCACCGAGGCCGGCGGCCACTGCGGTGAGGTGACCACGCTGGTGCTCATTCCTGAAGTGCTGGATGCGATCTCGGAGATCCCGGGTGGGCGGGACGTGCCGGTGCTGGCGGCCGGCGGAATCGTCACCGGCCGCCAGATGGCGGCATGTGTGGCGATGGGTGCCGCCGGTGCCTGGACCGGTTCGGTGTGGCTGACCACAGAGGAGGCCGAGACCGAGCCTCACACCAAGCAGAAGATGCTGGCCGCGTCATCGCGGGACACCGTGCGCTCGGCGGGTCGAACCGGCAAGCCCTCGCGACAGCTGCGTTCGGACTGGACCGACGCCTGGGCCCCCAATCCGGGCGGACGGCAGCCGCTGGGACTGCCGTTGCAGGCGATGATCGCCGAGCCTGCGCTGCGCCGTATCGACCGGTTGGCCGGCAACGGCCACCCCGGCGCACAAGCCCTGGCCACCTATTTTGTCGGTCAGGGTGTCGGCCTGATGAACAAGATCAAGCCCGCCCGCGAGGTCGTGCTGGAGTTCATCGAGGACTACGTGGCCGCTGCCGAGCGGCTGTCCGGCACCCTTGACGACTGAGGGCGACAGCGGTTCCGGCCGCGGCTAGCCGGCGGCCACCGGTAGCCGCACCTCGAAGCGCGCCCCGGTGGACAGGTTGCGTGCAGACAGCGTGCCGCGGTGCGCCCTGACCAAACCGGACGCGATCGCCAGGCCCAGCCCGGATCCGCTGGGCAGTGACGAATCCGATCGCGGCACACGGTCATTGGATCCCCGGTAGGCAACATCGAACACCCGCGGCAGATCGGTGGGGGAGATTCCCACCCCGGTGTCGTCCACCCGCACCCAGGCTCCATCGTCATCGGTGCCCATCGACAGCGACACCTTCCCGCCGGCGGGGGTATGCGCGATCGCGTTGGCCACCAGATTGGACAGCACCCGCACCAGCGCCCGATCACTTCCGATGACTCGCACCGGTGCGGACGGAAGGTCAACCTCAAGTGCCACCCCCGCGCGTTCGGCGGCGGCGTGGTGGATCTTGCGCACGTCGTCGACGACCTCATCGAGAGCCACCCGCTCGTAGGGTGCCGTCACCGCGCCGGCGTTGATCTTGGAGATCTCGAACAGATCGTTGACCATCTCGGAGAGCCGAATGCTCTCCTGCTCGATGCGTTTAGCCTGCGAGCGTGCCTCGTCACCGGTGACGACACCGTCTGCGATCGCCTCCGACAGCGCCCGGATCGCAGCCAGCGGGGTGCGCAGATCGTGGCTGACGAAGGCGACCAGTTGCCGGCGGGACTGCTCGGCCGTTCGCTCGACCTCCTGGATCTCCTGCTCCCACACCGTTCGGCGGGCCTGGTAGCGCGCCAGCATCACCGCGGCGGGCAGTGTCACAATCGCCACGATCACCAGCACAAGTGCCACAGCGTGGAAGGTTCCGCCGGTCATGAAGCGACTGGCGAAGAAGACCCCGGCGAATGTTGCGAGGGTGGGTATCAGTACCAGCACAACCATGCTCAGCGTCAGTGACCAGGACCGCGCCAGCCGGATTACCAAACCACCGAGTAGCACCACCGGAAGGGAGCCCCCCAGTGCCAGCAGCCCCAGCTGCATCAGATCATGCGGTGTCAGCGTCGCCCTGCCACAGATAACCGCGGCCCCAGATCGTCTGAACGCGGTGGTGGTCGCCGAGTTTGGAGCGCAGCCGTTTGACATGCACGGTGACCGTTGACAGGTCGCCGAAATCCCAGTTCCACACCCGCTGCAACAACTCCTCTCGGGAGAACACCGCATCGGTATGGGTCAGGAAGAACAGCAGCAGATCGAACTCCCGGTTGGTCAGCCCGACCGGCTGGCCGGCGACGGTGACGGAGCGGGCTGCGGTCGACACCGCCAGTTCACCCACGGCGATCTCCAGCGGCAGGGTCGACGGCGTGGCCGGCGACCGGCGCAGTACCGACTTGACCCGTAGCGCCAATTCGCGCGGGCTGAACGGCTTTGTCAGGTAGTCGTCGGCACCGGCTTCCAGGCCGGCGATCCGGTCATCCTCCTCGCCGAGGGCGGTCAGAAGTATGACGGGAATGCTGTAGTCGCCGCTCTGGCGCAAGGTCCGGCACAGGGACAGACCGCTGGGACCGGGCATCATCACGTCGAGAACCGCGAGGTCGATCCGCTCGGTGCCCAGGACGCGCAACGCCTCGCTGCCGTCGCCGGCCACCCGGACTTCGAGTCCGTCACGTTCCAGGTAGCGCCGGACGACGTCACGCACCACCGCGTCGTCATCAGCGATCAGCACCCGCGGCGTCATGTTCGCGAGCCTAGTGCCTGGCCGGTGTTCACCCGTAACGCTCGCGCAACGCCTGGCGGTCCAGCTTGCCGATACCACGCCGGGGTAGTTCGCCGACGATATGTATCTCGCGCGGCGCGGCTGTGCGGTCCAGTGACCGGGCCACGAAATCCCTGAGCTCATCGAGGGTCGGGACCGTGCCGGACGGCACCACCGCAGCCACCACCCGCTCTCCCAGCCGATCGTCGGTAACTCCGAACACCGCGCACTCGGCTACCGACGGGTGCCGGGACAGCACCGCCTCCACCGCGGCGGGCAGCACGGTCAGGCCGCCGGTGCTGATCGCCTCGTCGGCCCGGCCCAGCACGGTGAGTAACCCCGAATCATCAAGGGCGCCAATGTCGTCAGTGCAAAACCAACCGGACTCGGCGAACGGGTCGGGGTCCGTCGGGTTGCGGTATCCCTTGGCCAGGGTCGCGCCGCCGATTGCGATCCGGTCCGAGTCGATGCGCACCTCGACCCCGTCCAGTGGCAGGCCGTCATAGACGCAGCCTCCGGCAGTTTCGCTGGAGCCATAGGTGCGCACTACCGAGATTCCGGTCTCTGCCGCCGCGGCCAGGACCGGCTGCGGAGCCGGTCCGCCGCCGAGCAGCACAGCGTCGAGTTCGGCCAGGGCGGCGGCAGCGGCGGGCTCCGCCAGTGCTTTGGCCAGTTGTGCGGCCACCAGCGAGGTATACCGGCGCCCCGAGCCCATCTCGCTGATGGCTGCGGGCAATTCTGCGGGTTCGAAACCCTCGGACAGGTCGAGTTCAACCGGAACCGTGCCGGCCAGTGCACTGCGGACCAGCACCTGCATCCCGGCGATGTGGTGGGCCGGCAGAGCCAGCAGCCAGGTGCCCGGCCCGCCCAACCGGTCGTGGGTCGCCGATGCGCTGGCGATCAGGGCGGCCGGAGTCAGCATTGCGCCCTTGGGCTTTCCGGTGGTCCCGGACGTGGGGATCACCAGGGCGATATCGTCGTCGATCTCCTCACCGACCCGCAGCGCTCGGGTCAGCAGTTCACTCTCCCGGAAGTCCCCGGACGGGATCGGCACCAGCGGGGTTTCCCGGCCATCCAGTACGCCCTCAAGCGCCGCCAGCAGTGATAACGCCGACGGACCAGGGGGAATTGCGAGCGCGCGCAGGGTGGTGATCCCGGACTTCCTTTCGGTGATGGCCGGACCCAACGATATCGGGCGCGGGGCGCCCAAGCAGAAAACCGAGGTAACCCTGGCCGCCATCCTTGCAGGTGGTGGAGGTCGTGCGATCAGGTCAGCGGCTGTCCCGGCGCAACGGGTGGTCCTCGGGGATCTGCACGAAGATCAGGGTGATCCCATCCGGATCGATGATGTGCATCTCATGCAGGCCCCACGGTTCGCGTCGGGCCTCGCGGGTGATCGTGAGGCCGCGGTCGCGTAGCTCACCCTGAGTCTGGTAGAGGTCGCGTACCTGCAGCCACAGGGCCCCAGGGAATGGGCCACCGGAGAATGAGGTCGGTTCACCGTGGCCGGCCAGTTCGATCAACGACTGTCCGGCGAAAAAGACCGTCCCGCCGGGGTATTCGCGAGCGATCGCCAGGCCCAGACGGTCACGGTAGAAACGGACCGATCGGTCATAGTCCGCGGGCCGGAACAACACCCGGCTGGATAGGATCTCCATCGTCAGTTCGGCTGCACGCGTTGACGTTTCAGCATCCCGTTGAGGACGCCGGGTGCAAGCACATCGATGGCCCGCGCGGCAACCCCGAACCGCGGGGCGATCCGCACCGGGCGGCGGCGGGCGGCGTCGATCATCCACTGCGCCGCTTCTGCGGAACTCAACGCGGGCATCCCGTCGTACTCCTTGGTCGGAGCGATCATCGGGGTGGCCACCAGCGGATAATAGAGCGTTGTGGAGTGCACCCCGTGGCGTGACCACTCTGTCTCGATGACCCGGCTGACCGCACTCAACGCGGCCTTGGAAGCGTTGTAGACGCTGAACAGCGGGGAGGCTTCGCTGAGCACACCCCAGGTGGCCACGTTGATGATGTGACCGTCGCCCCGTTCGATCATCCCGGGAGCCAGTCCGCGGATAAGTCGCAGTGGGGAGAAGTAGTTGAGACCCATGGTCCGTTCGACGTCATGCCAACGGTCCAGCGAGTCGGCAAGCGGCCTGCGGATCGAACGGCCCGCGTTGTTCACCAGGATGTCCACTCCGCCGAAGCGCCGCTCGACGGTATCGGCGAGGGCGTCGACAGCATCGAGATCGGACAGGTCGCAGGGCAGCGCGGTCGCGATGCCGCCATTGCCGGAGATCCTGGTCGCGACGTTCTCGAGAAGATCGATCCGACGGGCCACAATGATCACTTCTGCGCCTTCGGCCGCGAACGCCTCGGCGCCGGCCTCACCGATGCCCGATGAGGCGCCGGTGATCAGTACTCGCCTGCCCCGCAGGGGAATTCGGGTACGTGACGGCATGCTCAGCGGTGGTCGCATGCCGGCCAGTGCGATGGCTTCGGTCAGTTTTCGGCGCCGGGATTTCATAGCGCCAGTCCGTGATCGCGCAGCGCGGCGATAAGTCCGGTGCGCCGGTCATCGGTGTGTAACGGATCGACCAGTGCGAACCCCATTCCCAGTGCTCGTGCACCGCCGTCGTTCTCCTCGCTGTCGCCGACCATCAGGGCGTCGGAGGCGTCCACCCCGAGTCGGGCCAGTGCGGTCTCGAAGATTCGCGGATCCGGTTTGACCGCGCCGACTTCGAAGGACAGCACGAAGTCATCCGGATCGGCGCCGAGATCAGCGAACGTCTCCCGGATGTCCCAGGCGATGTTGGACACCACCGCGGTTCTCACCCCGCGGTCACGCAGGCCCCGCAGCACCGCGGCGGTATCGGGGTAGGGCGTCCAGTGGGCCGGATCGATGACGCGCTGGTACAGCGTCTCGGCGTGCTCGTCACTGAGTCCGGAGATCTGGAGCACGTGCAGGTAGGCCTCCCGGTGCAGCACCGGGTCGAGGTCTCGGTGTGCCCAGGCATGGTGGGTGACATCGGCGGTCGGGTGGGTCAGCCTGTCCATCACCTCGGCACGCTGATCGGCGTCGAGGTCCATCCCACCGAACCACCGGTCGTCCTCGTTGAGACGAAACAGGGTTCCGGAGTAGTCGAACAGCACAGCGCGCGGAGCCACCGCGTCAGCCTACGGTCACCCGATCGTCATCCCACGGCCCGTCCGGCGCCCTCCCAGAACCTTGCCCGCACCGCCTTCTTATCCGGCTTGCCCAGTGCGGTCACCGGAACCGAGTCCACCACGATGACCTGCTTGGGCGACTGCACGGAGCCTTTGCGGTCCTTGACCGCCTCCTGGATCTCGGCGGTCACCCGGGCCACCGAATCCTCATCGGCGGGATGCTCGGGGCGCAGCACGATCACCGCGGTCACCGCCTCACCCCACTTCTCGTCCGGTGTGCCGATCACGCACACCTGCGCGACGGCGGGGTGCTCTGCGACGACGTCCTCCACCTCCCGGGGGAAGACGTTGAATCCGCCGGTGACGATCATGTCCTTCACCCGGTCGACGATGAACCAGAAGCCGTCCTCGTCCTCGCGCGCCATATCGCCGGTGTGCATCCATCCGTCCTTGAAGGTCTCAGCAGTGGCCTCCGGCAGTTTCCAGTAGCCGCCCGACAGCAGCGGACCGGACACGCAGATCTCACCGACTTCGCCACGGGGCACCGGTTTTCCGTCGGCGCCGAGCAGAGCCGTACGGGCGAACAGGGTGGGACGCCCGCAGGATGTCAGTCGCTTCTCGTCGTGGTCGCCCTTGGCCAGGTAGGTGATCACCATCGGAGCCTCGGACTGCCCGTAGTACTGGGCGAAGATCGGCCCGAACCTGCTGATCGCCTCGGCCAGTCGGACCGGGTTCATCGCTGAGGCGCGTAGTACACCGTTTCCAGCGATGACAGATCGCGGGTATGTGAGTCGGGATGGTCCATCAGTGCGTAGATCATCGACGGCACCAGCATGGTGGCGGTGATGCGACGCTCCTCGATGGTCTTGAGCACCTCGGCGGGGTCGAACTTGGGCAACACGATCATCTCGCCGCCCTTGACGATCGTCGGCACGAAGAACGCCGCACCGGCGTGCGAGAGCGGCGTGCACATCAGGAACCGCGGATTCTCCGGCCATTCCCATTCGGCCAGCTGCACGGTGGTCATGGTGAGGATCGAACTCACCGTCCCCATCACGCCCTTGGGCTTGCCGGTGGTGCCGCCGGTGTAGGTCAGGCCGCCGATGTGGTCGGGCGGTAGATCCGCCGCCGCCAGGGTCGTGGCCGGGTACTTGGCCGCTTCGGCGATCAGATCCACCCCGACCTCGGCCAGTTCGGCCGGCACCGGTCCCAGTGTCAGGATCTTGGTCAGCGACCCCACCTTGGCCAGCAATCCCAGCGCGCGCTCGACGAACATCGGGTTCGGATCGATGATCAGCGCGGTCGCCTCGGCGTCGGCGAGCACGTAGGCATGGTCGTCGAGCGAGCCCAGCGGGTGTAGCGCGGTGCGCCGGTAGCCCTGGGTCTGGCCTGCGCCGATGATCATCAGCACTTCGGGCCGGTTCAGCGAGAGCAGGCCGACGGTCGCGCCGCTACCGGCGCCGAGCGCCTCGAACGCCTGGATGTACTGGCTGATCCGGTCCGCCAGTTCGCCCCCGGTCAGTGTGGTGTCCCCGAGGAACAGCACAGGTGAGTTCCGGTGGCGTTTGAGCGCACCGACGGTCAAATGACCCGAGTGCACGGGATGGCGTAACAGGTCCTGGCTCATGACCACAGATTAGAACGTGTTCCAGTTCCTCGGAAGGCATCGGAGCGCACGCCTTCGTAAGGCCTGAGGAATCAACTTCGGGGTTGACTGGAACCGTCCACTGATCGGGCGATGCGTGGCACCCTGTGGGGTATGTCGCAACCACCCGAACCGCGCTTCCTTGACGACCGGCTGGCCTACTGGGCGAAGGCCAAGCCCGACGCGGAGGCCATCTCCTACCTCGGCCGCAGCTTCACCTGGGCGCAGTTGGACGACCGGGTGCGACGGCTGGCCGGGGCGCTGGCAGAACGCGGTGTCGGTCGCGGCGATGTGGTGGCCTTCCTGGACAAGAACCACCCGGCCTGCATCGAGGTCACGCTGGCCGCGGCCTCCCTGGGCGCGGCGACCGCGATCATCAACTTCCGACTGGCTGGTGCCGAGACCGACTACGTGCTCAACGACTCCGGCGCCAAGCTGTTGATCGTCGGCGCCGAACTCGCCGACGGTATCGACGCGATCCGCGACCGGATCCCGGGTGTCGAGCACATCATCGAAGTCACCCCCGAGGGAGTGGACGGCGACCAGTACGAGGCGATGCTGGCCGCCGCGACCCCGCGTGGCCGCGGAGCCGACGTCACACCGGAGGATGTCTGCGTCATCATGTATTCCTCCGGCACCACCGGAAACCCCAAGGGCATCAGGCTCACTCAGGCCAACCTGATCGCCCACACCCTCAATGCCGGCACCTTCGAGTTCGATGCCGATGACAAGAACATGGTGTCGATGCCGCTGTTCCACGTGGGCGGATCCTCGTATGCCCAGTTCGGTATCCACGCCGGCATCCCCAGCATCATGACCCGCGAGGTCGACGGCGCCTCTCTTGCCGGAGCGATGCTGGCAGGGGCCACCCGCACCTTCCTGGTGCCCGCGGTGCTGGCCAAGGTGATGGAGATGGGCCCCGATGCCATCAAGCTGTTCAACCAGTTGCGCACCTTCGTCTACGGGGCGGCACCCATGCCGCCTGCGCTGTTGCGGACCGCCCTCGAGGAGTTTCCCAACACCGACTTCGTCCAGGTGTACGGACTGACCGAGGTGTGCGGCGCCATCACCCAGCTGTCGCCGGAGGCACATCGCGACGACTCTCGGCCGGAGCGGCTCACCAGTGCCGGCCAGCCCGCGCGTGGGGTCGAAGTGAAGGTGGTCAATCCCGACACCCTCGACGACGTCGCGCCCGGCGAGCCTGGGGAATTGTGGTTCCGCACACCGCAGTTGATGCAGGGTTACCACAACAAGCCGGATGCCACCCGGGAGGCCATCACCGATGACGGCTGGTTCCGCACCGGCGATATCGGCCGCGTTGACGACGGCGGGTTCGTGTTCGTCGAGGACAGGCTCAAGGACATGATCATCTCCGGTGGCGAGAACATCTACTCGGTGGAGGTGGAGCGGGCGCTCACCGACCACCCGGCGGTCACCGATGCCGCGGTGTTCGGCATTCCCGATGAGAAGTGGGGGGAGTCGGTGAAAGCCGTCGTGGAGTTGGCCGACGGACAGCAGACGTCACCCGAAGAGCTGGTCGCCTGGTGCCGGGAGCGGCTGGCCGGCTACAAGTGCCCGCGCAGCGTCGAGATCATGGCAGAGCTGCCACGTAACCCCACCGGCAAACTGCTCAAGAAGGATCTGCGAAAGCCCTACTGGGAGAATCGCGACCGCGCGATCTGATGATCGCTGATTCGTCGTGATCCCGGCGCTCGACGATCTGCTCGACCGGCTGTATGTCGTGGCACTGCCGATGCGGGTGCGGTTCCGCGGCATCACAGTGCGCGAGGTGGCGTTGATCGACGGTCCCGCCGGCTGGGGTGAGTTCGGGGCGTTCCTGGAGTACGAGGCGCCGGAGGCGGCTCACTGGCTGGCCTCCGGTATCGAATCCGCCTACGGGACAATGCCTGTGCCAGTGCGTGATTCGATACCGATCAATGCCACCGTGCCTGCGATCACGCCGGATCGGGTGCCCGAGGTGCTGGCCAGGTTCCCGGGTTCGACTACAGCGAAGGTCAAGGTCGCCGAGCCGGGGCAGACGTTGGCCGACGATGTGGCCAGGGTCGAGGCGGTGCGGGCGTTGATCCCGACCGTACGGGTGGACGCCAATGGCGGGTGGACGGTGGCCGAGGCGGTGACGGCGGCGCGGGCGCTGACCGCCGGCGGTGACCTGGAGTACCTCGAACAGCCGTGCCGCAGCACAGGCGAGCTGGCCGAGGTGCGCCGGCTGATCGACGTTCCGGTGGCCGCCGACGAGAGCATCCGCAAGGCGTCGGACCCGCTGGCCGTGGTGCGGGCCGACGCCGCCGATATCGCTGTGCTCAAGGTGGCCCCGCTGGGCGGGGTGCGGGCCATGCTGGATATCGCCGGTCAGATCGACATCCCGGTGGTCGTCTCCAGCGCACTGGACTCCGCGGTCGGCATCGCGGCGGGGGTGGCGGCGGCCGCGGCCCTGCCCGCCCTGGCATACGCGTGCGGGCTGGGAACCGGCGGCCTGTTCGTGGAGGACGTCATCGAGCCGGGCCTGACCCCGGTCGATGGCCGATTGGCGGTGGCCCCGGTCGCTCCTGACCCGGCCCGGCTGGCCGGTCTGGCCGTGCCGGGCGACCGCCGTGACTGGTGGGTGACCAGGGTGCAAGACTGTTGGTCATGGCTCAGATAACCCTGCGTGGAAACCCCATCAACACCGTCGGCGATCTCCCGGCCGTGGGATCGTCGGCCCCGGCGTTCGCTCTGACCGGAACCGATCTCGGAACTGTCAGCCTCGCGCAGTTCAGCGGGAAACCGGTGCTGCTGAACATCTTCCCCTCGGTGGACACCCCGGTCTGCGCATCGAGTGTCCGCAAGTTCAACGAGCAGGCCGCGGCGCGCGGGCTGACGGTGCTGTGCGTGTCGAAGGATCTGCCGTTCGCGTTGAGCCGGTTCTGCGGTGCCGAGGGCATCGAGAACGTCATCTCCGCGTCGGCGTTCCGGGACAGCTTCGGTGAGGACTACGGGGTGACCATCACCGACGGCCCGATGGCCGGACTGCTCGGGCGTGCGGTTGTGGTGATCGGCGCCGATGGGAAGGTCGCCTACACCGAGCTGGTCGGCGAGATCGCCCAGGAACCCGACTACGACGCCGCGCTGGCCGCCGGCTAGCCACCCCGCGTGACCAACCTGGCCTACAACGACAGCGGGTCCGGTGATCCTGTGCTGTTCATCTCCGGCACCGGCGGCGGTGGGCGGACCTGGCACATCCACCAGGTCCCGGCATTCCTGGAAGCCGGCTACCGCTGCATCACCTTCGACAACCGCGGTATCGGCGAGACCGAAAACGCCGACGGCTTCTCCACCGCGCAGATGGTGGCCGACACCGCCGAACTGATCGATGCGGTGGTCGGCGGTCCGGTCCGGTTGGTCGCGATGTCGATGGGGGCCTTCATTGCCCAGGAACTGATGCTGGTCCGCCCCGAACTCGTGCACCAGGCGGTGCTGATGGGCACTCGCGGCCGACTGGACGACACCCGCAAGACTTTCCGGGCCGCCGACTTCGCGCTGGCCGACGCGAACGTGGAGATTCCGTCCGCCTACGCGGCCAAGGTGCGGGTGCTGGAGAACTTCTCACCGAAGACCATCAATTCCCCGGCGATCGGGGAGTGGCTGGAGGTCTTCGCCGCATTCCCGCTGCGGCGTACCCCCGGGTGGCGTGCCCAGTTGACGGTGGCCCCCACCGAGAACCGGCTGCCGGCTTACCGCTCAATCTCCACCGAGACACTGGTGATCGGTTTCGGCGACGACATCATCACCCCGCCGGCGCTGGGCAAAGAGGTCGGTGAGGCGCTGGTCAACGGCCGCTACATCCAAATCGCCAATGCCGGGCACCTCGGCTTCCTGGAGCGCCCGGACGCCGTCAACCGGGCGATCCTGGAATTCTTCGCCGGCACCCTCATATGACACCCTGAGAGGGTGAACCCCTCGACGGCTCAGGCACGGGTCGTCGTCGACGAACTCGTTCGCGGCGGCGTGCGCGACGTCGTGCTCTGCCCCGGGTCGCGTAACGCCCCGCTGGCCTTCGCCCTGTCCGACGCAGACCGGGCCGGCAGGTTGCGTCTGCATGTGCGCATCGACGAGCGCACCGCCGGGTTCCTTGCTATCGGTCTGTCGCTGGGCAGTGGCCGTCCGGTGCCGATCGCGATGACCTCGGGCACCGCCGTGGCCAACATTGGTCCGGCTGTGGTGGAGTCCAATTACGCCCGAGTTCCGCTGATCATCCTGAGCGCGAACCGCCCCTACGAATTACTGGGCACCGGCGCCAACCAGACCATGGAGCAACTGGGGTACTTCGGCACCCAGGTGCGTGCGGCGATCAGTCTGGGGCTGGCGGAGAGTGCGCCGCAGAGTTTGGACGCTCACAACGCATCGCGGCGATTCGATGCGCAAAACGCATCGTGGCGCTCAGTCACCTCCCGGGTTTTGGCCGCTGCCACCGGTGCCCGAACTGCCAACTCCGGTCCCGTCCAGTTCGACATCCCGCTCCGCGAACCCCTTGTGCCCGAGGTTGATTCGGATCCCGCTGATGTTCTACCGGGCCGGCCTGACGGCAAGCCTTGGACCTACGTCCCGCCGGTGAGTTTCGACCAGCCGCTGGCGATCGACCTGACACCGGACACCGTCGTTGTGGCCGGACACGGCGCCGGCGTGCATCCGAACCTGGCGCACCTGCCGACGATCGCCGAGCCCACCGCCCCGCACGCGGCCAACCCGTTGCATCCTCTGGCGCTGAACACCGTTCGACCCCAGCAGGTGATCATGCTGGGCCGTCCGACCCTGCACCGGGGTGTCTCGGCTCTGCTGGCTGACCCGGCGGTGCCGGTGTTCGCGCTGACCACCGGTCCACGCTGGCCCGATGTATCGGGCAATTCCGAGGCCACCGGCACTCGTGCGGAGACCGTCGGTACCCCCGACCCGGACTGGATCGCGCGCTGTGCCGCGGCGAATGAGAATGCCTTGGCCGCGGTGCGGGGACAACTGGCGGAGTACCCGCTGGCCACTGGCCTGCATGTCGCGGCGGCAGTGGCCGCCGCGTTGCGCCCCGGCGACCAGTTGGTGCTCGGCGCCTCCAATCCGGTTCGCGACATGGCCCTGGTCGGGCTGAACACCGACGGGGTCGCAGTGCGCTCCAACCGCGGGGTCGCCGGTATCGACGGCACGGTGTCGACGGCCATCGGCGCAGCACTGGCCTACGACGGCCGGACGATCGCTCTGCTCGGAGATCTGACCTTCGTGCACGACGCATCGGGCCTGTTGATCGGGCCCACCGAGCCGGTTCCGCGCAACCTCACGATCGTGGTGTCCAATGACAACGGCGGCGGTATCTTCGAGTTGCTCGAGCAGGGCGACCCGCGGTTCTCGGATGTCTCATCGCGCATCTTCGGCACCCCCCATGACGTCGATGTCGGCGCCCTCTGCCGTGCCTATCACGTCGACTCCCGGCAGGTCGAGGTCGACGGACTCGGACTCGCACTCGATGAACCGCACGACGGTATCCGGGTACTCGAGGTCAAGGCCGACCGATCCACGTTGCGGCAGCTGCACGCCGCCATCAGAGCGGCGCTGTGATCAGCTCGGTTATCGGGTGGCTGCGATCGATACTGCAAGCCGCGCTACCGCTGCGCGACCCCGGCCTGACGGATAGCCCGCGGCGAAAAGCGTTGCGCTGGGCCAAGAGTGGAGTATGGATCCTGATGGGCATCGTCACCCTTCAGTCAGTCCTACTGGTTGCCGGAGCGTGGCGCAACGACCGGCAGATCGAGCGGCACATGGGCGTTGCGGAAGCAGAAGTGCTCTCCGCCGGGCCCCGTCGGTCCACCGTCGAGTACGTCACCCCCGAGCGTGTGACCTACCGGCCCGAACTGGGTGTGCTCTACCCGTCAGAGTTGGCCACCGGAATGCGCATCTACGTCGAATACGACAAGAGCAATCCGAATCTCGTTCGCGTGCAGGATCGCAACGCGGCGCTGGCCATCATCCCGGCCGGATCCATCGCCGTAGCCGGCTGGTTGGCGGGCAGCATCGTGCTAGCCGGGCTGGTGCGGGCCGAACAACGCTCGCCCGGGTCGGCATCTGTCTGAAACATGATGTTCACCTGAATCTTTCCTGGGAGGTCTTCTCCCCGGGCTGATTGCGGTGGAAGATGGTGTGCAGGGCAAAGGGGCCATCTCGCACAAGTGCTTTCGCGCTGGTGAATACCAGCTGAGAACGTGGGGAGCGAAACCCAATGAACGAAAATGCATTCCGACAGGACCTCAACGGATTCGCCATCGAGTTACGCAAGCTGGCCTACACCATGCCTGCGGGGCACGAGGACCGGCTGATCCGGCTCAGCGAACAGATGGTCCAGCATGCCCGCCAGGTGGGGATTCGCATGTCGTCCGATACCGCCTGAGGCGGTAACGTCAGGCGGGTGAGCCGCGCTTCCCTGGACAAAGACCCACACGATGTCGCGTCCATGTTCGACGGTGTGGCGCGCCGCTACGACATCACCAACACGGTGCTGTCGGCCGGGCAGGACCGCTCCTGGCGACGGGCCACTCGGGCGGCGCTGGGAGCGGGCCCGGGGGATCGGGTACTGGATCTCGCCGCGGGCACGGCGGTGTCGACCGTCGAACTGGAGAAGTCCGGAGCCTGGTGTGTGGCCGCCGACTTCTCGGTGGGCATGCTCCGTGCCGGCGCCGGCCGGCCGGTGCCGAAGGTCGCTGCCGATGCCACCCGACTGCCGTTCGCCGACGATGTCTTCGACGCGGTGACCATCAGCTTCGGCCTGCGTAACGTCGTCGACAACGTCGCCGGTCTTCGCGAGATGGCCCGGGTCACCAAACCGGGCGGACGGCTGGTGGTCTGCGAGTTCTCCACGCCCACCGTGCCGGTGTTCTCCACCATCTACAAGGAATATCTGATGCGGGCCCTGCCGCGGGTGGCCACCGCGGTGTCGAGCAACCCGGAGGCCTACGTCTACCTGGCCGAGTCCATCCGGGCCTGGCCCGATCAGCCCGCGCTGGCCCGCCGGATTGAGGGGGCCGGCTGGGCCGAAGTGCGTTGGCGCAATCTCACCGGCGGCATCGTCGCCCTGCACTCCGCCGTCAAGCCCGGCTGAGCCGAGCTCGCGCAAGTCGGCGCGCAAACAAGCGGTGAGCGCACGAAACCGCGCCGAATCAGTCGGCAGAACTAGCAGAACGGCTTTCGGCGATCCACCATCCGGGAGCCGGCTCCGGCGCCGCGCCACAGCCGGGCCACCCAGTCGGCATCCTCATCGGTCACCAGGTTCCCCATCACGCGCACCGCGATGTCCATCAGCACCGACGAACGCATGCCGATCGGACCGGCCATTGGCAGAAACCGCGGCATCGCCAGCAGCAGCCCCAGTCGTCGGGCCACCGAGAAACCCCGCCCGTAGTGCGCCTGCAGCAGCGCCGGCCACGCCCCCTGCAGATCATCGGAACCCAGTATTTCCACGGCGAGCCGACCGGTCTCGAGCCCGTAGTCGATGCCCTCACCGTTGAGTGGGTTGACGCACGCGGCGGCGTCGCCGATCAGCAGCCAGTTCGGCCCGGCCACCCCCGACACCGCCCCACCCATCGGCAGCAGCGCGGAGGACACCGCCCGCGGCGCGCCCTGGAATCCCCACTCGTCCCGCTTCAACTCGGCGTAATGCTTGATCAGTGGCCGTAGTGCGACGTCGGCGGGCCGCTTCGCGGTCGCAAGTGCGCCGACGCCGATATTCACCTCGCCATTGCCCAGCGGGAAGATCCAGCCGTAGCCGGGCAGGACCTGACCATCAGGCGACCGCAGCTCCAGATCCGAGGAGATCCACTCCTCGGACGCCCGCGGCGATGACAGGTATCCACGGGCCGCCACCCCATACACGGTCTCCCGATGCCACTGCCGTCCCAGCGTCCGGCCGAGCGTCGAACGGGCGCCATCGGCGACGATCAGCCACCGGCACGACACCCGCCGGCCGTCGGCGAGCGTTACCGCCGAAACCCGGCCCGTCGTGTCCCGGACCACCCCGACCGCCTTGGTACCCAGCAGCATCCCCGCGCCGGCCCCCTCTGCGGCCTTGCGCACCCGGTCGTCGAGTTCGGTTCTGGGCACCGCAGAGCTGACCGGCGGGAAAGACGGTCCCGGCCAGGGCACCTGAACGGAGGCGCCGAACCCGGCGAGCCGCAGACCGTGGTGGCGAATCCGGCCGTCCAGCCAGTCACCCAGGCCCAGTAGCCGCAGTTCGGCGATCGCGCGGGGGGTCAGACCGTCACCGCAGGCCTTGTCCCGGGGGAATTCGGAGGCATCGACCACCAGGACCTGCCAGCCCGCCCGGGCCGCCCAGGCTGCTGCCGAGGAGCCGGCCGGTCCGGCGCCCACAACGACCAGTTCAGCCCCGAGGGCCGGTGCTCCCGACCACCGACCTACCTCAGCTGACAGCTCGTTCATGCCCTTCAGTATGTTGTGAGGGTGCGGACACCGGCCAGCGTGGTAGCAGGCGTCGACTTCGGCGACCCGGCCTTCGCCCAGAATGTCCGCGATGGTGTGGCCCGCGTCGAGGATCTGATCGCCGATGAACTGCGGTCCGGGGACGAGCTGATGACCGAGGTCGCGCTGCACCTGTTCGAGGCCGGCGGCAAGCGGTTCCGCCCGCTGTTTACCGTGCTGTCAGCGCATGTCGGTCCGGATCCGGATGCCTGGCAGGTCACCATTGCGGGCGCCGTCATCGAACTCGTACATCTGGCCACGCTTTACCACGACGACGTGATGGACGAGGCCAAGGTTCGCCGCGGCGCTGAATCGGCAAATGCCCGCTGGGGCAATAACATTGCGATCTTGGCAGGCGACTATCTTTTTGCGTCGGCCTCGAAATTGGTGTCGCGGCTCGGCCCCGACGCGGTGCGCATCATCGCCGAGACGTTCGCCCAGTTGGTCACCGGGCAGATGCGCGAGACCAAGGGTGCCCCATCGGGCGCAGACCCCATCTCGCACTACCTGAAAGTCGTCGCTGAGAAGACGGCCTGCCTGATCGCCGCCTCCGGACGGCTGGGTGGAACGTTCGCAGGGGCCACCGATGACCAGGTGGAGCGGCTGGCCCAGATCGGTGAGATCGTCGGCACTGTGTTCCAGATCTCTGACGACATCATCGACATCGAGGCCGAACCCGATGACTCCGGCAAGTTGCCCGGTACCGACCTGCGGGAGGGTGTGCACACGCTGCCTGTGCTGTTCGCCCTACAGGAGACCGGACCGGCCGCCGACCGGCTGCGCGAGTTGCTCAAGGGTCCGATCGAGGATGACGCCGCGGTCTCCGAAGCGCTGAAGCTGCTGCGTGCCTCGGGTGGGATCGCCGCCGCCAAGGAGACTGTTGCGCAGTACGCGGCCCAGGCTCGCGCGGAACTCGACGGTCTGCCGGAGGGGCCGGGGCGGCGCGCGCTGGCTTCGCTGGTGGATTACACGGTCAACAGACACGGCTGAGCGGGTCCGGAACCTCATTGCTCCGGCGGGCGTTAATCTGCCGGGGAATCTGTACAGAAGGAGACGTAATGACCTGGCATCCGACCGCTAACCGGTTGAAGACGTTTTTTCTGCTCGCAGGTATGTCGGCGCTGATCGTCTTCGTCGGCTCGCTGTTCGGGCGGAATGTGATGTTCCTGGCCCTGCTGATGGCCCTGGGTATGAACGCCTACGTCTATTTCAACAGCGACAAGCTCGCGCTGAAGTCCATGCAGGCCCAGCCGATCACCGAGGTGCAGGCCCCGCAGATCTACGCCATCGTGCGGGAGCTTTCAACTGCCGCACACCAGCCCATGCCCCGGCTCTACATCAGTGACACGGCCAACCCGAACGCGTTTGCCACCGGCCGCAACCCGCGCAACGCTGCGGTGTGTTGCACCACCGGCATCCTGAATCTGCTCAACGAACGCGAACTGCGCGCCGTGCTGGGCCACGAGCTGTCACACGTCTACAACCGGGACATCCTCATCTCCTGTGTCGCCGGCGCGCTTGCTTCCGTCATCACTTATCTCGCCAATATGGCGATGTTCACCGGGGCGTTCAGCGGTGGAGGAAACCGGCAGGGTGGACCGAATCCGCTTGCGCTGATGCTCGTTTCGCTGCTGGGTCCATTCGCGGCCGGGGTGATTCGGATGGCGGTGTCGCGCTCACGGGAGTACCAGGCCGACGAGTCCGGCGCCGAACTTTCCGGCGACCCGCTGGCCCTGGCATCCGCGCTGCGTAAGATCAGCGGCGGCGTCGAGGCCGCCCCGCTTCCGCCAACTCCGCAGATCGCCGACCAGGCGCACCTGATGATCGCCAGTCCGTTCCGGTCCGGCGAGAAGATCGGCAATCTGTTCTCTACGCATCCGCCCATCCAGGATCGGATCGCGCGACTTGAGAAGATGGCGCAGGGCTAGTTCGCCGGCGTGCTCGCCGACGGCGCTTTGGTGCGGCTGCCGTTGTGATTGCCCGGCTTGATGGCGTTGTTGACGACTCCGCCGATTGCACTCACCACCGAGCTGACAGCATCCTTGACCACGTCCACCGGGTTGGTGATGCTCGGCGACGGAAGCTGTAGCGGGTTACCGCTGACCAATCCGGTCGTGCCGGGGGCGTAATCGGCAGGCGGGCTGGTGACGATGACCCGGGGACGGATGGTGCTGGCGCTGATCTCAGGCGCCGCCTCGGCCGCGGGCTCGGTCGCCTCAGCAGGGGCCTCGGTGGCGGGCGCGGCTTCGCTGTTGGGCGCGGCCACTGCCGCAGCCGCCATGGGCGCGGGTGCCGGAGCCTGCGGGAAGATGTTCTGCAGCTGGGCGGGCAGAGCGTTTACGACGGTTTTGTAAGCGACGAGCGTCGTGTCGTTGATCTTCTGAACCAGGGCGACGACACCGTCGGGGTAGGTCACCGTGGTGACGTTGGTGACGGGATCGGTCAGGCAGCTGACCGATCCACTGCAGTCGATGCGGCCCTGCGCGTCGACCACCGGCTTGTTGGGCAGAGCCAGCGACTGGTCAGAAATCCGGGCCGACGCTGCCGTGGTGGTGGGGAAGACCCGTAACTCTGAGGAACCCGGCCCTGCGCCTGGCTCGAACGACACCTGGAACGGGCCCGGCTTGGCTGTCGCCCCGGTCGTGTTCAGCAGTGTGGCCAGTTCGGTAGCGTCCGAGGAGCCGTCGCCGATGGCCAGGACTCCGGACTGACTTTCGGCGGAGGAGGCCCCGAACAGACCCAGCGGACCGCCGAAATTCGCATGCACGAATCCGTCGGTGGTCTGCCCAGAAGTGGCCAGCAGCATCAGTCCGCCAGCAACGCCCACAGCCGTAGCGCCGATGCGCGCCGCCTGCCTCGCTCGCCAGTTCACTGCCGTCTGCCTTCCCGCTCCGGTCCTCAGGGATTCTCTAAGACTCTCTTAGCTTAAGCCTACCTGCTCCGGACGCAAATCAATGGGCGCACGTCGCGGCGTTCGGTACCTTGTTGTAATGGTGAAGCTGGATATCAACGGTGCCATAGTGGCTGTAGTTGCCAGTGTGGCGACAATTTTGGCTGCTCCGGGCATCTCCCGAGCCGATCCGGAACCCGCGCCAGCGCCACCGCCACTGCCCAACGTCAACGCTTACACCCCCATCAGTCCGGTCGACTACACCGTGAACAACGGTCAGTGGTACGCCTTCGCCGGGCCGGCCGGGATCACCTGCATTCTCAACCGAGCAAACGGTGATTACGGGTGCAGTGGACCGCTGCCCGGGGCTCCCGACGGAGCAAACTTGGTCAGTGCCGGTCCCATCGGTGCGCCGACCTTCTCCGTAACTCCGGCGCCACTGTTCGGCGGCGTCGGTCCGGCCAGGTCGCTGCCACCCAACACCCGGCTAAGCTTCCGCGAGGTCAGTTGCGGGGTAGACGGCGCCGGTGTGGTGGCGTGCGTGAACAGCCACGATCAGGTGGGCTTCGTCATCGGCCCGGCAGGAACCTTCATCAATGCCGTCATGCCACTGCTGGATCGGCCCGAGGGCACCAGCCCGTATATCAGCGGCTTTCCGGGGCGCTGAGCCTTCAGAATCGGGTGCCGTCGACCTCGTGGCCGGGCTTTTCCGCCATCAGGCCCTTGTAGGCGTCCTCGACCGTCGCGCCGTGGTTGATCACCGCGTCGACCTCTCGTGCGATCGGCATGTTGATGCCGTACTTCTCCGCGAACTCCATGATCACGCTGGCGGCCTTGACGCCTTCGGCGACCTGATTCATCCCGGCGAGGATCTCGCCGATGGGCTTGCCTGAGCCCAGTGCCTCGCCGACGCTGCGGTTTCGGCTGCGTTGCGAGGTGCAGGTGACGATCAGGTCGCCCATGCCGGCCAGGCCGGAGAAGGTATCGCGCTGACCGCCGATGGCCTCGCCGAGTTTGGACATCTCCCGGACCGCGCGGGTCATCACCATGGCGCGGGTGTTTTCACCTATGCCTAGTGAATAACCCATGCCGGTAGCGATGGCGTACACGTTCTTCAGCGCACCTGCGATCTCGACGCCGGCGACGTCATCGGTGGTGTAGGTGCGAAAACGCTTGGTGCGGAACAGGTCTGCGAGATTGGCAGCCAGGTTGCGGTCCGGCATGGCCAGCACCGCGGCTGCCGCGTAACCCTCGGCGACCTCCTTGGCGATATTCGGTCCGGCCAGAATGCCGGCCGGGTGGCCCGGCAACACCTCTTCGACGATCTGGCTCATCCGCATATTGGTGCCCTGCTCAAGCCCCTTGACCAGGCTGACCACCGGCACCCACGGGCGAAGTTCCTTGCTGAGTTCGCCCAGTACGCCGCGGAACCCGTGTGAGGGCACACCCATGACGATCACATCGGCGCAACGCGCGGCCTCGGCGAAATCGTTCGTCGCACGCAGTTTCTCCGGGAGTTCGACGTCATCGCCCAGGTACTGCGAGTTGCGGTGGTTGGAGTTGATGTCCTCGGCGGTCTCCGCGGAGCGGACCCACTGCACCGTCGGGCCCCGGCGGGCGCAGATGGATGCGACGGTGGTCCCCCAGGACCCACCGCCGAGAACGACGACTTGCGGTTCACGGCGATCAGGTGTCATGGCGATAAAAGTAGTGGGACGACGCCGGGCGCACGGCGACTTTCCGAAACCGGAGTGGGTGCTACCCGACGAGTTGCGCCGGGGTCTTCACCCGTCCGAACACCATGTCCTCTTCGATTTTGTCGAGGAAACGGAAGTCGATGGCGTCGGCGAGGAAATCCTGACGCACCACCCAGGGCCGCCTGGTGCTGGATTTGGGCAGCGCGTGCGGGTTGCGCTTGACGTAACCGGCTTGCAGATCCCAGGAGGGCTTCTCCACCGGCGACGGCCCCTTCAGGTGCGGATAGGCATGGGTGTAACCGTGGTCGTTCATGTACTCGATCAGTTTGGCCGACGCCCGCGCAGTCATATCGGCACGCAGCGTCCATGAGGCGTTGGTGTACCCGATGCACCAGAACAGGTTGGGCACGTCGTCGAGCATGTGTGCCTTGTAGGAGAACCGGTCCTGCGGCTTGACCTCTGTGCCGTCGACGCTCACCCGCACACCGCCGAGGGCCTGCAGTTGCAGGCCGGTCGCCTTGACGATGATGTCCGCATCGAGGTGGCCGCCCGAGGTCAGCTTCACCCCGCCTGCGTCGACATGGTCGATGTGATCGGTGACGACCTCGAGTGTGCCCTTGGAGATCTCCTCGAACACATCACCGTCGGCCACCAGGCACATGCGCTCGTCCCACGGGTTGTAGCGCGGCTTGAAGTCGACATCGACCGGATAGCCCGCCGGCAGCTTGCTGACGTTCTGCCACCGGACGAACTTGCGCACCCCGTTGGGGAAGCTGCGGGCGATCACCCACATGACCTTCTCGAACGTCACGGCGTACCCGCGAATTGCGTTGTAGGAGGCCTTGTTCGGCAGTATTTTGCGTAACAGACTGAATACCGGGTTGACCCGGGAAATGGAGAACAGGTAGCCCGGTGAGCGCTGCAGCATGGTGACGCGTGCGGCCTTGCGGGCAAGCGCGGGCACCATCGAGACAGCGGTGGCGCCGGAGCCGATGACGACTATTTTCTTCCCGGTGTAGTCCAGATCGTCCGGCCAGTGCTGTGCGTGGATCACCTGGCCGGCGAAGTTCGCCATGCCCGGAATGTCGGGGCTGTAGGGCTCGTCATAGTTGTAATAGCCGGAGCCGAAGAACACGAAGCGGCTGCGGTAGCGCCTGGTCTCGCCGTTCTCGGTGACGTGGACGGTCCAGGTGTCGGTGGCCGAGTCCCAGTCCGCGGAGCGCACGTGGGTGCCGAAGTGGATGTTCGGCAGGATGCCGTGCTTACGGGCTGTGTCCTCCATGTAGTCACGGATCTGATTGCCGTCGGCGACGTACTCCTTGCCGCGCCACGGCTCCCACGGCCAACTGAGGGCGAAGATCGAGGAGTCCGAGCGCACGCCCGGATAGCGGAACAGGTCCCAGGTGCCCCCGATGCGCTCGCGCCGTTCGAGGACCACGTAACGGGTGGCCGGATTGTTCTGGCCGAGGTGATAAGCGGCGCCGATTCCGGAGATGCCCGCGCCGATGATCACGACGTCATAGGTGCCGCCGTCCTGTTCGGCAGTGCGGGTGGCTTCGTCCGGGGTGACGGTCATCGCGGTCCTCCGAGTGGGCGTACGTATGTGACGTAACCCACCTTATGACCAGAGCGGGATCAGCGGTAGTTCACGAACTGCAGTGCGACTTCGAGGTCGGCACCCTTGAGCAATGCCTGAACGGCCTGCAGGTCGTCGCGACTCTTGGAGCTCACCCGGATCTCCTCGCCCTGAATCTGGGTCTTGACGTTCTTGGGGCCCTCATCGCGGATCAGCTTGGTGACCTTCTTGGCGTTCTCACTGGTGATGCCTTCTTTGATGGTTCCGTTGACCTTGTAGGTCTTGCCACTGGCCTGCGGTTCGCCGGCGTCGAAGGCCTTCATCGAGATGTCCCGCCGGATCAGCTTCTCCTTGAACACCTCTACAGCGGCCTTGGCGCGCTCTTCGGTGGAGGAGACGATCTCGATGGCCTCATCGCCCTTCCAGGCGATGGTGGTGTCGGTGCCGCGGAAGTCGAAGCGGGTGCTCAGTTCCTTGGCCGCCTGGTTCAATGCATTGTCGACCTCCTGGCGATCGACCTTGCTGACGATGTCGAAGCTTGAATCAGCCACTTTCGCTGCTCTCCTCGGGGGGCTGGGGCCGGTTTATGTCAGAGGTACATCCTCGTTGTACCCTGCTACTCGCGCCAAGCCGGCTATTTCGGTTTGTCCACGGCAGGTTGCCCGAGCGGCCAATGGGAGCGGACTGTAAATCCGTCGGCGAAAGCCTACACAGGTTCGAATCCTGTACCTGCCACCATGCTCAGCGGCCTCTCGCAATAGGCTTCACGCTATGTCGAACAGCCACCATGTGAATCTTTCCCAGCAGGAAAACGCGTTGGTCGACGCGTCCGCTCCCGAATCGTTGGCGCGCATGGACGAAGCCGCGCTCAAGGATCTGCAGAGCCAACTCAGGAAAGCGCGGGATAAGAACTTCAGCCTGCTGCGGCGCGAAGGCGCGGCTCGGGTCCAGGCCGAAGGTGGCCGCGGTGCCGCCGAGCCTGCCAACGAGCGCCGCAATGACAAGGTTGCCGTCATCGATGAGGCACTGGCGAGGGTGAATACCCGCCTTGAGGATTCCCGCGACGGCAGTTAGCGGCGGCTGAGGCGCATGGTGTAGCTGTGACCGGACCGACTCCGACTGGATATTTGCTGGTCGGCGGGATCTGGCGAGGGCTTTTGCGCTTTGTGCTCATTTGCGGTAACCTACGCGGGTCATTTGCTGAGCAAGGTCGGGGATGGAAATGAGCACTGGGCGTTCAAGCAGCTACATCGGACGGGTCGGCGCCTTGGCTGTGCTCCTCGGAGTCGGCGGCGCAATCGCGGCTGCGATGCCGGCAACGGCGACTGCGGAGACCGGAACCACGGACTCCGGGTCGCGGCAGTCCCATGGCGCCCGCAGCGATACGCCTGACCAGACATCGACCGATGCGTCCGCCCCGTCGAGCCGCCGGAGCGGACTCGGTTCGGCCAAGCCCGGTAGCGCCGCCAGCGGATCGCCGAACCGGGCCAGCCATGCGCAGCGGCCGGTGGCCGCAGTACCGGCCCCCGCCCTCGCCGGCCCGAACACCCCATCTGGGCAGGCGTCCACCGATTCGGTTGCCGTGAAGATTGATTCGGCCGTGAGCCCCGCAGTCGACATTGCGGAAGCCTCACCAGCGATCGCCGTTGAGGCGATCGCCGCCGACACGGCCTCAGTCCCGGCGGCACCGGTGCTGACGGCCGTCTCACCTCGCGGGGCGGTATCGGGCGCGGGCGTCAACCCGCTGTCTTGGCTGGCTGGCGGCACCGATCCGGGTACGCCCGTCGCAGCGCCCTTGGCGTGGGCTGCACTGGCGGTCAGTCGTCGTGAAACCTCCGCCACGAGCACCGCCGCCCCTGCGGCAGCTGTCACCACCGCAGCGCCCGCAGCGGCGACGACCGGCCCACTGGCTGCCCCCGGAGTGAGCGCGGCGCTGCTCGGCGCGGCCAAGCAGATCGTCCTCGCGGTCGCCAGCGGCGGCAATATCGGCGTGGCATTGCAGGATGCGATGACCTCATTGATGGCCGACCCCGCGTATTCGGCAGTCACGCTGAGCGCCGTACTGGCCGACCCGGGTGCCGCTCAGGCCCTGGGACAGACCGCGAGTGACCTCGTCACCGGATTGGCCGCCGACTCGGCGGTACGGTCGGCGGTCAACTCGTGGATCAGCGGTTCCATCTCAACGGCACTGGCGGCGTATCCGGGCGCGTCGGGTCTCGCCACGACGGTCGCCAACGCCGCCGTCGGACTGCTTGCCGATCCGGCCGCCGCCAATGCTCTCGGTGCAGTGGCCAATACGTTCGTCACCAGCCTGCTCGGTCAGGCCGGTGTCTCGACCACCCTTACCGCTGTGGCCACGCAGCTGATCGCAGGACTTTCCGGAAGTGATGCGGCCGGTGCGGCGAATGCCGCGTGGAACACGCTGCAGACCGACGCGGGCTTCGTGTCCGGGTTCGGTGCCGCGGTCACCGCTGCGCTGACCACCGGTCTTTCCGACGCGGGTCTGGTCAACGGACTGGGTACGGCTGTCAGCACACTGATCTCCGGCGTGGCCGGCGACCCGACTCTGCAGTCGTTCGTGGTTGGGCAGATCACCAACTACATCGCGTCGGCGGGCACCGGCAGCCCGGTAGCCGGAGCTCTGGGCAGCGTCGTCACCGGCCTGGTCGCCAACCAGGTGATACTCAGCGGGCTGGCCGGCGCGGCCGGTTCGGCGGTCACCAGCTTCCTCGGCCAGTCCGGTGTCGCGGCACTGCTGGCCGGCGCTGCCGGCCAAGCCGCCACCGCACTGGTGGCGGGTGTCTCTCCGACCGCGGTTTTGCAGGCGGCTGTTGTTGGGCTGCAAGGTAATCCGGTGTTCAATTCTGCGGTGGCAGCCTCTGTCGGCACCGCTGTGAGCACTCTGCTCGGCAACTCCGCGGTCATCAACGCCCTCGCACTGGCCGCCTCCTCAGTGGTCAGTGGTCTGGCGACTGATCCGGGCATCATCGCCTCCATCACCGATGCGATCCCCGAGCCGTACGGCGCGGCGATCCTCGGCATCCTGGCGGATCCGGCGGCCACCGCCCGACTTTCCGCGCTTGTCGGTTCATTGGTGAACGGCTTCGTTGCTCAGCAGGGAGTCGTTGCGGCGGTGTCCGACGCCGCCAGCCAGCTCGTCGCCTCGGCGCTGGCCGGAACGCCGGTGCCGGCGGCGCTGCAGGGCGTGCTCGCCTCGCTGCAGTCCGTCCCGGCCATCCAGGCCGCACTGGACAGCACCGTTTCCACCGCGTTGAGCGCCATCCTCGGGGACCCGGCGGTGCAGACGGTGGTCACCACGGTGACCGAGGGCGCTATCACCACCCTGATCAACGACGCCGCCAACACGCTGCCCCCGGTGGTGGGCGACGTGCTGATCGCCGCGGTCGATTCACTGGTGGGCAATGCTGCCGTTCAGGATTTGATCGGCAATATCGCCGGCGACGTGGTTGGCGGGGCGACGGTGAATGAATTGGCGCCGACGTTGATCGAATCAGTCATCACCCAGCCGGCGCTGCAGATCGCTCTCGGAGCTGCCGTGGGTCAGGGGATCGGCGCACTCTTCGGCGACAACCCGATCGGCTTCATCGTCGGCCAGGTGGCCGGGGTGGCCGCATCGATCGGCATCTTCATGGCTTCCGGGCTGGCCGGGTTGATCAACCTCTTCAACCCGGGCTTCATCACCTCACTGTTCGCAGGTCTGGTCAGCCCGGCTGCCAGCGTCTACCGGGTCGACCAGAACTCCAGCCTGGTGCTGCTGACCGTCTAGTTCGCGGGTTGTCGCGCGTTACCTGCGCAATCCGGGTTTACTGGCCCCACGTTGTTTCCGACTACGGGGGTCAGGCTGTTGCGTTTCATCGACTTCAAAGCCAAGACGCCACTCGTCGGGATGTTCATGGTCTTTCTGGCGATGGGCATCGTTGCGGTGACGGCGTATCAGCGGGCTGGGTGGTACTCGATCGTGGGGTACGCGATTGCCGCCGCCGTCGCGGTCTTCGGGTTCATGTTCACCTTCCGTGATATTCCGGAGCCGCCCGCGGACTCCGCTTCCAAGGATGCGCAGCAGTGACCGCGGTCTCCGAGCCGCCCGCGGAGTCCCCGGCGCTGACTAGTGAGGACGCCGGCTACCACAAGAGCCTCAAGCCGCGTCAACTGCAGATGATCGCCATCGGCGGCGCCATCGGAACCGGACTGTTCCTAGGTGCCGGCGGGCGGTTGGCCAGCGCCGGCCCCGGACTGTTTCTGGTCTACGCACTCTGCGGCGTATTCGTCTTCTTCATCCTGCGCGCAATGGGTGAACTTGTCCTGCATCGTCCGTCATCGGGATCCTTCGTCTCCTATGCCCGAGAATTCCTCGGCGAGAAGGCCGCCTACGTGGCCGGCTGGATGTACTTCCTGAACTGGGCAATGACCACCATCGTCGACTCCACTGCGATCGCCACCTATGCCCGGTTCTGGGGTTTATTCGACCGCTTCCCGCAGTGGCTGATCGCCCTGGTGGCCCTGGCTTTGGTGTTCGCGATGAACATGGTCTCCGTTGCGCTGTTCGGCGAGTTCGAGTTCTGGGCGGCGCTGATCAAAGTTGTTGCGTTGCTGGGATTCCTGGTGGCTGGCACCATATTCCTGGGTGGTCGCTACCAGATCGACGGGCACTCCACCGGGTTCAGCGTGATCACCAACCACGGCGGCATGTTCCCAGTCGGGGCCCTTCCACTGGTCGTCGTCACGTCCGGTGTCGTCTTTGCTTATGCCGCAGTCGAACTGGTGGGCACCGCAGCCGGCGAGACGGCCGAACCGGAAAAGATCATGCCGCGCGCCATCAACTCGGTGATCGCGCGGATCGCCCTGTTTTACGTCGGCTCACTCTTTCTGCTCGCGCTGCTGCTGCCCTACACCGACTACTCAGCCGACGAGAGTCCGTTCGTGACGTTCTTCTCCCATATCGGCATCCAGGGCGGCGGCACGGTGATGAACCTCGTCGTGATGACAGCGGCGTTCTCCAGCCTTAACGCCGGCCTGTACTCCACCGGGCGCATTCTGCGGTCGATGGCCATGAACGGCAGCGCCCCGAAATTCACCGGGGTGATGTCGTCGCGGGGTGTGCCCTACGGCGGCATCTGTCTGACCGCGTCCATCGGCCTGCTGGGCGTGCTGCTCAACGGTCTGGTCCCGGCCATGGCGTTCGAGATCGTCCTCAACGTGGCCTCACTCGGCATCCTGTCGTCGTGGGCGACCATCGTCATCTGCCAGCTCCAACTGTTCCGGTGGTCCAAGCAGGGCCGGATGGTCCGCCCGTCGTTCCAGATGTGGGGTTCGCCCTACACCGGCTACCTCACCTTGGCGTTCCTGTTCGGGGTGCTGGTGCTGACCGGCTTCAATTACCCGATAGGCACCTGGACCGTCGCCGGCATCGCGCTGCTGATCCCGATGCTGGCCGGCGGCTGGCTGCTGGTCCGTAATCGCGTGTATGAGGTCGCCCGAGACCGGGTTGGCAATACCGGTCCGTTCCCGGTGGTCGCCAACCCGCCGCCACCGAAGAGAAGGGGCTGAAACACCCAGGCCGGCTGTTATATCCTACGCCGATCGTGGTTAGTTCAGGTGGGGGTTACGGATTGGGTCCGGGGAGGGTCGGCGCTTTGGCGCTGGCCCTCGGCGTGGGCGCTCTCATCGTCGCGAGCCCGGCGGTGGCCGACACCCGCAACTCTGGAGAGAATCCGGCCGCGGCTGACTCCGTTCCTACCCGGCGTGGTCCGGTTTCGTCGTCGCCGGTTTCGCCGGATGGGCGGAACGCCCGGGTTGCGGCCAAACCACCCACCGCCGCAGTTGCGCGCCGTCCCCATGTATCGGCAGCCGCGACCACCCCCGCGCCCGCCCCACGGATCTCGGTCGGCTCAGCGGCACCGGAGGAGGCCGCGGTTCCCGCCGCAGATCCGGCCACCGCCGTAGCGGATTCGCCGCCGGCGCGGGTGTCAGCACCGATCCCGGTGCCGGGCGTCTCACCCCGCGGATCTGCTGTCGCCGTCCATCGGCCGGCATGGCTGGGTGGCGGGAGCGATCCCGCGGCCCCCATCGCTGCACCGTTGGCCTGGGCGGTAGTCGGGGTGAGTCGCCGTGAACTCTCCGTCGATCCGGTCAACCCGGTCGCTGACTTCGTCCGGTTCTTCGTCGGCGACGGCACCGCGGAGCGTCCCGACGCCGGCATCCTGATCGGCAACGGCTACAGCTTCACCTCCTACGAGGGCGCTTGCACCAGTGGGGCCTGCAATGGCGGCAATGGCGGGCTGATCGGCAACGGCGGCAACGGTTTCAATGGCGGTAACGGCGGCTCCGCGGGATGGTTCGGCAACGGTGGTGCCGGCGCGGCGGGTGCCGCCGGAATCAACGGTGGGGCAGGCGGCGACGGCGGCAACGGTGGATTGCTCAGTGGTGACGGTGGACACGGCGGCAATGGCGCTACCGCCGGCGGCCCTGGCGGCAACGGCGGCCGCGCGGGTCTGCTGATCGGCAACGGGGGTAACGGCGGAGTCTCCGGCAACGGCCTCGGCATCGGCGGTGTCGACGTCGGTCGCGGCATCGGCGGCTCGGGTGGGGCGCTGTTCGGTAGCGGCGGGATCACCGGGACACCGCGGGCGGCGTCGGTGATCGACGATCTCTACCGCTTCTTCATCAACGGTTTCGAATCCCTGTGTGGCTGCAGTGTCGCCGATGCCAAATTCTGGTTGTGGACTCGGGCCACCCCGCTCGTCAGCAGCGGGATCACCTATCTCGTCCGCACCTACGCTCCCGAATTCGAATCCATCGCCGACGTACTCGCTCCCATCATTTACGACGGCTTCGGCGACTGGATCTTCCGTCAAACGGTTGCTCCGGAACTCGACCGAATTGTCAGTAGTCCCGTCGTGATGAATTACGTCGCCGGTCTGGTCAGCCAGGGGGTGGCTGCCTCCGGCGTGCCCGCTGACCTCAGCGCCACTGCCGGACAGGCGGTGTCCGCGTTCGTACAGCTCGCCTTCGGGGGACCCCAAAATGCTGCCACCAGGGCGGCATTCGACACCCTGATCCGTAGCCTGCCCGGTGTACCGGATGTGACAAGGACGCTCTGGGACCTCTGGCAGGGAAATGTCACCGTTTCCGAGATCCTTGCGAACCAGATCACCCCGCAGTTGCAGCGCGGCTTGAGCACATTCCTGGGCGCGCCTGCTGTGCTGCAGTCGCTGAACTCTGCCACTGTCGGGGCGGTCACGGTGTACACCGGCGCGAACACCCCGAACGCCCGGATCATTCAGACCCTGATCGCCGAGCAGACCGGCCAGGCGGTGGCCGCGACCCTCGGCGGTGGACCCGGTGCGACGGTCGCCGATGCGGTGACCGGCCTGCTTTACGACCCGGCCTTCAATCGCGTACTGGCCAACGCGGCCGGCGCTGGACTGGTCAGCTTTCTGGGCCAATTCGACGGCCGGGAGGCGCTATCCACCATCGGCTACAACACCCTCCTCGGCGCGTTCGACAAACCACTGGTGGCGGTGCCGCCAGCCAACGGCGCCATCGGCGCGGGCACCGCCGGTCTGTTGGGATCGGTGCTTGCCGACCCTGCCGCGCTGCAGCTGCTGAGCGTCGCGCTGACACAACTGGTCACCGGTTTGACCGCAGACCCCTACGTGCGCGCCCTGCTCGGTCAGCAGATCGCCGGCGCGGCTTTCTCCGCGGCACCGGATAGCCCCATTGCACCGGTGATCGCAGGAGCGGCCGCCGACGCCGTGACGAGTCTGCTCACCAATGCAGACGTCCGGACAAGTCTGGGCCGGCTCGCCGGAGCGGCGCTGAGCGGATTCTTCGATCAGAGGTTGGTCGTGGGCCCGGTGGCCACTGCGGCCGGGCTGATCGTCTCAGGTGCTGATCCGGCTCAGGTGCTGCAGAACCTGTTGACCGACAACATCGTTCGCGGAACTCTCGCGACGACGGTGACTAGCGCCGCCCAATCGTTACTGACTGACGCCACGATCCTTCAGCAGTCGGGTGCGGCAGTTGCGGATTTGTTGTCGAGCGTTGCTGCCGACCCCACCGTCCGCACACTCGTCGGCCGGGAGGTGGCCGCACTCGTCTTCGGATCTCTCGGTGGTGACCCGCTGACCAGAGGTGTGGCTTTCGCTCTCGGCGACGCGGTGGTGAACCTGATGGCCGATCCGGCCGTCAGGTCCGGCCTCGCCGGCCTGGCCGGCGCGGTGATTCCCGGCTTCGCGAGTCAGGCGGGGGTGGCCGCTGCGATCTCCGGCGCAGTGGCCGAATTGACCACCGCGGTGTTCTCCGGGATGGATCCGGCTGTCGCTGTTGCAAACATTTTGCGGACGTTACAAGCCGATCCCGCCGTCCGCACGGCCCTGGGTGTCAGCGTCACCGAAACGCTGAATACGGCATTCGCCGACGTGGCTCTGCTGCAGGGATTCGGGACGGTGACCTCAGGACTGGTGACCGCACTGATCTCCGACCCGCCGGCGAATCTTCTGCTTGCCCGGCAAGTGGCCGCACTCGTCACCGCCGCCCTGGGTAGCACCCCGGCGGCTGCCGGAGTGGGACGCAATCTCGCGATCGCGGTGATGGGCCTGCTCACCAGTCCGGAGTTCAGCGGCGGGCTGGGGCGGTTGTCCGGCGCGGTGCTGACCGGATTCCTCGGTGATGCCGGTCTCGCGGCGGTGTTGGCCGACACCGCAGGTCGGGTTTCCGTCGGCGTGGTCAGCGGCGACGAACTGGCAGTGCGGGCTGAACTACAGACGTTACTGGCCGATCCGTTGGTACGGGACGCCATCTCCGCCATCGTAAATCTAACGCTGACAACGGTTTTCAGTGATATCGGGATCGCCCGTGCGCTGGGGTCGACGACGTCTGGTCTGGCTGAGCGGCTGGTGGGGGATCCCGCGGTGCGCGAAGCACTCGGCACGCAGATCGCTGCGCTGCTGGCCGCCGGCCTGGGTGGAAGCCCGGCCGCCGACGGAGCGGCTGACGCGGTTGGCGTGGCGATCACCGGACTGCTGGCGGGTCCTCGCGTCAACAACGCGCTAACCGTGGTTTCTGGCGTGATCGTCACCGGATTCCTGCGCCAGCCCGGGATCGGCCCGGCTCTGAGTGATGCCGTCGAAAAAGTGCTCGCGGCACTGAGCGACGGAACCGATCCGGCGGTCGCCCTGCAGGCTCTACTCGCCGATTCCGATTTCCGCACGGCGATGGGAGTGACGGTTGCCGGTGCCCTCGACACGGTACTTACCGACGCCGATCTGATCTCGGCACTGGGCGCCACGACGACCGAACTGTTGAGCGGGGTTGCCGGCGATCCGGCGGTGCGGAGTGCCCTGAGTGATCTACTCGGCCCAGCGGTCGGCCCCGCGGTGGTCGGACTGCTCGCCGACTCGACTGCCACCGCACGACTTGCGGCGGCGGCCGGCACGGCCCTGACCCGCTTCCTCGACCAGGCCGGGGTGGTCAGCGCGGTATCGGGTGCAGCAGAACAGATTGTCACCGCGGTGCTGGTCGGCGACACCGCTGCGGTACAGGCTGCTCTAGCCGAATTGCAAGCCGAACCGACAATCAGGGCAGCCCTGGACGAGAGCGTCCCGGGTGCTGTGCGATCGGCTCTGGGCGATGTCACCGCCCGCCAAGCATTGAGCACGGTGGCCCGAGGGGTCGCGACGAGCCTGCTCGGTGCGGACACGTTGCTCGGTCCGGTGGCGGGTCAGGTAGCCGGTGCTGCGGCGGATTCCCTGCTTGCTGACCCGGCAATACAGCGTCTGATCGGCACGGTCGCGGTCGACATCCTCACGGGAAAGCCGCTCAACGAGGTGACGGACTCCGCGATCAAGACGGCCATCTCTGAGCCCGCAGTGCAAATCGCACTCGGTATGGCTGTGGGGCAGGGCATCGGCTCGCTGTTCGGTGTCAATCCGGTCGGTTTCATCGTCGGTCAGGTGGTCGGGATCACCGCCACACTGGTGATCGGTGTTGGCTCTGGAATCGCCCTGGTAGTCAATGCCTTCAGCATGCCCGTGGTGCCCCCGGCAGCAGCCGATGGTCTGCTCGTCGTGGAGTTCGGCATCGTGCAGTTCGACAGTGTCCACGTCGGCGAGCGGGTGTTGGCGAACGTAGCCTGAGGCATGATCGAAGTCCTGACTGATGTCCCCGAGGGTGTCATCGGAATACGGGTATCCGGTCGCCTCACCGGCGAGGAACTGCAAACAATCAAGCCTCGGATCGCAGATCAGATGAAGTCCGGTAGGGAAATCAGAATCGTCGAGGTGATCGACGACTACGACGGATTCGGCCCCGGTGGCTTAATGGAGGATCTCAAGCTCGGAATCGGCAGCGTGTGGCCGAACCATTCCGCTTTCAAGCGGGTAGCGGTCGTCACGAACACCGAGTGGATTACCCACACCCTGCACGCGCTGGCGTGGATCGTTCCCGGGGAGATGGCGGTGTTCCGGCTCGACGAGCTCGAGGCCGCCAAACGGTGGGCTGCGGGCTAAGCCACGGACTCTGCTGCGGTGCAGCGCTTCTGGTAATGCATCTCGACGTCGACGGCGAATGTGCGGAGCGCGCTGCGCACCATGCGGGCCGTACCGTCGGGATGCCGGCAGGAGCCGCGGTCGTCGATCAGACGGACCATCCGCTGGATCTCGTGTACTAGCCGGTCATCGGCCCGGCCATGCGCGAGTTGCTCGAACAGATCGGCGAGTCGTGGCAGTCCATTGAGGCAAGGACCACATTGCAGGGCACTCTGATCAGCCAGGTAGCGGGTGATCTCGGCGGTGCGGGCCAGTCCGCACTCGCCCACGCCGAGTGCGTGAACGATTCCGGCGCCGGGTGAGGCGCCCAATGATTTCATGCCCGGCCGTGACACCCGCAGTCCTGTCAAATCCCCTGCAGCGAGCCAACTCCCGTGATAGCCACCAATCAGCACGGCGGGCACAGTGCGGGGATCGGTGCCGCCGGAACCCTCGAGCACACCGCTCAGAAGGGTGCCGGTGGGCACTTCGACGACACCGTGACGTTTCAGCGCGCCGGAGAGGGTGATGAGCATGGTGCCCGGATCGTCGGCTTCCCCCACTGCGCGAAACCACTGAGGTCCGTATCGGGTGATCAGAGCGACATGGGCAAGCGTCTCGACATTGTTGAGCAGTGTGGGTCGCCCCTTCACCCCGGAGACCGCTGCCGGGACGGTGCGGTCACGAGGCAACGCCGGACCGCCCTCGATATGCCGCATGGCTGCAGACTCTTCCCCGGCGACGAACCGGTCCGGGGCCTCGACCACGGCGATCCGGTGGTTATCCAGTCCAGCGGCGCGCCGCTCCTCCAATGCTGCGGTGGCGGTGGGCGCGGCATCGGGGTGAATGTAGAGGTAGACCTTATCGGCGTTGATCGCGGCCGCTGCGGCGTCCAAGCCGTCGAACACCAGGTGCGGGGCGCGAGTCAGAAGCTGGGCGTCCTTGCGGCTCAACGGTTCACCTTCAGCACCGTTGCCGACCACCACCGGCTTGCCGCCGGTGATCGCGGCCATCTTGACGGCGGTGGGGAACCCGGCGCCACCGCGACCGGTCAACCCCGCCTCATCGAGCAGCGCAATCAACCCGGGTCCGACAGCGGGCAGTTCGCCGAAGGTGTCATGGTGGGCCGTCAGCGAGGGTCCCTGCGCGGCGAACAGCCGCGGCAGTTGCGGAGGGGCAATCATGAGTCGGCATATTCGGTGAAGTCGGCGCGGAGTCGGAACACCACCGCGATGATCACCACCAGTGCGCACACCCCGGCGAACGCCATGAACCAGAGGTGTCCGGTGTCAGTGCCGTTACCCAGCGCGTGTGCCATGGCGATCGGCCACAGCAGATAGGTGGTCCAGTGGATTGCCCGAAAGGCCCGCACTCCCAGGCGCTGTCGTAACAGGCTGGTGATGACGATGACGATGAGTAGGTCAACGGCGACGGTGCCCAGGCCCTGCCAGATCGGCCGGTAGGAGCCCAGGAACGGCACAACGAAATCGATCAGCTTGAGTTTGGCGTAGGGGTCCATGAACAGCAGGCCCATGTGCAGTCCGACCAGCAGCGTGCCGGCCAGGGCGACGAAGCGGTGGACGTCGGCGACCCCGAATCGTGGCAGTGTGAACAGCGGGCGAGCCGAACGGGTCGCGACGCCCAGCGCTACAGACAGAGTCATGAACGCGAGCGCGACGATCCCGTTGCCCCGGCCGAGTGCCCAGAGCGCTTCACTGGTCATCGGAGGATTACGAGCCGTGCGCGACCGTGTGCGGGACTGCCTTGTTCGGGCCGCCGGAACTGCCCATCGGGGCCTTTCTGCCAGGTGACGACGAGCGCGACGAGGACTTGCTACTCGAGCTTGACTTCGAACTCGAGCTGCCGCCGATCGGGCCCTGCGGCGCCGCGGTCGGTTCAGGCGCGTAGGTCTGTACCGGGGCCGGGGCGTATTGCGTGGCCTGCTGCGTGTAGGTCTGAGTCGGCCCCGCCTGGAACGTCGGCTGCGCGGAAACCGGCGCCGCGGGCGCCTCGACGGTGCTCGGCGCCATGGCGGCGGGCGCAAGGGTGACGGCTGTTCCCGGTGCCGCCGGCTGCGCGGCAGCGGCTACGTCTGTCACGGCAGCGTCTGTCACTGCAGCGGGCTTGACGGTGTCGCCGAAGGCCAGTGCGGACGCGCCGACCACCCCGGCGGCACCGAGGCCGGCCAGAGCCCACGAGGCGACGGCCGCGCGCCGGAATCCCGAACGTGGTGAGTTCATGCGTTTGAGCCTGTCAGAGGTTTCTTTGCCGGCTCTAAGAAGTGCTGTGAGGAGGTTATGGATGCATTGGCGGTCGCTTGACCAGCCGCATCGCGGTTCAGCGCGACTTGTCGGAGAAAACCGGGTTCTGTACCGGCTCCCCGGATTCATCCTTCGTCGCCTGGACCCGCTCGGCCTCAATCGGATTGGAGAAGAGGTTCTCGGTCATCAATGTCCTTGCTTGCATAGTCCCGATCAACAGTTGTAACCGGGGAAGAGCCGGATGGGGTTCATCCTGAGTGTGTGTCGCCGGAAGCGAACGGCTCTGCTGTCAACCCTACAGGAAGCCCGCGGGTCGAGTTCCGGGCCAGGTTGACGGCAACTCCAGCGATATCGCCTTACGATCAACCTCGCACACGGGCGGTAAGGGGAGGAGCCGGATGCCTGTCACCCTGCCCGACTCACCCCGTCTGGCCAACGACACCGAGCGCAAGGTCCTGGCTCTGTTGCAGGAGCAACTCGGTGAGCATGACCTGATCGTCGCCAGCCAGCGCGTCACCGATCATCAAAAGGACCACGAGATCGACTTCGTCGTCGCACTCCGAGGCGCCGGCATCATCTGTATTGAGGTCAAGGGCGGGGAGGTCTGGCACACCGGCGAACAGTGGCTGCAACGCAGTCGCAGCGGCCACGTCAAGACGATCCATCCTGTCCAGCAGGTCCGCCAGGCCCGCTACGCCCTGCGTGACTTCATCGAGTCCGACCCGCGCTGGACGCAGAGCCGACCGCGGTGGAATCACGTCCTGGTCTTTCCCAATAGTGATTTACCCCGGGGCTTTGCGCTGCCGGATTGCCCGCGATGGATGGTGGTCGACCGCAACGACATTGCGGGGCTGGGGGATCGGCTGCGCGAAGTCGCCCTGACTCAGAAGACCGATCTCCCGCTGCTGACCGACGTCGCCATCGAGCAGTTGCAGGCTGCGCTCAGCGGGCGGGGTCTGCCGCAACGCGATGTCGTCGCACGCGCACTGGAGAATGAGGATGCCGCCGACATCCTCACCCAGCAGCAGGCCGTCATCCTCTCGGCGATTCAATTCCTGCCGCGAGTGGAGATCCGCGGCGGCGCCGGCAGCGGCAAGACCTTCATGGCTGTTGAGCAGGCCCGCCGGTTGGCCGACAAGGGGCAACGGGTGGCGTTGATCTGCTACTCCCACGGTTTGGCTTCGTACTTGCGGCGCATCACCGCAGACTGGTCTCGGCGTAAGCAACCCGGCTACGTCGGAGAGTTCCACAGCCTCGGCATCAGGTGGGGTGCCCCGCAGGGGCCCGACGAGAACGAGCGGACAAGCCAGACCTCACAGTTCTTCGAGCATGACCTGCCGGCGGAGATGAAGAAACTCGCCGCTGATCTGCCTGACGGCCAACGATTCGACTCGATCGTCATCGACGAGGCGCAGGACTTCGCGGACAGCTGGTGGGACCCGGTGCTGGCGGCGCTGCGCGATCCGGAAGCCGGTGGGCTGTACGTGTTCATCGATGAAGGCCAGCGGGTGTTCGATCGGGAGGGCACCCCAGGCGTGCCACTGGTGCCGCTGATCCTGGATCAGAACATCCGCAACACCCGCCAGATCGCCAGCGCGTTTCAGCCGCTGGTCGATCATCCGATGCGATTCCTCGGCGGCGAGGGGCCCGAGGTGCGCTTTGTGCCGTGCGAAGCCGACGACGCGCTGGACTTCGGCGACGATCAGATCGAGGTCCTGCTCGAGGAGGGCTGGCGGCCCGAGGACGTCGCGCTGCTGACCACCGGAAGCCGCCACCCCGAGCAGACCGCCCGACAGGCGGAAGGCACCGGGGCGTACTGGGACAGCTTCTGGGACGCCGAGCAGGTGTTCTATGGCCACGTGCTGGGCTTCAAGGGGCTCGAACGCCGGGCCATCGTTCTGGTCGTCAACGACAAGTACGCGCTGGAACGCGCACGGGAACGCTTGTACGTCGGGTTGTCCCGGGCCCGCGACCAACTTGTGGTGTGCGGGGATCCGAAGTTCATCGCCGAGTACGGCGGCGCGGATCTGGCCGGCCGGCTGGGAATCGGCAGCTAAGGACACTCCGTCTCGGAATATCGAGGATGCTTCGCGACCGGCTCACCGATCCGGAAATATCGCTAGCTTCAATGAAATCCAGTTCCATCACCTCGCCCCAACGATCCACACCTCAAGCCGTTACATCAGCGGACTGAGGCTGTCGCAGCGGCATGGTCGGCACCCTGGGTGATCGGTCACAGCAGGCCGCGAACTGCGAGTAGGGTCATAGATGCCTGCGGTGACTCTTCAACATTCAGCTCAACAGAGACGGCGCCTGGCTTACGCCGAAGGAGTCACCGATGAAGTTCGCCTCATGACGTCGCCTCGGATATCGCGCCGCATGGCCAGTCCGGTGCGGGTATCGCTGTCTGCCAGCCGTGGCGGAGACATCGACGGCGCATGGTGGCCGCGCAGTGCCGCGATGGCGCGCGAACTGCCGGACCTGGTCGAGGCGTTGCGTCCCACCCTCGGTGACATCGTCGACATCAGCATCAATTGGTCGGCGAATTCGCCGATGCCGGTGCTGAGCACCATGTCGCCGGATATCGCGGCGAGGATCCGCGGCAACGCCCCCCATCACCGGCTGATGTTCCTGGTCGGTCAATCAGTGGTGACTAAGCTGCTTGTCATCCCCGCCATGACATCACCGGCGCTGGCGGTGATGGTGCTGCGCCACGCGGCGCAGCGCGGCGTACCCGAATTAGACGGCGAGACAAGGGAATTCCAGGCCGCAGACCGGGTCATGTGTGCGGCGCGCACAGAGAGCGCGTCATGGGCCGCCGCACGGGCCGGTGGAAAGCCCACCAGCCCGTCGGCCACCACTACCGGTCGTTAAACCGTCGCACTTCCTGCTACCCGCGAAGCCTTGCGCCGGTTGGCCGGCCGCGGCTGTGAAGGCTGCGCCGCGCTCGGGCCGCGGCGGCGTTGCTGACCGCCACCTGAGCGTCGGGGTGCGGCGGCGCGCTGCTGGGTGACGACCGGCTTGGGTGCCGGCGCCTGATAGACGGCCATCTCGCCGACGAGGTCCAAAACCTCGGCGGATTCGGCGTGCACATCCTGGGGAGCAGCTTTGATACCGGCCTTGCGCAGCAACGCCTGAGTCTCCTTGCGTTGCTCGGGCAGCACCACGGTCACCACATCACCGGCACGTCCGGCGCGCGCCGTGCGTCCGGAGCGGTGCAGGTACGCCTTGTGCTCGGCGGGCGGATCACAGTGCACCACCAATTCCACGTCATCGACGTGAACGCCGCGGGCGGCGATGTCGGTGGCGACCAGAACCCGGGCCTCCCCGGCGCTGAACGCGGCCAGATTGCGATCGCGTGCCGGCTGAGAGAGATTGCCGTGCAGATCCACGGCCGGGATACCCGCCTCGGTGAGCTGCTTGGCGAGCTTCCGGGCCTGATGTTTGGTGCGCAGGAACAGAATTCGCCGTCCGGTACCCGACGCCAGGGTCTGAACCAGCTTGCGCTTCGCCTCCGCGCCGGACACGTGGAATACGTGGTGGGTCATCGCTGCGACGGGTGAGTTGCTGCTGTCCACCGAATGGGAGATCTGGTCGCGAAGAAAACGGTTGACGAGTTTGTCGACACCGTTGTCCAGGGTCGCGGAGAACAGCATCCGCTGTCCGCCGGCCGGGGTGGCGGCGAGGATCCTGGTCACACCGGGTAGGAAGCCGAGGTCTGCCATATGGTCCGCCTCGTCGATCACTGTGATCTGCACAGAATCAAGGCTGATGTGCTTCTGGCGCATCAGGTCCTCGAGCCGACCGGGGCAGGCGACGACGATGTCGACACCGGCTTTGAGGGCACGCTCCTGACGGGCTTGGGGCACGCCGCCGAAGATGGTGGTGACCTTCAGCCCAAAGGCGTCGGCCAGTGGGGTCAGGGCCGCGGTGATCTGGGTGGCCAGTTCGCGGGTGGGAGCCAGTACCAGGCCTGCAGGCCGCCCCGGTACCCGCCTGTGCTGCGCGAGTCTGGCCACCAGTGGGATGGAGAACGCCAGCGTCTTGCCGCTGCCGGTTTTGCCGCGCCCGAGAACGTCACGGCCGGCCAGGGTGTCCGGCAGGGTCTGTACCTGGATCGGGAAAGCATGAGTGAGGCCGTCGGCGGCGAGCGCCTGCACCAGGGGTGCGGGCACGCCGAGTTCGGCGAAGGTGGTCTGTGCCACAGAATTCTCTGTAGTCATGGTTGTGGTGCCTTTCGGGCATCAGGTGTGCCGGGGTGCGCCCGACGGGATTGTCGGCGTTGCGGATCAGCACAGAGGGGCGAGATTGCCGGTGGGCAAAATCGATCGCCGCGAGACAAGGGGTGCAGGTCTGCTGCACTGATCACTCGAACTGGCTCAACTCCTGGTGCGGAGTTGTTGGCCGGTGGACTGAATGTTCCACGACGTGCGGGCGAACAGCTGTCGCCTGCGTCGTCTCAAGAGTAACAGCAGTCCCCGGCGTCTCCCCAATCCGTGGGCAACCAGCAAATTTCGGAGCCGACGACCACCGGCTGCCGATGACCGCCGGCAGCCCGGATCCCTGGTGCAAAGCATCGCCTGATTGTGGCTATGATTTTTACCGTCAGATGCGGTCGCCCCGCGTGTCGGCAATATGCCATGGAGTAAATCGTGTCCTTCCCCCGCCCTGCTCGCACCACGAGTCTCGTGGTCGTGGCGTTGATGGCAGGGGTGCTGGTCAGTGACGTTGCCTGGATTCCGGGTTGCGGGGCCTCCTGTAAGACGGCGACGGCAACGGCCGCCGCACCGGTGGCTGCCCGGGCTTTTCCCGAGCCGCCGCTGCTGGGGGTCTCTCCGTTCGACGGTGCCGAGGACATCAATCCGTTGACTCCGGTGGACGCCACGGTGGTGGACGGCAAGATCATCAGTGCGTCGCTGGTCGATGACTGGGGCAACGTCGTCAACGGCGAGGTCGCCCCGGATGGCTCGAGCTGGCATCCGACCGAGCGGTTGGACTTCGCCCGTAACTACACCCTCAAGGTCAATAGCACTGGCAACAGCGGACTGCCGTTGAGCCGCACCAGTACCTTCTCCACTCTGGTGCCCAACAACTATGCGCATCCCTACCTAGAGGTTCAGGGCGGTTTCGCCATCCACGAAGAGCAGAGTTACGGGATCGGCACCGTGGTCGCCGCTCACTTCGACGAGCCGATCGCCGACAAGGCGCTCGCCGAGAAGAACATGATCGTGCGCACCGAGCCGCCGGTGCAGGGTTCGTGGTTCTGGGTCAGCGACACCGTCGCGCGCTGGCGACCCGAGCGCTACTACGCCCCGGGGACCCGGGTGAGCGTCAACGTCAACACCTTCGGTCTCAAGCTTGGCGAAGGCCTCTACGGCCAGGCCGATGCGGAGGCCAGCTTCACCATCGGTGATGCGCACGTGGCAATCGCAAATGACATCACCAAGCAGGTCAGCGTCTTCGACAACGGGCAACTGGTTCGAACCATGCCGACCTCGATGGGCCGCGGCGGAACTTCGCTGATCGCGGGTAAGACGTTCTCCTGGTGGACTCCGGCGGGTGTGTACGTCGTGCTGGACAAGAGTGAGGTTGTCACGATGGACTCCGCCACCTACGGGATTCCCCTCGGTGCGGCGGACAGCTACAAGCGCAAGATCGGCTACGCCACCCGGATCAGCCTCGACGGCATCTATCTGCACCAGCTCGATGACACGGTGTGGGCCCAGGGCAACACCAACCTCTCGCACGGCTGCCTGAACCTCAGTGGCGAGAATGCCAAGTGGTACTTCAACTTCACCCAGCCCGGAGACGTGGTCGAGGTGCGCTACACCGGGGGACCGCCGCTCTCGATCGCTCAGGGCGGCGACTGGACCGTGCCGTGGGGCGAATGGCTCAGGGGTAGCGCGCTGACACCGGGGCCGATACCGCTCCCCGTGCCGCCGCGGTCGGTGACTCCTGCACCGGGGCCGTAGTAGCTCCGGACACCGTCGGGGTCATTCGCCGTTCCAGTTGCGCATCCCATCGCGGATCGCCGCGGTAGCGGCAGTGTCGTCCTCGTTGTAGGAGAGCAGCCAGCGTCTGGCATCCGCGGCCTCGGAGTGATCGCCGTTGTGGACCTTCGACAGATACAGCTGGGAGCCGCTGCCACTGGGGTCGTCGACGCGCCACGCGAAGTCGAATATCGGTGCGACGACCTTCAATCTTGACCCGTGCAGTGAGAAGAAGTTGGACTCGAACACCTTCCGGAGGTCCACGAAAACCCCGGTCTGCTGGTGGATCAGGTCACCGATTTCGGCAAGTCCCAAAATGCTCTTCAGGCGGGCGATCTCGTGATTCGACCAGTGGAACACCGCGATGGTCTCGCCGGCCGCGGTTGCGGCGTCACAGCGCGCCCGCAGCCAGTCGATGAACCGCTGGGCGAGTTCGCGTTCGGAGTCGCAGTCCAACGGTTCCCAGGAGATGAAGTCGGGCAGATATCGGGCCGTCGAATCGTCGTTGCCGCGCCGGATCCGGACACCCCACATATAGACCCGATTGTCGGCGTCGTTCTCGATATCGAAGTCGATCTCGATATCGGCGGACGGGATCTGCAGAGCAGTGTCGTCATGCCGGGCGAGTGCGACACCGTCGTCGATCATCTGCGCACGCCTGATCGCGAGCGCCAACCTCTTGCGCGCTTCAGCCCGGCTCTGGTTGCTGACCTCGGCGAAATACGCGTCGAAGAATTCGGGATCGTCGGGGTCGGTGACTGCCAGCGCAGCGGTGGTCTGGATGCCGAGCCGGCGCAGTGCCAGGTATTCACGAGCCGACAAACGACCCTTGGTGATCGCCGCGGAAGGGTCATCCGGATCCATCTGCTCCGCACACCACTGATCAAACGGGCACTGTTCGCACTCGTTCTGCCCGATCGGTTGCACCAGCGGCACCGGGTCGTCAGGGCCGCCGACGATACGCAGAGCGTTCTGCGCCACCGCGACCCGAAATTGATGCTCGTGGTCGTAACGCTCCAGAAGGGACCGCCGCTTCTTGCCCTCACTGCGGGAGAAGGTGTCGTACAACGGCTCGTCGAGGTCGTGCCATACCAAGACAAGGTTCGGCTCTTCGCCGGATTCAAGGGTCGGTCGAGTGGTCCCCACGATCGCACCCACCGACGGACCCGCGTGGTGACCGCAGGCCTGCAGCATTCGGGTGTAGTGCGCCAACTGGATACCGTCGTTGAATCGGTGTTTGGGTTGCGCGGAGCAGCCTACGAGCTCGAATCGATCCGAGGGGGTGTCCAGCCGCGATACCGAGGCGGTCTTGCGCTTCGCCGATTGCAGTGTCATGTGATTCTTGACATCGGCAGCAAGGTAACCGTCGCCGAGGCGGATGAGCATGTCCGGCTTGCCTTTTCGCCCACCGGCTTCGTCATCAGGAAGCCAACCGCCCAGGATCAACGGGGCCCCGGAATCCATTGCGGCGAGGGTCCGCGCGATGGCTTCCGGTTGCCGCAGTGCCGGATCGATCGACACCGCTTCCGGGTGCAGGGCCCGAAGCTGCCCGAAGACGACGCCCTCGAATTCTCGGCCGGCCTCCAACCGGGCCTCTTCTTCGGGAGTCCATTCCCGCGCCACCGTCCCAATCAGCGGATGGAACTCGATCTGGGTGCGCACCGGGCACTGCTTGGCCGCGTAGCCGCCGAGCAGAACGGGTCCCCGAGAATCGCGCACGGCCACCATTGTGGCGGAATCCGTCGTCCCTACATGGCGATTCCCGGGCCTACGATGGCCTCATGATCGAATTCAAATTGGACCCGAAAAGCGCCATCCTCACCATCCACCCGCGTTCGGCGCTGGACAAGAACGACTTCGTCGAACTCGGTCAGGCGGTGGACCCCGAGATCGAGAAGCATGGCGACCTGGCCGGACTGGTGCTCGACGCGTCGCACTTCCCCGGCTGGGACAGCTTCGGTGCTTTGGTGAGCCACCTGAAGTTCATCCGCGACCATCACAAACACGTCAAGAAGATCGCGGTGGTCACCGACTCGCCGATGGGCGATGCGGCCGAACACATCACCTCGCACTTCGTTTCCGCCGAGATCAAGCATTTCCCGGCCGGCCAGACCGGGCAGGCCGAGGCCTGGATCGCCGGCGCCTAGGGCCTGGGCCAGGTCTCCGGCAGGCTGTGACCGCCGTCGGCCACCAGCACCGCGCCAGTGACGAACGACGATGAGTCGTGGGCCAGGAAGGTCACGCAGGCGGCGATCTCATCAGGTGTCCCGCTGCGGCCCAGCGGACCCGCCGCCGCGGCCGCAGCCTCGACCTCCAACTGCGATCCGGTCGCGATGTAGCCGGGGGCGACGACGTTGACGGTCACCCCACTGCCGGCCACCTCCAATGCCAGCGCCCGGGACAAACCCACCAAACCGGCTTTGGCCGCGGTGTAGGTGGACTGCCCGGGCATCGCGTTGACGGTGCCCGTCGTCGAGCCCACTGAGACGATGCGCCCATAGCCCGCAGTCGTCATCACCGGCACCGCGGCCCGGCACATCAAGAAGGCGGTGGTGAGATTGCGGGCCAGTGCGGCATCCCAGTCCGCCAGCGACATCGCGGCGACATCGGCGTCGGCGTCCCACCCCGACGAGACCGATGTCATACCGGCGTTATTCACCAGAATGTCCAACCGGCCCCAGCGGTCGATCGCCGCGGCCACCATTTTTTCTGCACCGCCATCGATGGTCAGGTCGGCCACCACGCCGATGGCCGACTCGCCCAATTCCTCTGCACGCTGGTAGATCCGGTCGGAAGTGGCACCGAGCACCACCTGTGCTCCCTCGGCCACCAGATGGCGTGCCACTGCGGCCCCGATCCCGTCAGGCGCGCCGGCGCCGGTGATGACGGCAACGCGGTCAGCGAACCGCGGCAAAGGTCCTCAGCCCTCGAACTCGGTGTGGACATTGTCGATCGCGTGCCGCATCGCGTCGAGGGTCTCCTGTCGGGCCCGCATCTTGCAAGCGTGGTGAGCCCGGGCGTTAAGCGTGCCGGCGAACTCATGGGCGGCCTCCTGTGCCCGCGTCAGCACCATCTCCGGCATATCGATCTCGTCGATCCAACCGGCCCGCAAGGCGGTCTCTCCGAAGAACGTCTTGGCCAGACCCACCGACTGCTGATAGGCCGATCGGGTCAGCCGGAGTTTTAAGATCTCCAGCGCCGCATATGGCAGCACCATCCCGAGCAGGGCTTCGTTGGCCTGAAATGTATAGCCGGGCGCGGCAATTCGGTGGTCAGTGCTGCAGGCCAGAAACGCACCCATTGCGATGGCCGGCCCGGTGCATGCGGCGACCACTGGCCTGGGGAACGACAACAGCCGATACGACAACTCGAAGCCGCCCCTGAGCATGTCGATCGAGGCCTGCACGTCCCCGGAACGAAACACCTTGAGGTCGAACCCGCCGCTGAACACCCGGTTGTTGCCGGCCAACACGACAGCGCCGACATTGTCGGACTCGGCCTGGTCGAGAGCTGCGTCGATGTCGGACTGCATGGCTGGACCCAGCGCATTGACCTTGCCGTCATCCATCGTGATCACGGCGATCTGGTCATCCTTGCGGTAGCTCACCCGTTCGCTCATGGTCGCTCCTCACCTCGTGGTTTGCCGACGACGTTACCGAGGGGCGCCCAGCAAACTTCACCCACGCCACTCCTGCATATAGGATCCCGGGGTGAGGCGTGCATCAGCCTGCGTGGGCAGGGTCGGGGGACTCGCCGTCGCATTGGGTATCGGTGCAGCGGTTTCCCTGAGCTATCCCGACGTGGCATGGGCCGCGCCGACTGATGACACCTCGGTGGCTAGTTCCGCGTCGGAGAGCGCCGGCACCGACACCCCGCGGTCGCGGCGATCGACGAGGCCGAAAGCGACCGCAGCTCAACACAACGACTCCAGTCCGGTGGTTGGCATGGCAGCCAGGGCGGCTGCTCCAAAGGCGTTGAGTGCGCCGACCGCCGTCGATCGGGTCGGGGTGCCGATCGCGGCGATCAACGCTGCCCCGCCTGCGAAGGCTGTGGCCTCGCCGCTCAACGTCGTCGCACCCGCGGCCACGACGATGAGCGAGGCCCCCCTCGCAGCGGCTCCTCCGGCGAAATCCATTGCCGCAGCGGCCAGATTCACGGTCGTCGGGGGACCGCGGTCCGATCTTTCCGGCAACGGTGCGCCGGCGGAGTCCGCCGTCAGCTGGGCGGTGTACGCCGCAGTGCGCCGCCCCACCGCCGCCCGGACGATGGCGGCCAAGGCCGCCTCATCGGCCAACCCGATTCAGGCGTTCTTCTTCAACCAGACCCCGACCGAAAGCCCGACCCAATTCGCGCAATCGCCGGATACCGGAGCAATCACCGGTGATATCAACGCCGCCGACCCCGACAGCGACGTCATCACCTACTCCGTCGACTCCGGTCCGACCAAGGGCACTGTGACGGTCGATTCAACCGGGCGTTTCGTTTACACCCCGGACCCGATCCTCGCGCACGACGGCCTCACGGACTCGTTCCGGGTGACGGTGAGCGATGCCGCCAGCGGATTCCACCTGCACGGCATCATGGGCTTGCTTAATCTGCTGACATTCGGCCTGTTCGGCGGGGAGCAACACAGCACAACCACCACGGTGAACCTGACGGTGACCGCGATTAACAAGGTGCCGACCGCCACCACCACTGTCGGAGCACCCGACCCGATTAGCAGCGTGGTTACCGGCACCGTCACCGGCAACGACCCCGACGGTGACCCGCTGGCTTATACCGGTTCCACGACGTCCAAGGGCACCGCTGTGGTCACCGACACCGGCGGCTTCACCTACACACCGACCGCCTCGGCCCGGCACGCCGCCGCCAAGTTGGGCGCCACCGTCGACGCGACGTCCGACACCTTCATCATCACCGTGGCTGATGACCACGGCGGGGCACTGGCAGTGCCGATCACCACCGCGATCGTCGGCGCCAACGTCGCCCCGACCGCGACCGGAAGCGCGGGGCTGCCGAACGTGACGACCGGCCTGGTGGCCGGTGCGGTGATCGGCTCGGATGCCGACGCCGATCCGCTGACCTACAGCCTGTCGAGCGCGGCGGCAAAGGGCAGCGTCACCCTCAACGCCAATGGTAGTTTCACCTACACGCCGACCGCGTTGGCCCGGCACAACGCCGCCTTCAATTCCGACACCACCGACAGTTTCACGGTCACCGTGACAGACGGTTACGGCGGCGCGGTGAATGTGGCTGTGAGCGTTACCATTTCGCCGGCATCGGTGACTTTCGACTGGGCAAACGGCAGCGGATCGCAATACTGGACCGCCGGTAACGTCGCCGCGCTGAACACCGCGGCGACCCGGTTGTCGTCCTACATCGTCGTCGCGACTCCGGTAACAATCACCACCACGCTGATCGGACAGAACAATCCGAGTTCGAACTTCCTGGCCTCCAGCTACACCAACTTCAGCAGGTCGGGTCCCGGCTACTACGGCACGGTGGTGCAGACCAAGATCCTCACCGGTGCAGATGTCAACGGTGCGTCTGCAGACAGTCAGCTCACCTGGAACTTCGCCTACCCATGGGCGCTCGGTGACACGGTCCCCGGCAACCAGTACGACTTCCAGTCCGTGGCGATGCATGAGATTGTGCACTCGTTGGGCGTGCTCAGCGGTATCAGCAGCCCGGGAAACACCGACACCAACTGGAGTACCTACGACAGTTTCCTGTCGGCTTCGGACGGCACCGCGGTGATCGACCCCGGCTACAACTGGAACACCGCCTACAACGCGAATCTCACCGGCGGTAACGGCGGCCTGTACTTCGACGGGCCCAACGCTGTCGCGGTCTACGGCGGCCTGGTTCCGCTCTACACCCCGAGCACATGGGCGTCGGGCAGCTCGGTGACGCACCTCAGCCCGACGCCGGTGAAGCCCACCGGAACAACCGGATACCTGATGGATCCGTCAGACGGCTACGGGCTGGGGGTACGGGTGATCACCCCGGTCGAGATCGGAATACTCAAGGATCTCGGCTACACCATCGTCACGCCGTCGAGCGCGTCGGTGTTCTTCCTCGTCACTTTCGGTCTATTGCGCCGACGGCGTCGCTGACTAGCCGCCCATCAGCGAGCGCCACTGCTCGAGGTTCGACACCCGGTAGACGTAGTTGCTGCTCTTGACGTCCGACAGGCTGGCGCTGGGCTCGGCCGAGTACCAATGCCCTGGGAACACTGTCGGGTCCCCGCGCAGCGCCGCCAATTGCTGAAGGCTGCGGAACATCTCGTCGACGTCGCCGCCGGGAAAATCGGTGCGCCCGCAGCCTTCCAGGAACAGTGTGTCGCCGGCCACCAGCCGCCCGTCGAGCAGGAAACACTGGCTGCCCGGGGTATGGCCTGGGGTGTGCAGCAACTCCACCTCGATATCGCCGATGTCGACCTTGTCACCGTGCACGTGGGTGGTCAGATCGCTCATCGGGATTCCGGTGACGCGGGAAACCCATTGCGCTTCATGGGTGTTGACGTGCACCGGCACGCTGACCCGTTCCAGCAGCTCGGCCAGGCCCTTGAGCTCGAATCCCATCATCGATCCGCCGACGTGGTCGGGGTGGTGGTGGGTGACCAGCACGCCGGACAGTGTCATGCCATCGGACTCGAGGGTGTCGAGCAGATCACCGGCGGCGTAGGCCGGATCGACCACCACGGCGTCGCCGGTTTCCCGGTCGCCGATGAGGTAGGCGAAGTTGCGCATCTGGGCCGCGATCGGGTCACCGAGGGCGAAATCCCGGCCGGAGAGTAGTTGGCGGAAGTAGAGGCGTTCGTCGGTGGCCATATGCCAACACTAAGTGGCCATGCTCGGCTGGAAACAGAGCGGCTCCAACAGAGCGGTCCTTGCATGCACAGGTGTGCGCTGCGATGATGGCGCCACCACGAAAGTGCGTACATAGGAGGCATGGTGAACATTTCAGCCCGTTCGCTGCTCGTTCCCGGATTTGCGCTGGCCACCGCCGGCGCTGTGGCACTGGGGCCGGTCCCGGTGGCGCCGTCCGCGCTGACGGCCGCGCAACCTGCCGTCCAGCTTCCCTCGGTCCACATCGAGGACGTTCAACTCACCGGCATCGGCCGCGATATCTATGACTCGATCCAGCCTTTCGTGCAGTACACCGTGGATTCCGCCGCATATTGGGCCGCGCTGGTGCCCTTCGTCGGCCCAGGGATCGCCGACCAGATCAACATCAACTACGACCTGATCCAGTGGGCGGTTCAGAGCACCGTCTACTACGCCTCCGACCTGGTTGCGAACATCTTCGCCTTCCCGGTGCTGACCACCAACTATGCCGCCAATCTGGGCTGGGCCGGTTATCAGTGGGTGTCGGCGCAGCAGCAATTCTTTGGTCTGCCGCCGCTGCCTCCGATTCCGGGTCCGCCGCCGCTTGCCGCCACCGGCGCGCGCAGCGCCGCGTCAGCGCCAAGCCGGGTCGCCGCATCCGCCAAGTCGCGTGCGCCGCGCGCTGCGGCCGCCACAACTCGCGGCACGGTCGGCTCCGCGGTGACAACGAAGGCGGCAAGCGCGACCAAGGCCGGTAGATCGGCCCGTGCCGCGGCCGCGAAGTAGATGACCGTTTCGGTCCGTCCGCTGCTGGTCCCGGGGATCGTGCTGGCTACTGCCGGTGCAGTCGCGCTGAGCCCCGCACTGGGCGTCGCACCGGCCGCGCCGGCGCCGGTATCGGTGCACATCGAGGACATTCAGCTGGCCGGCATCGGGCAGGACATCTACAACTCCGTCACCCCGTACGTGCAGTACGCCGTCGGAGGAGTGTCCTACCTGGTGAACTTCCTGCCACTTGTCGGCGCCCCAGCGGCCGCGCAGATCAACATCAACTACTTCCAGGGCATCCAGCCGGTCGTCGCGGCGACGGTCAACTACCTGGCCGGTGTGGTGCAGAACCCGTTGAACTTCATCGCGACGACGGCCGCCTACGGCACCGCGCTCTACGACATCGCTTACAACTGGGTCTCGGCGCAGGCGGTCTGGATCGGGCTGCCCCCGCTGCCCCCGTTGCCGCCGGCCGCTGCCGTGGCCCGGCGTCCCGCATCGGCGCGCGCGGTGGCCGCTGCCACTGCTCCCCGTGATCTCAGCCGCGTCGGCCGGGCGGCCCGAAAGGCTTCGGCAGCGCCGAGGATCGCGACCGAGCAGTCGCGCAAGGCGGCCAAACCTGCCCGGGCGGTGGGTCGGGCGGCGGTCGCGGCGAAGTAGCCGGGAGGCGGCGGCAGGCGGTTTGGTTCGGCCACGTCGCAGGTTGTACCCTCTACAAGGCCCTCGGAGCTTGACTGCGATGCGGGTCAGGCCCCCTTAGCTCAGTCGGTAGAGCGTTTCCATGGTAAGGAAAAGGTCAACGGTTCGATTCCGTTAGGGGGCTCGGTGGACGTCAGCCCGGACAAGCCGAGCGGCGACGCCGACCTGGCGGTGTAGCTCAGCTGGTTAGAGCGCACGACTCATAATCGTGAGGTCGGGGGATCGAGTCCCCCCACCGCTTCGCAGTACGCAAACGTGAAAGTGAGATGTCGACGTGGCCTCCAGTACAGATGTACGGCCCAAGATCACCTTGGCCTGCGAGGTGTGCAAGCACCGTAATTACATCACCAAGAAGAACCGCCGCAATGACCCTGATCGGCTGGAGCTGAAGAAGTTCTGCCCGAACTGCGGCAAGCACGAGCCGCACAAAGAGTCTCGCTGACGGTTCTTCGTGGCTCTCTCCCAAAAAATCGTCGGGACGCACTATCACCATCCCGACTACTACCTGGTTGAGCGCGAGAAGGTTCGCGAGTATGCGAACGCGGTGCAAAACAGTGACGCCGCGTTCTTCAGCGAAGCAGCAGCCGCGGAGCTGGGCTACAAGGGTTTGGTGTCGCCGCTGACATTCATTTCTGTCCTGGGCTACATCGCGCAGCGGGCGTTCTTTGACGCGAATGACATCGGAGTCAACGATAAGCAGATAGTTCATGTCGACCAGGTGTTGAAATTCTTCAAGCCGGTCACTGTGGGCGACAAGCTGTTCTGCGATGTCTATGTGCACGAAGTGCGACAGGCGCACGGGACCGACATCATCGTCAATAAAGTCGTCATTACCAACCAGGACGGTGACATAGTCCAGGAGAACTACACGACGCTCGCCGGGCGGAGTGACGAAAGCGGAGAGAGTGGCTTCAACGATGGCACTGCGTGAGTTCAGTTCGGTCAAGGTCGGCGACGAGCTTCCGGAGAAGCTGATCAACCTCACCCGGGCTGACCTGGTGAACTACGCGGGTGTGTCCGGCGACCTCAACCCCATCCACTGGGATGACGAAATCGCCAAGCAGGTTGGTCTCGATACCGCCATCGCCCACGGCATGCTCACCATGGGCCTCGGCGGCGGCTTCGTCAGCGAATGGGTCGGCGATCCGGGCGCGGTGACCGAGTACAATGTGCGTTTCACCGCGATCGTCCCGGTGCCCAACGACGGGGTGGGCGCTGACATCGTCTTCACCGGCCGGGTCAAGTCGATTGACGAAGAGAGCAGGTCGGTGACCATAGCGTTGACCGCCACCCACGATGGCAAGAAGATATTCGGCCGCGCCGTGGCCATCGCGAAGCTGGCCTGAGGATGGCGCTCAAGACTGACATCCGCGGCATGGCCTGGGCGTATCCGGAGCCTTTCGTCGTCGGCCGTGAGCAGATCCGCCAGTTCACCAAGTCGATCAAGGCCCAGGATCCGGCCAGCATGGATCCGGTGGCGGCCGCGGAACTCGGCTACAGCGGCCTGGTCGCGCCGTTGACCTTCGTTTCGATCATCGCGGTGATGACCCAGCGGCACTTCTTCCAGCACGTCGACGTGGGTTTCGAGACCATGCAGATCGTCCAGGTGGATCAGAAGTTCAACTTCCTGAGGCCGATCGTCGAGGGCGATGTTCTGCGCGCCACCATGCACATCGACTCTGTCGTCGAGCGGTTCGGCGCCGATATCGTGACCTCCCGCAACGTCCTCACCGATGAGAACACCGGCGAGGTGGTGATGGAGGCCTTCACCACCCTGATGGGCCATGAGGGTGACAACTCGATATCAGCGGGCTGGGACCCGGAAACCGGCCAGGTGCTGCGTAAACCGGTAGCCCACGACTAGTTTCCCGCGATTTCTTAACCGGGCGGTTCTCGCGCTACACTCCAATGTCGGGTTTTCCCACGTTAAGCGCGCTGTCCGTCGGTTCGGCCGGTCGGGGAGCGCGCGAATTATGTGGGGCGTCCCGGCGCAAACCGAGGGGCGTAGCTCAACTGGCAGAGCAGCGGTCTCCAAAACCGCAGGTTGCAGGTTCAAGTCCTGTCGCCCCTGCTCAATTGAATAGACTCGTGGGCATACGCCCGATGGACATGTAAGGAGCATGCGGTGAGCGACGAGCTCGACAGTGCAGACGCCGCAGGCGAGGAGACCGCCGAGACCGGTGCCATGACGCAGCCGCTGCGTCCGGCCGGCAAGCGGTCCCGCCAGCGCACCGGTGGCACAGCGCTGGCCGAGGTTGATGTCGAGGAAGAAGCTCTCACCGAGCAGTTCGAGGTCGTCGACGCCGCGGGCAAAAAAGCCAAGAAGCTCAAGAAGGCCACGACCGACGGGCTCGACACCCGCAACCCGTTCCTTTTCGTTTGGAACTACCTCAAGCAGGTCGTTGCGGAGCTGCGCAAGGTCATCTGGCCCAATCGCAAGCAGATGGTCAGTTACACCACCGTCGTGCTGGTGTTCCTGGTGTTCATGGTGACACTGATCGGCCTGGTCGATCTGGGTTGGGCCAGGCTCGTGCTGCTGGTGTTCGGCTAAAGATCTTTGAGCGTGAGAGAGGAACTGACTACCGTGACAACCCCCGAAGGCGATGTGCCCGCGGGCGAGGCCGCCGTCGATGTGATCGACGAGATCATTGATGAGACGGTGGCTGCTCCCGAGCTCGAGGCCGCGGCTGAGCCTTCTGAAGCTCCCGAAGAGGAGCTCGAACCCGCTGAGCTGCTCAAGAAGGATCTGCGCAGCAAGCCGGGCAAGTGGTTCGTGATCCACTCCTACGCCGGATACGAGAACAAGGTGAAAGCCAATCTCGAGACCCGCGTGCAAAATCTCGACGTCGGCGACTACATCTTCCAGGTCGAGGTTCCCACCGAAGAAGTCACCGAGATCAAGAACGGCCAGCGTAAGCAGGTCAACCGGAAGGTTCTGCCGGGCTACATCCTGGTGCGGATGGACCTCACCGACGAGTCCTGGTCGACGGTGCGCAACACCCCGGGCGTGACCGGCTTCGTCGGCGCAACCTCACGGCCGACCGCGCTGTCGCTTGATGACGTGGTGAAGTTCCTGCTGCCGCAGAACGTCAAGAAGCCCGTCGCGGCCGCGACCCGCGGCGGTGGCACCTCCTCCGAGGCCAGCCTGGAACGTCCGGAGATCCTGGTGGACTTCGAGGTCGGCGAGTCGGTGACCGTCATGGACGGCCCGTTCGCCACCCTGCCCGCCTCGATCAGCGAGGTCAACGCCGAACAGCAGAAGCTCAAGGTGCTCGTCAGCATCTTCGGCCGCGAGACACCCGTCGAACTCACCTTCAATCAGGTCGCCAAGATCTAACGGGCGTCGTCACGGGCGAAAGCCCTGCCCAGAAGTTTCACGAAAGGAACACCGAAAGCCATGGCCCCGAAGAAGAAAAAGGTCGTCGGCCTGATCAAGCTGCAGATCCAGGCCGGGCAGGCCAACCCCGCCCCGCCGGTCGGTCCTGCGCTCGGCCAGCACGGCGTCAACATCATGGAGTTCTGCAAGGCGTACAACGCGGCCACGGAGAGCCAGCGCGGCAACGTCATTCCCGTGGAGATCAGCGTCTACGAGGACCGCAGCTTCACCTTCGTGCTGAAGACCCCGCCTGCCGCCCGGATGCTACTCAAGGCCGCCGGCGTGCAGAAGGGCTCCGCCGAGCCGCATAAGACCAAGGTTGCCAAGGTGACCTGGGATCAGGTGCGTGAGATCGCCGAGACCAAGAAGGCCGACCTCAACGCCAATGACATCGACCAGGCCGCCAAGATCATCGCCGGCACCGCCCGGTCGATGGGTATCACGGTCGAGTAGCGAAGGCGGATCGACCAGACAGAACGGTCGAGTAGCGAAGGCGGATCGACCAGACAGAACGGTCGAGTAGCGTAGGCGGATCGACCAGACTGAACGGTCGAGTAGTTCTGCACCACAACTGAATAGACACCGTGGGAGGGCCCGCTTCGGCCCGTACGACCACTAATCCAAGAAGAGAGAGATTGGAACCGCAATGAGCAAGAACAGCAAGGCATATCGCGAAGCGGCCGAGAAGGTCGACCGCGACAAGCTCTACACCCCGCTTGAGGCGGCGAAGCTGGCCAAGGAGACGTCCTCGAAGAAGCAGGACGCCACCGTTGAGGTCGCGATCCGCCTGGGTGTGGATCCCCGCAAGGCCGACCAGATGGTTCGCGGCACGGTGAGCCTGCCGCATGGCACTGGTAAGACCGCCCGCGTTGCGGTGTTCGCTGTCGGAGAGAAGGCCGAGCAGGCCATCGCAGCCGGCGCTGATGTGGTCGGCAGCGACGACCTGATCGAGAAGATCCAGGGCGGCTTCCTGGACTTCGACGCCGCTATCGCCACCCCGGATCAGATGGCCAAGGTCGGCCGTATCGCCCGCGTGCTGGGCCCGCGTGGTCTGATGCCGAACCCCAAGACCGGCACCGTCACCCCGGATGTGGCCAAGGCCGTGCAGGACATCAAGGGCGGCAAGATCAACTTCCGCGTCGACAAGCAGTCCAACCTGCACTTCATCATCGGCAAGGCCTCGTTCGGCGAGAAGCAGCTTGCCGAGAACTACGGCGCCGCACTCGATGAGGTGCTGCGCGCCAAGCCGTCCTCCTCGAAGGGGCGTTACCTGAAGAAGGTCACCGTCTCCACGACCACCGGACCGGGCATCCCGGTCGATCCGGCCGTCACCCGTAATTTCACGGAGGAGTAGCGCAGGAGTAGGTCCTCAGACGGAGAAGCCCCCGACGCGGGTAGCGTTCGGGGGCTTCTCCATCTGTTCAGGTCACGCGGCGGCGGCACCCGGTTTCAGATACCTCACCATGCTGACGTCGATACTTTCGTCGAGGAAGTAATACTGGCAGCCGGTGAGGTACTTCATGTATCTGTCGTAATTCTCCGCGCCGGCGATGGCGATCGCTTCGTCCCGGTTGTGTTCCAGTGCCGCAGACCACTGCCCGAGGGTCTTGATGTAGTGGTTACGCAGCGACACCGACTCCGGCACAACGAATCCGGCCTTCTCGCCGAGCTCCACCATCATTCGGGTGCTGGGCAGTCGGCCGCCGGGGAAGATTTCGGTGTAGATGAACTTGGCGAACCGGGCCAGCTCGAAGGTCAGCTTCTTGCCGCGCGCTGCCAAATCCATCGGGTGGTATCCCACTGAACTCTGAATGACCATCCGCCCGTCGGGGGGCAGGTTGTCGAAGCAGTTCGTGAAGAAATCGTCGTAGCGTTCGAAACCGAAGTGCTCGAAGGCCTCGATCGACACTATCCGGTCGACGGGGGAGTGGAATTGCTCCCACCCCTCGAGTCGGACGTCGAACGTGCGATCGCTGTCCACCCCGCTCAGTAACTCCCGGCAGTACACGCTCTGATTCTTCGACAGCGTCAGGCCGATCACGTTGACGTCGTACTTCTCCATCGCCCGCTGCAGGGTCAGTCCCCAGCCGCAGCCGATCTCCAGCAGCGTCATACCGGGTTTGAGGTCGAGCTGCTCGAGGTTGAGATCGACGTTTGCTGTCTGCGCCTCGGACAGCGTGACGTTCGGCCCGGTGAAATAGGCGCAGCTGTACTTGCGGGTCTGATCCTGGAACAGGCCGAAGAAATCGTCGGACAGGTCGTAGTGCGCCTGGATGTCCTCAAAGTGCGGACGCATGTCGTCGGTTCTGGCTGCCTCGGTCATGTGGGTCGTCACTTCCCGTGTTTCTTGCGAGATCGCTCCCCGCAGAAGTTGCTGCTTTTTTTCGACGGTACCCGCCGCGGGCCTGTTGAAGACGCTCCGACAGACGGTTGTTGCAGGTTAGTGATGTTTGCTGTACTGGTCGAACGTAGTGGTCAGCTCGGCGATGATGGGGTCGAATAATTCATCGGGCAGATCGTGAGCCATCCCGTCGAAGAGCACCAGCCGGGCCCCGGGAATCGCCGATGCGATCGCCTTTCCGCCTGCGGGCCGCATCAGGATGTCCTCCTTGCCATGGATGACCACCGTCGGTGCGGTGATCCGAAGGTCATAGCGGCGAAGGCTGCCACTGCTCAGTGCGGCGTCGAAATGCCGGGCGATGCCCTGCGGGTAGTAGGCGCGCTCGTAGGCCTCGATTGCATCGGTGCGCAGCCGCTCGTCGGACCTCGGGTAGCCGGGACTGCCGATGACCCGGGAAACCCGCATCGAATTCTCGACGATCTCCTCGCGCGGAGCGTCCGGCCCCGGCCCCTTGACCAAACACATCAGCGCCTTGGGTGCAGGCGGCATCAGCAGCGCGGAGTTGTTCGACGAGAAGATGATGCCCAGCCCACACGTCCGTTGGGGGAACCGGGCGGCGAAAATCTGCGCGATCATCCCGCCCATCGAAGCCCCGACGACGTGCGCCCGTTCAATGCCCAGATGATCGAGGAGCGCGGCGGCGTCGTCGGCCATGTCCTTGAGGTGATACACGCTCTTGCTCGGCAGGCCGACGAGGGCGCGCAGCAGTTTGGGCACCAGCGGGCCGTCGTGGCGCTTACCGTCCAGCTTGCTGGACAGGCCGACGTCACGGTTGTCATAGCGAATGACCCGGTAACCGAGGTCGACCAGCTTCTCGCAGAACTCGTTGTGCCACAGCACAAGCTGGGCGCCCAAGCCCATGATGAGCAAGACCGGAGGATCGTTGATGTCACCGAGATCCTCGTAGTGGATCTCGATGTCATCGTTGCGGGCGTAACCGGAACGGATTTCCATCAGGGCTCCACATCGCTTTGGTGCTCGCGGCTGACCTCGACCATGAAGTTGGCGAAATAGCCGGAGAACTGCGGGTCACTCATCATCTGCCAGTTGGGGGCCAGCAGCTTCATATAGCGCTCGACGTAGAGGAACTGCTTACCGATGAGAACCAGTTCGCGAGGCAACTTGACGTCATAGGCGTCGGCAAGCGTTGACAGCTGCTTGCCGATCTCGGCGTAGGACATCTCGCCCAGGGTCGTCAGGGTCAGGGGTTGGGCGAACGCCTCGAGGTCCTTAGCCGCTTCCGCCTCCGGTTTTACGGTGCCGACGGCGCCGAGCAGGACGACGATCTTGCCGGCGGCGGCGTGGTCCTTCTTGACCAGCAGCGCGTAGATCAATTCGCGCAGCAACCAACGGGTGCGCGGGTCGATGCGGCCCATGATGCCGAAGTCCAGGAAGACGATCCGGCCCCCATCGTCGACGAGCAGGTTGCCGGCATGTAGGTCACCGTGGAACAACCCATGCCGCAGGCCGCCCTCAAAGGTGCTGAACAGCAAGGCCTTCACCAACTCGGTGCCGTCGAAACCCTTCTTGCGGATGGCTTTGACGTCGTCGATGCGCACTCCGTGCACCCGCTCCATGGTCAGCACCCGTTCGCTGGTGAACTCCCAGTGCACCTGCGGCACTTTGATGTTTCGGCCCAGGGGGGACCCGTGCAGGCCGGAGACCCAGGCCTCCATCGACTGTGCCTCGATGCGGAAGTCGAGCTCTTCTGCGAGGTTGTCGGCGAAGTCAGCGACCACGTCCCGGGCGGAGAGCCGCCGGCCGAGCTTGACCAGTTCCACCACCTGCGCGAACCGTTTGAGGATCTGCAGGTCTGCAGCCACCCGGCGGCGGATACCGGGCCGCTGGATCTTGACCACCACCTCCTCGCCGGTGTGCAGGGTGGCGAAGTGCACCTGAGCGATCGAGGCCGAGGCGAACGGCTCCTCCTCGAAATGTGCGAACAGTTCGGCTGGGTCGGCGCCCAACTCGTCTTTGAACAGGCGGTGCACCGCGGCAGTGTTGGCCGGCGCAACCGAGTCGAGCAGGCTGCGGAACTCCCGGCTGAGCGGCTCACCGAATGCTCCGGGGCTGGAGGCGATGATCTGCCCGAACTTCACATAGGTGGGACCCAGATCGGAAAAGGTCTTCGGGATCTGCTTGATCACCTTGTTTTTCCAGCTCCCCCTGCCGGGCAGGGTGGGCAGCACGCGCAGGCCGGTCCGGGTGAGTTGCCAGCCGGTCGCGCCGATTCGGGCCGCCTCTACGGGCAACGGCACCCGATCGAGGCTGGCCACATGGCGATTCTTGGGGGAAGTCATTTCTCCTCAGTGTGCCAAACGACCGGTGGAACAGGTGAAAAACAATTCCGTGTTCTTGGGCCAAACATGAGAATCTGCTGGCAGTCGGCTATACATTTACGCTGTCCGTCATTACGACACCATGCTCGGAGGTCAGAGGGTTGATTCCAGAAGAACTAACACAGGGTCAGTTCGACACTGTTTACAACGTGCTCTCACTGTGCCTCGCGGCACAGCTGTTCGGCGCAATTTTCCTGTTTAGCGCGCAGGGTAGGGTTCTGCCCCGTTACCGGCAGGCGCTGCTGATTTCCGGAACGGTCTGCGGCATCGCCGCGTACCACTACTTCCGGATCTTCGAGTCGTTCAAGATGGCGTTCACGACCGACGCGGCCGGCGGCAAGGGTATCTACACCCAGGCAGCCGGGCACTCGTTCAACGAGGGCTACCGGTACGTCGACTGGCTTCTCACCGTGCCACTGCTGCTCGCCGAGCTCATCGTCGTTCTGGCGCTGGCCCGCAAGCTGCAGACTGCGCTGCTCGTCCGGTTGATCCCTGCGTCGGCACTTATGATCGCCCTGGGCTACCCCGGCGAGATCAGCCACGACATCATGACCCGCAACATCTGGGGCTGGTTGTCGACGATTCCGTTCCTGTACATCCTGTACGTGCTGTTCGTCGAGCTCACCAAGTCGCTCGATCGTCAGCCCCCGCAGGTGCGGAAGCTCGTCAGCAACATGCGCCTGCTGCTGCTCGGGACTTGGGGCGTGTACCCCATCGCCTACCTGATTCCGGTGCTCGGCTTCGACGGAGCGGACGCATGGGTGGGCAAGCAGATCGGCTACTCGATCGCCGACATTACGGCCAAGGTGCTGTACGGCATCTTGATCTACAACATCGCTCGGCTCAAGTCCTTCGCCGACGACGTGGCCTTCGCGGAGCATGAGCTCCACGAAGTCGAGGCCGCAGTGGCTCGGGCAGCGAAGTAGCTCGCTGACCAGCAGCCTCATTCGACAGTGAAGGCCCCCCGGGAGCAATCCCGGGGGGCCTTCATCGTTGGTCACGTAGATTCCCTGATGTGCGCGTCACCGGGGCCGAGTCCACCGAACTTTTCGTAGGCGATGCCGACGACCCCGTGCAGATAGTGCGGGTCTTCTACAGCGGAGCGACCGAGCCCACCGCGGTGCGCGTGGCCGGAGACGGCCTGGACACCGTCGGCACAGCCCGCACGGCCACCGGGGACGGGGTCATCGAAGTCGCGGTGCGTGTCGACCAGGCGGATCCGGGAGACCGCCGGCCTGCCGTCGCCGTCGCCGGTGACAGCACGTTCACCTTTGATTTCACCGTCGCCGAACCGGGCTGGACGATGTACATGATCAGCCACTTCCACTACGACCCGGTGTGGTGGAACACCCAGGCCGCCTACACCAGCGTGTGGACCGAGGACCCGCCGGGTGCATGCAAGCAGAACAACGCGTTCGCGCTGGTGGCCGCGCACCTGGAGATGGCACGCCGCGACCCCGTGTATAAGTTCGTGCTCGCCGAGGTCGACTATCTCAAGCCCTATTTCGATGCCCATCCGGAGGACCGTGCCGACCTGTTGCGATTCATCGCCGAGCGGCGAGTGGAGGTCATGGGCGGCACCTACACCGAGCCGAACACCAATCTGACGGGTGCCGAGACCTCGATTCGGAACTTTGTTCACGGCATCGGTTTTCAGCGCGATGTGCTGGGTGCGAACCCGGCGACCGCCTGGCAGCTAGACGTGTTCGGCCACGATCCGCAGTTTCCTGGGATGGCCGCCGACGCCGGACTGACATCAAGCTCGTGGGCGCGCGGGCCACATCATCAGTGGGGTCCGATGGCGTCCAAAGACGGCCAAGCCGGCGACCCACGCCGTATGCAGTTCCGCAGCGAATTCGAGTGGATCTCGCCGTCCGGGGTAGGTCTGCTGACCCACTACATGCCCGCGCACTACGCAGCCGGCTGGTGGATGGATTCATCAGCGTCGCTGACCGAAGCGCAGGACGCCACCTTCGCACTGTTCACCGAACTCAAATCGGTGGCGTTGACACGCAATGTGCTGCTGCCTGTCGGCACCGATTACACCCCGCCCAACGCCTGGGTGACCGAAATCCACCGCGACTGGAATGCCCGCTACACCTGGCCGCGGTTTATCTGCGCGGTACCGTCCGACTTCTTTGCGGCCGTTCGTGCGGAGCTCGACGAGCGCGCCGCGGTGCCGTCTCCGCAGACCCGCGATATGAACCCGATCTACACCGGCAAGGACGTGTCCTATATCGACACCAAGCAGGCCAACAGGGCTGCCGAGGATGCGGTTCTGGGTGCGGAGCGGTTCGCTGTGTTCGCATCGCTACTGGGCGGGGCGCGCTACCCGGAGGCCGCGTTGGCCAAAGCCTGGGTGCAACTCGCCTGGGGCGCCCACCACGACGCCATCACCGGTTCAGAGTCCGATCAGGTGTATCTGGACCTGCTGACCGGGTGGCGCGATGCCTGGGAATTGGGCACCACGGCGCGGGCAGGCGCGCTGCAGGTACTTTCCGCCGCTGTTGCAGGGCCGTCGCATTCTGTGGTGGTGTGGAACCCGTTGGCGCACAATCGCACCGACATCGTCACCGTCCACGTCGAAGATCCGGTGGGGCCGGCCGCGCAGGTGGTCGATGCCTCCGGTGTAGCGCTGCCGACGCTGGTGGATGACGGCGGACATACGGTGACCTGGCGCGCCGAAGGGGTCGGGTCGCTCGGCTGGCGGGCCTACGGCCTGCTTGAGGACGGGCTCGAGGGAGGCCCCGACGACGGCACCGCGCCATCAGGGTGGCAGCCGGCCGACGGCGTCAGCATCGCCAACGAACATCTCCGGGTGCGGGTCGACCCGGACCGCGGAGGTGGGGTGTCCTCGCTGCGGGAGCTGGCCTCCGCGCGTGAGCTGATCGCGGACGGCGCGGTGGGCAACGAACTCGCCGTCTACGACGAGTACCCGGCGCATCCGGAAGCCGGCGAGGGCCCGTGGCACCTGTTGCCCAGCGGACCGGTGCGGTGTTCCTCGGCCGCACCGGCGCAGGTCCGCGCCTACAGCAGCCCGTTGGGTGAGCGGTTGGTGATCGACGGAGCAATCGGGAATCTGCTGCGCTACACCCAGACCTTGACCCTGTGGCGCGGGCTCAACAGGCTGGACTGCCGCACCACCATCGATGAGTTCACCGGGGCCGATCATCTGGTGCGGCTGCGCTGGCCCTGTCCGGTTCCGGGCGCACTGCCGGTCAGCGAGGTGGGCGATGCCGTCATCGGCCGTGGATTCGGTCTGATGCACGACCACGAATCCGGGGAGGACCGTGCGGTCGACACCGCACACCACCCCTGGACACTGGACAACCCCGCGCACGGCTGGTTCGGGCTGTCCTCGCCCGCCCGCATCCGCGTCGGTACCCACACCCGAGCGGTCGCGGTCGCCGAAGTTGTCGCATCGGAGCACTCGGCGGCGCACCTGGTCCGCGATCTGATGGTCGCCCTGGTGCGGGCCGGGGTGACGGCCACCTGTAGCGCCGCCGGGCACACCCGCTACGGCCACCTCGAGGTCGATTCCAACCTGCCCGACACCCGTATCGCGCTGGGTGGGCCGGAGGACAACCCGTTCACCGCCGAGGTGCTGGCCGCCGCTGATCCGCGTTTCGCCGCCGAACTCGAGCGTCAGCTTGGGCTCACCGGCAGTGCTCGGGTGTTCGTGCCCGCCGCGCATGCACTCGGCGAGGTCTGGCGACCCGACGCCGACCTGCGCGCGGCACAGGCGCTGCCGGTGCTTATCGTCGTCGGCGACGGCGCCTTGGCCGCGGTCGTCACCGACCTCGACGACGCCGAGGTCACCGTCGAGCAGAACATCGGCGTCGACTGCGGGGACTTCGAGTCACGGACCATCGCGCTGGTCAATCGCGGGGTTCCCGGCTTCGCCGTTGAACGCGACGGCACCCTGCATACCTCACTGATGCGCTCCTGCACGGGCTGGCCTTCGGGCACCTGGATCGACCCGCCACAACGCAAGAACCCGGACGGGTCCAACTTTCAGTTGCAACACTGGAGCCACACCTTCGACTTCACGCTGATCACCGGCGCGGGCGATTGGCGGGAAGTCGGAATGCATACCCGCAGTGCGGAATTCAACCATTCACTTATTCCCGTGGTGGTTGAATCTGGCAGCGCGCGACTGCCGGCGGACGGTTCGCTGCTCACCGTCGAGCCCGCCGGTGCGGTACAGCTTGCGGCACTGAAGGCCGCAGGCAACCCCACCGCCATCGGCAGCTCGGTTGCCGTCGATGCCGAGGCAGCCACCATCCGGCTGGTCGAGATCACCGGTGTGGCAACCGATGTGGAGATCAGCACCCCGATCGGCGCGATCAGGGATGTCGTGTCCACCGATCTACTGGAACATCCCCGGACGGGCGCTGATCCGCTGTGGTTGCACGGTTACCAGATCGCCACGCTCGCCGCCCGACTCGATGTGGCTCCGGTGATCGACGCCGAGATGCGCCAACTGGCCCCCGATGCCGAAGCCGCACAACCGTTGTACGCGCGCTACTGGCTGCACAACCGTGGGCCGGCCCCGCTGGGCGGACTGCCGGCTGTCGCGCACCTGCACCCACAAACCATCGCAGCCCAGGCCGGCGACACGGTGCGATTGAGAATGACCATCGCAAGCGACTGCAGCGATGCGGACGTCGACGCCGCCGTGGGACTGCGTTATCCGCCCGGATGGGAGCCCGGACCCGGGGAGGACCCGGCGAAGCGGATGTTCGGACCGCGCTCCTACCGGCTGCCCGCCCGCGGGCACCGCGAGGCCGAACTCTTCGTCACCGTGCCCACCGATGCGGAGCCTGGGCACTATCCGGTGCGTGCCCAGTTGACCTTGGCCGGTGACATCCCGCCGGCCTGGCGGCAGACGGTCGAGGACGTCTGCATGATCACTGTCGGGGATGTCGAACCGAATGTTGTGCGGTTGGTCGGCGAGCCGGCCGACGTCGTCCTGGCCCGCGGTGAGACGGGCCGGCTGACGGTCGCGGTCAGCAGCGGGGCACACGCCGACCTGGCGTTGGAAGCTCATCTGATCAGCCCATGGGGCACCTGGGACTGGATCGGCCCGGCGGCCCGCGGTGCGGTGCTGCCGGCCGGGTCCACGGTTGAGGTGGGCTTCGATGTCAGCCCGCCGCCGTGGCTGACTCCCGGTCAGTGGTGGGCCCTGATCAGGGTCGGCTGCGCGGGCCGGCTGCTCTACACCCCTGCCGTGGCCGTGACGGTCCGATGATCGCCGCGACGGTCGACGGTGCACCGGTGCGGGTCGCCGAGGTGGACGCCCGCGAGGCGGTGCTGCGCAACTCGCCACAGACCGCGGCACTGCCACGACCCGGCACCAGTGAGGGCAGGCAACTGCGGCGCTGGCTGACCCAACTGCTGGTGACTGAACGGGTGGTCGTCCGTGAGGCCGCAGGACTCGGTGTCCGCGCCGGCGCAGGCACCCCGGCCGAGTGCGACCTGCTGCCTGACCTGACCGCCCGTCTGGAGATCGGCAGCGTCGCGGCATCCGTTCTGGCTGACCCGTTGGCCCGGGCGGTGTTCGTCCGCGTGACCGCCGGGGTGGATATCGACGCCGACGCCGTCGCCGACTACCACCGGCGCAACCCGCGCCGTTTCGCACGGGCCGATCAGCCCGATCCCGACTACGCGGAGGTGGCGCCCACCATCGCCGCGATGTTGCGCGGGGCGGCCCGGCGCCGGGCGTTCCGGATCTGGCTCGAGCAGCGCCGGGCTGCGCTGGTCTGGCTGGCCCCCGGCTATGAGCACCCTGGCGATCCGCGCCAGCCCGATAACACCCACAAGCACTGATGCCCGATCAATCCCCTGCCCGCCGGACGGTACTGGCCCTCGACATCGGCGGCACCAAGATCGCCGCCGGGATCGTCGACGCGAAAGGTCAACTGCTGCATCAGAATCGGCAGCCAACCCCACACAGCGCCGACCCGGACGAAGTGTGGTCGGCGGCCCAGCGGACCATCGCCGACGCGTTGGCCGCTGCCGGCGGGGATGTGTGCGGTGTCGGTATCTCCTCTGCGGGTCCGATCCATTTGCCGAACGGAACGATCAGCCCGGTCAACATCGCCGCCTGGCGCGGGTTCGGTGTCGTCGAACGAGTGGCCGCCGCAGTCCCCGGCGTTCCGGTGCGGTTGGCCGGCGATGGGCTCTGCATGGCTTTGGGGGAACACTGGCGCGGCGCCGGGCGGGGCGCGGCCTTCATGCTCGGCATGGTGGTGTCCACCGGCGTCGGCGGCGGACTGGTGCTGGACGGCAGGCCGTACGGCGGGCGCACCGGCAACGCCGGCCATGTCGGGCACACCATCGTCGAGTTGGGCGGACCGCTGTGCAGTTGTGGCGCTCGCGGCTGTGTGGAGGCGATCGCCAGCGGCCCGCATCTGGTGGCCTGGGCGCGCGAGCATGGCTGGACCGGTTCCGATGCCAGGGAACTGTCGCAGGCCGCCGCGGCGGGACAGGACGTGGCGGTGCGCGCCTTCGGCCGCGGCGCCCGGGCACTGGCGGCGATGATCGCCTCGGTAGCAGCGGTGTGCGATCTGAACCTGGTGGTCGTCGGCGGCGGGGTGGCCGGGGCCGGAGCGGTGCTCTTCGACCCACTGCGCACAGCGTTGGGGGAGTACGCCGCGCTCGATTTCATCAAGGCTCTGCGGGTGGTCCCAGCTGAACTGGGTGGGGATGCCGGCCTCGTCGGCGCGGCCGCACTACTACGCGACCTGTGAACCCCTGCGGCGCGAGCAGACACAAACTCGCGTAGACCCGGCCGGATTTGTGCGATTTTGTGTCTGCTCGGGTGTCCACAGGCGCCTCGCAAGGTGGCTGGCGGAGCCACTGGTTCGGGTGCACGCTCGCCCGGATGAACACCGATGCCGCCGAGTTGATCCGCCGCGGTGGTGGATTGGCCACCACCGCCGAACTGCTCACCGTGATGACGCGTCAGCAGCTGGATGTCCAGGTGAGAAAGGGAGGGTTGGTCCGGGTTTGGCGCGGCGTGTTCTCGTCTACCCAACCTGACCTGCTCACCAGGCTGCGGGCGCTGGACCTGGTGGTCGGTGACCACGTTGTTGCGTGCATGCATACTTCGGCCGCTCTCTTTGGATTCGACATCGAGCGCAGTGCTTCAGTGCATGTCCTGGATCCTGGCTTCCGCCTCCGGCCTACTGCCGGTCTCGTCGTCCACCAACGGAAAGGTGCACCGCTGCAGCTGATTTCGAGCCGAAGCGCGACATCGCCGGCTTGGACGGCGGTGGAGATTGCCCGCGAGATCCGACGCCCGCGGGGCTTGGCCGTCCTCGACGCCGCACTCCGGGTGGGTTGGGCGACCCCGGCTGATCTTGCCGAAGCGGTTGAGCGACAGCGGGGACGGCGAGGGATCGTCGGAGTGCGCGACCTTCTGCCATTCGTCGACGGCCGTTCGGAGTCCGCAATGGAGAGCGAGGCGAGGCTGGTGATGCTCGACCATGGTCTGCCCCGTCCGGAGTTGCAGTACCTGATCCGTGGCCGTGACGGCGAGCGCTGGCGGGTGGATTTCGCGTGGCCGGAGGCCCGCGTGGCGGCGGAGTACGACAGCGTGGAGTGGCATGTCGGCCGGGTGGAAATGCTGCGGGACAAGGCACGCTTCGCGGGAGTCCAGGACGTCGGCTGGATCGTCGTTCCGATCGTGGCGGCCGACGTGCGCCGCGCCCCGGCGCGGCTTTGCGAACGCATCGCTGTTCAACTCCGTCGTGCAGCCTGACGGCGGGCAGACGCAAACTCGCACTTATTGCGGCTGAACCGTGCGACTTTGTGTCTGCTCGTGGCCGGAACGGGTGGATTTGGGCTACCCGGCGCGGTCGGGCTAGGCTGTCAAAGTTCTACCGAAGACCGTTGGTCACCGATGAGCGCGTGCGCGAGTCGGTTGAAGGTCCCGGACACCCGGGCGGCCCACGCAGGAGGACGAGGCTCCGCCGCTGCATGTCAGCGGTTTGCACGCCCCGGCCGTCTGCGTCGGGGCGTTTGTGTTTTCCGGCCCGCCAGCGGTTGAAAACCACTGAGGAGGCAATGCATGGCCAAGGCTGACAAGGCCACCGCGGTCGCCGAGATCACCGAGCAGTTCAAGTCCTCGACGGCCACCGTGGTCACTGAGTACCGCGGACTGACCGTTGCCAGTCTGGCGGAGCTGCGCCGGTCACTGGCCGGCACGGCAACCTACAGCGTCGCCAAGAACACGCTCGTCAAGCGTGCGGCGGCTGAGGCCGGGATCGAGGGCCTCGACGAGTTTTTCGCCGGTCCCACCGCGATCGCGTTCGTCAAGGGCGAAGCCGTTGACGCCGCCAAGGCGATCAAGAAGTTCGCCAAGGACAACAAGGCGCTCGTTATCAAGGGCGGCTACATGGACGGTCGCGCCCTGACCGTCGCCGAGGTCGAGGCCATCGCTGACCTCGAGTCGCGTGAGGTGCTGCTGGCCAAGCTGGCAGGCGCCATGAAGGGCAATATGGCGAAGGCCGCCGGCCTGTTCGCCGCCCCTGCTTCGCAGATGGCCCGCCTGGCCGCCGCGTTGCAGGACAAGAAGTCCGGCGAAACCGCCGCTTAAGCACACACCGAAGTAAGTCAGGAAAGGACAACACACATGGCAAAGATGCGCACCGACGATCTGCTCGACGCGTTCAAGGAGATGACTCTCCTCGAGCTCTCGGAGTTCGTGAAGAAGTTCGAAGAGGTCTTCGAGGTCACCGCGGCCGCACCGGTCGCAGTTGCCGCCGCCGGCCCCGCCGGTGGCGCGCCTGCCGAGGCCGCTGAGGAGCAGTCCGAGTTCGACGTCATCCTCGAGGATGCCGGCGACAAGAAGATCGGCGTGATCAAGGTCGTCCGCGAGATCGTCTCCGGCCTGGGCCTGAAGGAAGCCAAGGATCTGGTCGACGGCGCCCCGAAGGCTGTCCTGGAGAAGGCCAAGAAGGACGCCGCCGAGGACGCCAAGGCCAAGCTCGAGGCTGCAGGCGCCAAGGTTTCCGTCAAGTAGCAAAGATCTGCAGCAAATCCCCCGCGAACCACCTGGTTCGCGGGGGATTTGTCATTGCGCGACAAACTTCGATACGCGGTAGGCAGGTGCGCTAAGGTGACCGGAACCACAGGTGTCACTGCCGTGGATAAATTGTGTGGCCGGAAGGAATCGCGTGGGTACTTCGATCCAGGTTGAGGGGCTGACCAAGTCATTCGGATCCCAGCGGATCTGGGAAGACGTGACCCTGGACATTCCTGCCGGGGAGGTCAGTGTTCTGCTGGGCCCCTCCGGTACCGGCAAGTCGGTGTTCCTGAAGTCGCTGATCGGCCTGCTGCGTCCCGAGCGCGGCAAGATCATCGTCGACGGCACCGACATCATCGAGTGCTCCGCCAAGGAGCTCTACGAGATCCGCACGCTGTTCGGCGTCATGTTCCAGGACGGTGCGCTGTTCGGCTCGATGAACATCTATGACAACACCGCCTTCCCGCTGCGCGAGCACACCAAGAAGTCGGAGAGCGACATCCGCAAGATCGTCATGGAGAAGCTCGAGATGGTGGGCCTCGACGGTGACGAGAACAAGTTTCCCGGCGAGATCTCCGGCGGTATGAAGAAGCGTGCCGGGCTGGCCCGCTCGCTGGTGCTCGATCCGAAGATCATCCTCTGCGATGAGCCCGACTCCGGTCTGGACCCGGTTCGTACCGCGTACCTGAGCCAGCTGCTGATCGATATCAACGCCCAGATCGACGCGACGATCCTGATCGTGACGCACAACATCAACATCGCCCGCACGGTGCCCGACAACATGGGCATGTTGTTCCGCAAGCACCTGGTCATGTTCGGGCCCCGTGAGGTGCTGCTGACCAGTGACGAGCCGGTGGTCAAGCAGTTCCTCAACGGCCGCCGTATCGGCCCGATCGGCATGTCCGAGGAGAAGGACGAGTCGACCATGGCCGAGGAGCAGGCGATGCTCGCGGCAGGCCAGAGCGACGGCGGCGTCGAAGATATCGAGGGCGTGCCGCCACAACTGGTGGCCACCCCCGGTATGCCGGAGCGCAAAGCTGTCGGACGCCGGCAGGCTCGGGTGCGCGAGATTCTGCACACCCTGCCGCCTGCCGCGCAGGCGGCGATCCTCGACGATCTCGAGGGCACCCATAAGTTGCCGACGCACACCTTCGCGGGCGAGCCGGCACACGGCGCTCACCACGCCGACTGACAGCCTCTGCCTTTTTTGCCTGCGGCTTCTGACGGATTCGTTACGGCGGAGGCCTGTTTTGGGCTAACCCTGGCCCCTGGGCGGCAATCGCGATAGCGTTTGCCCGTTCCTGTGGAAGGGGAGTTGCGTAATGGTTGATCGACGGGCCTTACTGGGCACTGGTGCGGTTCTGGTCGGGATGGGCAGCGCTCTGCTGACCACTACAGCGGTAGCCGCGGCGGACAGCGGCGACATCGACTCCGGTCAGCAGGCGAGTGCCCCCTCGGCGGTTACCTCGAACACCGCGACAAGCACCCGGCGTGCCGCGGCGCGGGCCGGCGCTGCGGCCCCGGGCGCCAACCGCGCGAC
>NZ_JBPCSX010000058.1:0-9658 GCF_051006775.1 Mycobacterium sp.
CGGTGGGTGTCGCCAGTTGTGGGAAGAACAGCGCCCCGCCCGGTTTTGTCGTGTACTTCCGGCCGGACGGGGAGGTGAAGACGATGGTGCCGTCGGGGAATTGCTGCTCCCCCCAACCACTCTCACCGCACCAGAAAGTCTTGAGCAGATGATGGGGACGGCACTTCAACCCCAGGTTCGACGGATGGGTCAACCCACCCAGGGCCCAGGGGATCGTGTGGTCGATATCGCAGAACTCTGCCGGCACATCACAACCCGGAAACCGGCAACACAGATCACGGGCGCGGATGAAATCCGCCAGCGCCGACGACGGCCGGTAGTGCGGCTCGGCCTTGAGTTGGTCAGCCGCCGTCAGGGGACGCAGACGGGCCCGCACCGCGAGATCGCGGACCGTCTCGGCCGGTACCGCCCCGAATCCCGGCAGATACCCCGCTGAATTGCTCTCCCCGGACACCGTTGCCGCCTCGGCCAGCACATGAATCACCACCTGACCCGGCTGCGGGTCAGCGTCGCGGACTGGGCAGTCCTCAGATCCGCAGTCGCACACGATCGCTGACCGGCCCGCAGCCAACGCCGCCAACGCATCGGCGCGACGCTGCCGTTTCGTACGCGAATCAGCACGGCACACCGTGGAAGCCAGCTGATCCAACCGCCGATCCAGCACAGCGGCATCCGGAGCACGGACCGCACCCCAGAAATCCGCCAACCCATCCCGCGACGGACCTATCTCGACATGGCGATCGTCGTCGGCCCGTCGTGCGATGCGCTCCGCTGCAGGATCAAGGTGGCGGACCCACATATCGACCACCTCGCTGATCCGCTTTCTCGACAGGGCGTTCCACCCTGCTGCCCTCGCGGCAACAACAGCGTCGATCTTGATCAGCACCTTGGGATCAGTGATCAGACCGGTGCGGAACACCGCGACGGCGATGACCTGGAAATCCACCTCACCGCGGGCGAAGGCCGCACCAAGCTTCGGCAGCCGTTCCAGGAGTTCCACCCCGTAGTTCATCTGCGCAGAGGCGCGACCCCGGCTGATACCCAATTCAGCCGCGACCTCGGCAGCCACGGCCTCCCAGTTGTCGATGCACCACTGCGTCCGGTCCTCGGGGTGGACCTCGGCCAGTCGCAACTGGCACAACCGGCCGGCCGCCAGAATCCGCTTCGCCGCAGCCACCCGCTCATCGCGCTGGGCGCCGGACATCTCGGCGAGCAGCCCGGCCTTCGTCGATTCGAACATATATTCGATATTAGATCTGCTCCCCGACACCCCAACACCGCCACCATGGCCGGTTGTGGATGAAGTCCAGACTGTGGATAGAGCTACCGAACGACGACGGGGCTCGGCTCTCGGGGCGTCCCGAGCGCGTCGCGGTGTGACGGCGGGCGGCGCCCACCCTCATCGGTGATGCCGTACCGGGTGGCGAGCTCCGCGCCGATGACAGTGTGTCCGGACAGCGCGGCCAGGTCGGCATCGCGATAGAGCGCATCGATGAGCCGGCCGGTGAACTGCGGGGTCTCGGCATGCTCAGCGAAAGCGGCCAGCGCCTCGGCGTTGACCCCGAACGCCCGACGCATCCGATCGGTAAGCAGAATGCCCATCCAGATCGACACTGTGGCCACCGCAGTGCCGCCGAAATCGACGGCCATATCCGCGGCCATCTTGTCCACGCCGGCCTTCTGCGCCCCGTACGCCGGACCGTGCATGTAGCAGACCGAACCCGGCGACGAGGTGAACACGATCAGGCCGTGATCGGCGCGCAGCAACAGCGGCGCGGCGTACCAGGACGCGACGTAGGCCGAACGGAGACCGACATCGAGAACGTCGGACAACTCCAACGGCTTGTCCCAGAAAGGCGCCGGATCGGTCAGCCGGTCGCTGATGGCAGCGGCATTGTTGACCAGTAGATCGAGCGCGTTGTTCTGATCAGAAACCCGGGCGAACACTTCCGCCACCGAGGAATCGTCGGCATGGTCGCACGGCACGGCGATACCCTCGCCGCCCAGGGCGGTCACCGAGCGGGCGTCGTCGTTCGAGATCGTGCGTCCGGTCAGATACACCCGCCAGCCGGCAGTGCCGAGCGCCTCGGCGATGCCACGGCCGGCACCGCGGCTGGCCCCGGTCACCACAGCGACGGGTCGTCGTGTCGTCATGGGTGCGACGCTAGCCGGTCAGACGGTTGTGTCGGAGGCCCGCCCTAGCATCGCGGTTATGACTGGATGGGTACTGCTCAGCATCGTGCTCACGGGTGGCATCTTCCTCTGGGGCCGCGCCGCCGCCGTGCGTTCGCAGCAGGCGCTGACCGATCAGCGGGAGCGCGACCGGGAGGTGAGCTCGCGGGCGGATCAACAGCACAGCTGGGCATCCCGCGGCGATGTGCGCGGGGTGTACGGCACCGAGGGTGCCGAGTTGATGCGCGCCATCACGCCGAAGCCGGCGATCATTCCGCCGGGTGACGCCATTGAGGTCGCGGCCGTGGTGCACACCACCGCGGAACTGGACGCCATGCTCACGAAGCGGCCGCCCTGCTGGAGGTACGCGTCCTTCGTCTCGGTGGCGGTTCAGCGCCGCGACGCGGTGGCGGCCCGGGTTCGCGACGCCCGGATGGGGTTCGCCCGGCCCAACGGCGAAGCTCTGAGCACCGAGTTCGAGACCGGACTGTTCTTCACCGAGCGATTGTCGGAGCTCTACGAGTTGATCGGCGATATCGATGGGTTCATGCTCAGCCCCGCGTTCCGGGAGGTGTTCGGCGACCCGCACGACGAGAACTCCGCCGACGCCGGCGGAGTCGTCCACGCCGCCAACCGGCTGATGGACTACCACGACTGCCTGCTGGACCTGGCCGAGCGATCGCGCGGGGTGCGGGTCCCGTACGGCTGCGGCGATCTCCAGCGCGATTTCGGCGCACTCACCGTGCTGCCTATCGACGGTTTCGGCACGTTCATCGAGGACTTCACCGAGCGGGTGGCGGAGATGGGCGACGTCGCGCGCTATGCGACCGGCGACGTTCAGTTGGACAACGTCGAACTGGGCGTCTCCTGTGATGACGAACTACTCGGGAGGATATCGACACAGCTGCAGCAGCTGGCGCGTGCGGGCTAGCAGCGCGAGAGGACGTCGGCCAGGGCTTTCTTCTCCTTGGCCGACAACCAGAGGCCGTAGACGGTCTTGACGTCGATCTGCCGCGCAACGAAATCACAGCGGAACGCCTCATTGGTTGGCAGCCAGGAGGCCGCGTCCCGAAAAGCCTTGTCGAAGTTGGCTTTCGGACTCACCGCGAGCAGATTGCGGGGATCGTTGGCGAAGTCGAGCCGGCGCTGCGGATCCCAGGTGCGGGCACCCTTGTACCAGGCGTCGGCCAGCGCGACGACGTGATCGATCTCGATGGCATTGGAGGTGTCGGGGCCGCGGACGAAGTCGATGGTGACGCCGGTGTAGGGGTCGGTCAGCGTGCCACTCTGGGCGTAACAGGTTGATGTCCGCACGACAAGGTTCTTCAGATCACGGCGCAGGATGTCATCGCGGGTGTTGCAGCCGTTGTGACCGAACTCGACGTTGACATCATCGCTCCAGGCCTGACCGAACTGATAGCGCTTGAAGTCAGATGTGCGATCCCAGCCGCGCACCGGCAAAGCCTTGAGCTGCTGACGGGCGAGGTCGTACCGCGCGTCAGGGCTGACCGGTGGAGGTGCCTGGCCCGAGGTGGGTTCGGCCCGCCACGTCGGCGACGGACTTGAAATCTGGTTGGCCTTCTCCTGCCAGATCAGGACAGCAGCGACGGCGGAGATGACCAGGGCCGCCACGACAACGGCCAGGGCGCGACGCCTCCGACGGGATTTGACGGCCACCCCACGGTTCTAGCACCCCTCGCCGCAAAAACCGCCCGGCAACCGGGCGTCGTTGCTAGTTTCCGGTGGCACCTTCCGGAAAGGACCCCCGTGAAACGAAACCCACTGCTCGGCGAGTGCTCGGCCGAATTCTTCGGAACGATGATTCTCATCCTGTTCGGCTGCGGCGTCGTCGCACAGGTCGTGACCGGCGGGGGCAAGCTCGGGACGGACCCGGGAGCCACCGGTGACTACAACTCCATCGCCTGGGGCTGGGGTCTCGGCGTGACCATGGGGGTCTACGTGGCTGGGCGCCTCAGTGGCGCTCACCTCAATCCCGCTGTGACCGTCGCGCTGGCGGCCTTCAAGGGCTTCCCGGCCCGCAAGATCGCGCCGTACGTCGCCGCCCAGGTGGCCGGCGCCTTCGTTGCGGCACTGCTGGTCCGGTTCAACTACAGCGACCTCATCCACAACGTCGACCCCGACCACACCAAAGCCACCCAGGGCATCTTCTCCACCTCGCCGGACGCCAACGTGTCGATGCTCACCGCGTTCTCCGACCAGATGATCGGCACAGCGATTCTGGTGGCGGTCATCTTCGCGCTGACCAGTGCGGTCAACAACCCGCCGCTGGCCAACATCGGCCCGCTGATCATCGGTTTCCTGGTGGTCGCCATCGGTCTGGGCTGGGGCGCCAACGCGGGCTACGCCATCAACCCGGCCCGCGATTTCGGTCCGCGGCTCGCATCCTTCATCACCGGCTACCACGACGCCTGGTTCTCCGCGAACGGTCCGCAGCTGTACTTCTGGGTGCCGATCGTCGCACCGATAATCGGCGGGCTGATCGGCGGCGGCCTGTTCGTGTTCTGCATCGAGAGGTTCCTCCCGGCGGCCGTCGCTGGCCCGGCGGAGATCGGCGTCGTGGAGCCCACCCCGCTGAAGTGACGTAATCCCACCAGAGCGCGTAATCCCACTAGAGTCAGTCCGTGGCCTGGCAGCAGATCCAGCCGTTCCTGATCGCGCTGGCCATCGGGTTACTGCTCGGATTGGAACGCGAACGCGGACATTCCGGAAAGCTTCCCGCCGGGTCGCGTTCGTTCGCCCTGCTGTCACTGGCCGGTGCGGTCGCGGCCACCTTCAGCATGTGGGCCGTGGCCGTCGGACTCGGTGCGGTCGCCGGACTGATGGCGATTGCCTACTTCCGCACCAGCGGCGAGGACCCCGGAACCACCACTGAGATCGCCGCCATCGTTGCCTATTTGCTTGGCGCGCTGGCGTGTTCGCGTCCGGCGGTGGCCGGCGCGCTCGCGGTGATCGTCGCACTGCTGTTGGTCTCCAAGGACCGTATCCACCGATTCGCCCGCGAGATCGTCAGCGAGGTCGAATTGGAAGATGCCATCAAGTTCTTCGTGGTGGCCTTTGTGGTCCTGCCGCTACTCCCCGATCAACCGTTCGGCCCCTACGGTGTGCTCAACCCCGCCAGGGTGTGGCTGCTGGTGGTCCTGCTCACCGGGATCGGCTGGCTCGGCTACATCGGGGTGCGCGCGCTGGGCCCGCGACGGGGACTGCTCGTCACCGGACTCGCGGGCGGATTCGTCTCAGCGTCGGCGACCACCGCCTCGATGGGCCGGCTCAGCAAGACGGCCGGAGTACGGGCCCCACTGGCGGGGGCACTGCTGGCCAGTGTCGCCACGTTCGTCCAACTTCTCCTCGTCATCGGGATCGTCGATGCTGATGTGTTGCGCAAGCTGTGGCCGGCGGCGGCAGTCGGGGCGCTCAGTCTGACCGCCGTCGCATTCATCGTTTATCGCGGAACACCCCCGAGCGATCCGGAAACAGCTGAAACCGTTTCCGCGACTCGACCTTTCGCACTGAAACCCGCTCTGATTCTGACCGGGGTACTCACCCTGGCCCTACTTGTGGGCAAGTGGGGCGCCGACGTGCTCGGCCCACAGGGCGCGGTGCTGGCCGCCTTCGCCGCGGGTCTGGCAGATGCGCACGCCGGATCACTGGCGGCCGCCAGCCTGGCCGCCCAGGGCGATATCACCGTCGACACCGCTTTGGTGGCGATCGCAGCGTCACTGGGCTCGAACCTGATCGTCAAGTGCATTCTCGCCGGTGCCGCCGGCGGGCGACGTTTCATGCTGGGCTTCATGGCCCGAATGGTCATACCGACCCTGGTATTCGCTGCGGCGATCACCGTGGCCGTGAAAGTCCTCTAGGCAGGCCCGACGAAGCCCTAAGGTTCCAGACGTGAATCGTCTGGACCGCTTCTTCGAAATCACCGCCCGCGGATCGACACCGGGCGCCGAGGTGCGCGGCGGACTGGTCACGTTCATCGCGATGGCCTACATCCTGGTGCTCAACCCGATCATCCTGTCGGGCTCCAAGGACGTCCTGGGCAATCAGTTGCCGTTCGGACAGTTGTCGTCGGTCACGGCACTGACGGCCGGGGTGATGACGATCCTCTTCGGCGTCGTCGCACGGTTGCCGTTCGCCTTCGCCGCCGGACTCGGGATCAACTCGTTCCTGGCCTCCTCCGTGGTGGGCACAGTCACCTGGCCTGAGGCGATGGGACTGGTCGTCATCAACGGCCTCATCATCGTGGCATTGGCGGCATCCGGGCTGCGAAGGCTGATCTTCGATGCGGTGCCCCTGCAGTTGAAGATGGCGATCACCGCCGGTATCGGGCTGTTCATCCTGTTCATCGGATTGGTCGACGCCGGCTTCGTCGGGGCCACCGGCCTTCCGGCGCCGCCGGTCGGACTCGGCGATGGCGGGCGCGGGTCGATCACCACCGTCCCGACACTGATCTTCGTGGCGACGCTGTTGGTCACCGGTGTGCTGGTCGCCCGAAAGGTGCGAGGCGGGATCCTCATCGGCCTGGTGTCCGGAACCGTGGTGGCCGTGGTCGTCGAAGCGATCTGGCATCTGGGCTCCGCCGTTGATCACCCGGGCGGCTGGAAATTGGCGGTGCCGGCGCTGTCCGGTTCGCCATTCGCCGTACCGGACCTGTCACTGGTCGGCGCGTTCAGCTTCGACAGTTTCTCGCGTATCGGAGCACTGGCCGCAACCGCGCTGCTCTTCACCCTGGTGTTCGCCAACTTCTTCGACGCCCTGGGCACCTTCACCGGACTGTCCCGCGAGGCAGGACTGGCCGATCCGCAGGGAACGTTCCCGCGACTGCCCGCCGCCCTGGTCGTGGAAGGTGTCGGCGCAGTCGCCGGCGGTGCCACGTCGGCCTCGTCCAACACGGTGTTCATCGAATCCGGCGCAGGCATCGGCGAGGGCGCCCGCACCGGCCTGGCCAACCTGGTCACCGGCATCCTTTTCCTGGCGGCGATGTTCGTCGGCCCACTGGCGTCGATCGTGCCGTTGGAGGTCGCGGCCGCCGCCCTGGTGATCGTCGGGGCGATGATGACCTCACACCTGCGCCATATCGACATCTCCGAGTTCGCTGAGGCGCTGCCCGTCGTGCTGACCGTTGCGGTGATGCCGATGACCTACTCGATCGCCAACGGTATCGGCGCCGGCTTCATCACCTGGGTGGTGATGCGAACCGGAGTCGGCAGGGCCCGGGAGATCAGTCCGCTGCTATGGGTCGTCGCCGTCGGATTCGTGCTCTATTTCGCCCGCGGCGGAATCGAGTCACTGATGGGCCTGTGACGACATCGTCGACGGGAACCGGCACAATAAATCCCATGAGCGATTCCCACGATTCCAAGGTCATCATCACCGCACTCACCGACGGGCCCCTCGAGGTCTCCGGCGAGGTCACGATCCTCGCCTCCGACGGCACCGTGATCAAAGAGACCGACAAGAGCTACCTGTGCCGATGCGGCCACTCGGCCAAAAAGCCGTTCTGCGACGGCGCCCATAAGAAGGAAGGCTTCACCGCGTCCTGACCTGCCGGGACTACAATTAGGAGATACGGCCTGGACATCCGGCCTCCAACTCGCACGGACGGGGACTGCAATGAACTCAGCTCGATTGGCTCGTCAGGTCACGCTCGTGATCGGCGGATCGGCGATCGTCGCGATGGGCGCGCTGACCGCCGGCTGCAGCAGCACCAAGGAAGAACCGAAGACCACGCCGACATCGGCGCCCGCGACCAGCGCGCCCGCACTGACGCCGACTGAGAAGGCCGCCGGCGGCCCCAGCTCCTTCTCGCCGACCATCACTCCGCCGCACCCCGGCGACACCTGCGTCCACGTCTCCAACGGCGTCTGCACCAGATAGACGTTCGCACCGTTCGACGGGTGTCAGTTAGCCGCGTAAAATGGGCGTCATGTCGAAAATTGGGCGTTTTGTAGCAATTTCCGCAGCTCTGGCGGCTCTCGGCCTCAGCGGCGGTGCCATCGCGTCGGCCGATCCGCAGACCAACGGCGGCTCGGGCGGCTACGTCGACGCTGACGGCACCCAGGGAGATATGGTGCCGGCCATGCAGGGCACCCCGGATGACGACGGTTTCCAGGGCGCCTACTCCAAGGGTTCTACCTACGTCTGGCCGCAGTACCGCTAGTGCGCGCAGTACGTAACCGGTCGGCCGCCGCCGCGGCCGCTGTCGTTGTCGCGGTTACCGTCGCGCCGTCGGCGTCTGCTGACCCCGCGCCCACCTGGGCAGGCTGGTACAAAATCACCTTCCAGACCGATCAAAAGTCCGGAACCAGTGTGGCCGCCAAGCAGGTGGAGCAGCCTTACACCGCCTGGTACAAGTTCGGCACCGACTGCGCATCGGGCTCATGCGTGGCGACCGTGCTCGACGGGCCGACGCCGAAGTCGAATGCGGCCCAGTCGACCACCTTTGAGTGGACCGGCACACAGTGGTCGCGGACCAATGCCTGGCGGTGGGACTGCCCCCTCGGGGACGGCACAATCACCTTCGACGCGGCCAGTTCGGTGACCACCTACGCACCGCAGCCTGACGGCTCGCTCAAGGGCACCTTCGCCACGAATATCGGTAGCGGCGCATGCCAGGGCACCGTCTACATCCCGCTCATCGCGGTTCCAGCGACCCCCTAATTCGGCATCCGGTTGCCGTAGAACACCTGGTCTTCGTTGTAGCCACCCCAAGCGGTTTTCGCGTTCTGCCGCCATCGGCGGTGCTAGGTTGGCGCGATCAACCGCAGTCGGGAGGTCGGGGAACGGATGTCCGAGGTGGATTGGGAGGCGTTGCGCCGGCAGGCGGTTGCCGCTGCCGGGCATTCATACTCTCCCTACTCGAAGTTCCCGGTGGGAGTTGCGGGCCTCGTCGATGATGGTCGTCTGGTCTGGGGCGCCAACGTCGAGAACGCCTCCTACGGGCTGACCCTGTGTGCCGAATGCTCGATGGTGTCTTCGCTGTACGCCACCGGCGGCGGGCGGCTCATCGCAGCTTTTTGCGTGGACGGCAACGGCGACCCGCTGATGCCGTGCGGCCGGTGTCGGCAGTTGCTGTACGAACACGGCGGGCCCGATCTGCTGATCATGACGCCCGAAGGAGTCCAGTCGATGGCCCAGATCCTGCCTCAGGCCTTCGGCCCGTGGGATCTCGAGAAGAGAAAGGCCGGCATGTGACAACTGTGCCCGACCGGCAAGTGAGCAAATCGGCGTGGGCGATCCTGGCCGCTATGGGCTTCGGAGCGCTGATCGCCCAGATGTTCTCCACCGTGATCGGTCCGGCTCTGCCGACCATCAAGGACGACCTCGGATTGGGCTTGTCTGCGCAGACCTGGACGATCACCGCCTACAGCCTCGCGTTCGGCGCCGCACTGGTCGCCGGCGGCCGGATGGGCGACCTTGTCGGTGAGGTCAAGATGATCGTCGCCGGGTTCGTCATCTTCGGCGGCGG
>NZ_JBPCSX010000059.1:0-7051 GCF_051006775.1 Mycobacterium sp.
CGCCTCTGAGCCACAACTATCGGGCCCGGGCGCTACCCGTCGCGTTTTGTCGGTACGTGGGGGGCACGGCGATAGGCGGCCTGGCTGGCGTCGAGCTGAGCCTGACAGTATTTGCTGCCTACCGGAGAACCTGACTCGACAGATGCGTCCGGCACACCTACGGTCGCCCGTACCCGCAGCAACGGTGCGCGGCAATCGGAAGGATCAGCATGGAACTCGACGTCAACTCAGCAATCATCGCGGCCTCCGCCGCAACCGAGGCCGGCATCAGCGCTGAGATGGCGGCCGCGACATCGACAGCCGCCGCCGCACTCACGACGGCCATGCCGATGGGTGCCGATCTGGACTCGGCGGCATTCGCCGCCGCGGTGAACGCCGCGGGGGCGGCCTACATCGGTACCGCCACCGAACACCTGACCAACCGGGGGTTGTTCGCCGGTTCCCAGGACATCGCCGCGGCGACCTATACCGCGGCCGACATCGTGAACAACACCGCGCTGTCGCTGTAGGCGGCGCACGATGCCCGATCCCGCGTGGCCTTCGTCACCGCCGGAGGTCAACTACCTCCGCCTTGCCGGAACCGGCGCTGCCGGCACGGCCACAACACTGGCGAGTGCCGCCGCATGGCAGGCCGTGGCGGTCACCGATGACGTCGCCTTCTCGGTGTCGAGTGTCAGCACCGCTGTGACAGCCGCCGACTTTCAAGGCGTCGGTGGCGCGAGTTCGTCGAGCACCGCCGCGGAACTGAACGGATCCCTGCAACTTCTGGCCGGCTGGGCCCAGGCGAAACCTCCGCTACTGGCCAGTGCGGTGTCGGCATACGAGACGGCACTGACCACCATGATCCCGGCGGCGGTGTCGCTCGCGAACCGCGCCGAACAAGCCGCCGACGAAGCGATGAACCCCCTTGTCCTCGGGGCCCTGACTCCGGCAATCGTTGCTCTGGACTGCGAATACTTCGGCGAACACTGGCCGCATAACGCCGGCGCCGGTGCGGCGTACGGCGCGACCCTGACCGCGCTGATCGCCGCACTCGCCGTTCCACCACCGGTTCTGCCGCCCAGTTCCGCCGCGGGCGGACCGCTGGCCGCGGCGGCGGCGATGGCACAGGAGGGTGCGCAAGTCGCGGCCGGGCAGGCGATGAAGCAGACAGCGTCGGCAACAGCCAGGAACGCCGCCGCTCCGGTCGAGGCGGCTGCCACGATGGCGCAACCACTGCAGGCCGCGGTGAGCGCCGCCCAGCCGGCCGTCGGGATGGCGCAGGCGCCACTGCAGTCGCTACAGGGGCTGAGCGGGCTGCCGCAGTCGATGGCAGGACCGCTCGCCGGAATGTTCGCACCCGAGAACAGCACGGCTGGTCTTCCGATGATCGGAACAGCGTCGGCACCGACGTCTGTCGGCGGGGTCGCGGGCGGAGCGGGCGCGGCGGGGGCGGGAATCTCGGCGGGCGGACTTCCGGGCGGCGGCCTCACCAGCTACTCCCGACCATCGGCCAGCTTCCCCGCCGAGAACTCCGGCCGGCCGGTGGGCCTCAAGACCGGCCCGCTGAATGCCGCGGAGCTTCGCGGACCGACCGCGGTGGGACCGATGCCGATGGCCCCGGCTTCGGCCGGAATCCCCAGGGACGGCAAAGGCACAGCAAAGGATGACGAGGTCGTGCGTGCTCGGGTCGCCGTGCCGCCGACCAGGACCGATCAGCAAACGCCGGGGTGACGGGCAGGTCGGCTAACAGGGTTTGCCACAGGTGAAGTGACAGCCCTCGTCCACCCCCCAATACTCACCGCAGACACACCACCGAGAACGAGAAGGAGTTCACATGTCACTAGTCGTCACACCCGACGTTCTGCGCACGACACAGCAGGCAATCGAGTCGGCGCTGGAGTACGCAACGTCGGTCGCCAATGGATACCTCAGCAGCCACGAGGGTCTGGGATCCGCTGTCTGGGGCGGCCAGGCGCAACTCGCCTCGATCAACACCGCGGTCCAGATCAACCACGACCTGCAGCAGACCATCACCGGCGGTACCCGTCTGGCCCATGGACTGAGCCAGGCCGCCTCGATGATGGAGCAGCACGAGGCCGACGCCGCCCACAGTCTGACCAGTTTCGCCGCCGGCGCCTGATCACCACGACAGCCACGAAGGGAATCACCATGTCCGACAACATCACCTACAACCACGGCGCGGTCGCCGATTTCGCATCCGACGTAGGCGCGCGATCAAGCCAGCTCATGGAGATCCACGACGACATCCTCCAGCGCACCAACGCCGTTGCGGACTTCTTCCAGGGATCGGCCGCGACGTCATTCCATGCGGCACAGCTGCAGATGCTCCAGGGACTGCGGGGGCTGATCGACACCCTGAACCAGCACGGCAACACCATCAGCAGCGTCAATGACAGCGCGCACCAGACCGACGTGATGATGGGCAATTTGTTCTAGGACATTCAGCCGGTGGGGGCACGAATCACGTTCCCCCACCGGCTGACTCGGGGGAGATGTGGGGGACACGATGTTGACGACGACGCTGGACGGCCTGTGGGTCCTTCAGGTGCTCTCGGGTATCGAGGTGCTGGCCCCGGAACTGGGTTTGCGGCCGCACCTTCCGAGTATCGAGAGCAGACAGGCGGCGATGGTTCATCCGGTCGCCGGAGAGCTCCTCGACGCCGGAGTCATCACCGCCGCGGGGGTGGTCGATGGCACCGTCCTCGAGTGGTTGACGGTTCTCTCGCGACGTGATGTCGCACTACTTATTCAGTCGCGGGAGCCCGGCGATCCCGGGCCGCCGACACGGATGCTGCTCGCTCGCTTCGCCCAATGGTGGGTGGTTCTTGAGCGCTCTGCCGACCTGATCCGACTCAGCGCCGCCGGCACAGCCACCACTGAGCAATCCGCCGGTGCGGCGATCGCCCACCAGATCGACCGACTGTGTGGGCAGATGCCCGCAGCCCTGATGCGCCCGGTGAGTATCCGCACCGGCGAGATGCTCGGTGCCGTCGGCGATATTGCGTCACTGCAGGGCTTTCTGCGCAAGCGGAGATTCGATCCCGAACAGATCCGCACCCTGACTCTCGCCGCACAGCCGGAGCACTCCCGCCAGACCTGCATCGTCGCGATCCAGTCCGGTGCCGCGTCGGGCCGGTGGCATGTCGACGCGGGTGCGGTGACTGTCATCGATACCCCTGAGGGCCGGCTGGTCAGCGAGCAGGTCGACCACGGCGGCGCCTCGTGGACGGTGGTGGCGCCCGGAACAGCAGATGCCGTCGCAACCGCCGTGCGGATGCTGATGCAGCGCCTACCCGCTCACCAAACCTGGTATTCACAGAGAAAGGCCGTCTAGTGACGAACTCATTGAGGGTCGATTCGGTCTCGGAGACTCTGCGGATCTCCGACATGGTCGCTCCGCGGAAGATCGCCCCGGGCTCAGGCTGGCGCAGGCTGGTGCACACCGTCTCGTTCAAGACGGTCAACCCCGGCGAATCCCCCGCCGAGCGACACTATCGCGAACTCCGGGACCGCATCCGCAGGCATATCCGCAAGCAGTATGTGATCGCATTCGTATCCGGCAAGGGCGGCGTCGGCAAGACCACGATGACCGCGTGCATCGGCGGAATCATGCGCGAATGCCGTCCTGATAACGTGGTGGCGATCGACGCCGCGCCCGGATTCGGGACCCTCGCGGGCCGGATCGACGAGTCTCCGCCCGGTGACTACGCCGCCGTGCTCGACGATCCGGATGTCCACGGGTACGCAGATATCCGGGAACACCTGGGGCAGAACGCTGTTGGGCTTGACGTTCTGGCCGGTAACCGTGCATCCGATCAGGCCCGGCCGCTGCTTCCGGCCATGTTCGCCGGCGTGCTGGCACGGCTTCGGCGGACGCACAACATCATTCTCGTCGACACCTCCGACGACCTCGAGCACCCAGTGATGAAGGCGGTGCTGGACTCCTGCGACACCCTGGTCTTCGTATCGGGGCTCACCGCGGACACCTCACTGCCTGTCACCCGCGCCATCGATCTGTTGCGCTCTATGGGCTACCACGAACTCGTATCCCGGAGCCTGGTGATTCTCAACGACAGTCGCAACAGCTACGACCAGGATGCGAAAGCATATCTGGCAGAACGCTTCAGCAGCAGCGGTGCCGACGTGGAGTTCATGCCGTACGACCCGCACCTGGCCGACGGCGGAATCATCGATACCCAGGATGAGATCCGTAAGCAGACCCGACTGCGGTTGTTCGAGATCACCGCCGCGATCGCCGACAAGTACGTTCCCGAAGCCGAGAGGCCACACTGATGGCGACGGTGACGTTGCCCGCACGGTGCGCGGTGGCGGTGATCTGTGGCGACCATCTGATCTCCCAGGTCTACCCGGCTGCCGTTCCTGTCGAGGTGTTCTTCGACAGTGCCGTGGAACTGCTCGGTGATGACCTCCGACGCAGAGGCGCGCCCGGACTGGATCCGGGAGTGGGTTACGAACTCCAGCGTGCGAATGGCAGTCGACTCGATATCGCCAGAACCCTCGAGGATCTCGGTATCGAGGACGGTATGACGCTGGTGCTCGCGCCGGCCTCCGAAGGCGACTCCTTCGAGCCCCAGTGCGAGGCCCTGTCGACCGGACTCGCCGGAGCGGGGAAGAAGCTGTTCAAACCCGTCACCGCTGAGACCGCGGCGCAGACCGCGCTGGCGATTCTCGGTGCGGTCGCGCTGACCGTTCTCGGACTCGCCGTCTACGCCCGGATCCGGACCGACTCCATCTGGCCGGCAGTGGTGACCGGGACGGCGGGCCTTGGGCTCGGCGCCGGCGGGGTCGCCGTATGGCGTTGGTGGCCCGGGCGCAGGGACCTGCTGACCGCACTGGTGTGGCTCGCCGTCCCGCTTCTTACCGCGGGTCTGACGCTGGGACTGCCCGGCGCACTCGGCGCAGCACACCTGTTCGTCGCCGCGCTGGCGACGGCGGTGCTGACATGTGCGGCTGTGGCGGTGACGCATAGGAACCTCAGCGGTGCCGCGACCGTCGTCACCCTCAGCGTCATCGGCGGACTCATCGCGGGTGTGCGCATGTTCGCCGACGTGCCGGCCCAGCGTCTGGGTCTGGGCGCGCTGGTCATGCTCCTGGTGTCACTGTCCATCAGTCCGACCATCGCACTGTGGGCGGCGCGAATCCGTCCACCTCATTTCGGCTCGGTCACCGGTCGGGACCTCTTCCACCGCGGCGATGGACTGCCGATCGACGTGGTCGCACCTGTCGATGACGACAGCGAGGACAGCGCCGACAGCGACATGCCGACAGACAGCACGCCCGGTTGTTCACAGATCACCGATGCGGCGCAGCGGGCCAACGGTGTCCTCACCGGCATCTGCATGGGCAACGCCATCGCGCTTGCACCGGCCATCTGGGCGACGATCACCCCCGGCGGACCGCACGGTGGGGCGGCAGCGGCACTCGCTGTGCTGTTTGTGGTGATTTTCATCAGCCGCGCCCGGGCATTCGCCGACCGACGCCAGGCCGTCACGCTGGTAGGCGGCGCGGTGGCAGGATTCTGCACCGGCGTCGTGCGCTACGCGCTTGATCCGCGGGCGAATTCGGCGACAGCTCTGATCATCACCTCGGCGCTGCTACTGGTGTTCGGCGCCGCAGCACTGGCAGCCGCACTGTGGGTGCCCGGCACCCGCTTCACCCCACTGGTGCGAATGGTGGCCGAGTGGCTGGAACTTGCAGCGATCGTCGCCGCCCTGCCGTTGGCCGCGTGGATCAGCGGTCTGTTCACCTGGGTCCGGATGCGATGAGGCTATTCGCGGTCACTCTCGTGGTGATGCTGACAGCAGGTGCGGCCAATGTTCCTGCTGCACTGGCGATCGCACCGCCCCAGGTGGATCGGCTGCTGGTGCCGGCCGATGGTCCGCCCGCCCCGGAGCAGCCGATGCGGCAAAGCAATGTGTGCGCGACCGCCATCGCGGCCGGGGCGCCTGATGTGATGCGGCCCGCAGCAGGTTTCACCATGCTCAACATCAAGGATGCCTGGCGGTACTCGACCGGGAAGGGGGTGTCGGTCGCCGTCATCGACACCGGAGTCACGCCGAGCCCGCGACTGCCCGCACTGCCCGGCGGCGACTACATCACCGGGGGTGACGGCCTGTCGGATTGCGATGCGCACGGAACACTGGTCGCCTCGGTGATCGCGGCCAGGCCAAGCAACCAGGACGGTGTCGCAGGCGTCGCACCGGATGCCTCAGTGATCTCGATACGGCAGTCCTCCCGGGCCTTCGAACCAAGCAGTCCCGGCCGGGGCGATATCGAGGCACGCAGGAAGGCCGGGACACTGGCCACACTCGCCAGTGCGATCGTGCACGCAGCGAACCTGGGCGCCACAGTGATCAATGTCAGCGTCACCGCCTGTGTCCCGGCGGCGGAAGCACTCGACCAGCGGGCGATCGGGGCGGCGGTCTGGTACGCGGCCACCCAGAAGGATGCGGTGATCATCGCCGCGGCCGGAAACGAGGGCGAGGAGGGGTGCGCACAGAATCCGCAGTTGGATCCGTTGAATCCCAACGATCCCCGCGACTGGTCACATGCGGTGACCATTTCGTCGCCATCGTGGTTCTCCGACTACGTGCTCTCCGTCGGTGCGGTCACGCCAACGGGAACGCCGATTGACAAGAGCCTTGCCGGGCCGTGGCTGGGAGTGGCCGCACCCGGTACCGGCGTGACCGCTCTGTCGCCGCAGAACTCGAGCGCGGTGAACGCCCACCCACCGGCGCGGCCCGCCGAACCAGCCATTCCGCTGTGGGGCACCAGCTTCTCCGCGGCCTACGTCTCCGGGGTGGCGGCGCTGGTTCGTGCCCGATTTCCCGGCCTCTCGGCGCATCAGATCGTCAACCGCATCCTGCGGACCGCGCACAATCCGGCCCGAGGTGTCGACAATCAGGTCGGCCACGGTGTCATCGACCCGGTAGCGGCCCTCACCTTCGACATTCCGCCGGGTGAAGTCGTCGCACCGGGCGCGGGGACACGGCTACTGACTCCCCCTGCCGCGCCTCCACCACCGGAC
>NZ_JBPCSX010000060.1:0-4220 GCF_051006775.1 Mycobacterium sp.
CCGGTCCACCGACCGCACTCGGATCGACCGGAACCCCGGCGGTGGACAGCGCACGTTCGATGGCCGCCGCGGTGGCCGCCGAGCGCACGATCACCGCGAGCTGAGACCACGGCAGTCCGTCGACGAGGTGAGCGCGACGCAGTGCGTCGGCGATCAGGGAGGCCTCGGCATGGGCTGAGGCCGTCACCCGCACCGTGACCGACCCGTCCTCGTCACCGGAACCCTGGATCCGTCGCCACCCGGCACCGGGCAGTCCGGCGGCCACACCGCTGATGGCCCGCGCGATGGCCGGGGCGCAGCGATGCGAGCGACTCAGGTCAATGACCTGCGAATCTCCGGTGAGCAGTTCGGGATCGGCGCCGCGGAAGCCGAACACCGCCTGATTGGGGTCACCGGCCAGCACGGTCAACTCGGTGCCGGCGGCCAGCACCCTTACCAGCCGTGCGGCTTGCGGATCGAGGTGCTGGGCGTCGTCGACCAGCAGCACCCGCACCCGCGAGCGTTCCGCGGCCAACAGTTCGGCGTCGGCGGCCAGCGCGTCCAGCGCCGCACCGACCAACTCGTCGGCGCCCAGCGCCGGCACCGTCGCCTGCGGGGCCGCCGTGCCCACCGAGGCGCGCAGCAGCATCACCTGCTCGTACTGCCGGGCGAACCTCGCGGCAGCCACCCACTCCGGGTGACCGGAGTCCCGGCCGATGCGCTTGAGGTCCTCGGCGTCCACCCCGCGCTCGGCGCAGCGGGCCATCAGGTCACGCAGTTCCCCGGCGAAACCGGCCGTGGTGAGCGCCGGCCGAAGTTCACGCGGCCAACCCCGGGCGCCGTCCTCGAGATCACCGGCGAGCAAGTCGCGGATGATGCCGTCCTGCTCGGCCCGGGTGACCAGGCGAGGGGGTGGATCACCGGCCCGCTCGGCGGCCTTGCGCAGAACGGCGAAGGCATAGCTGTGCAGGGAGCGCACCAGCGGCTCGCGCACCACCGCGCGGCACGGCTCCCCCGAACGGGCCGCCAGCAGCCGGGTGGTCAACGCGCTGCGGGCCGAGGCGGCCAGCCGGCCGGAACCGGTCAGCAGCAGTACCGACTCCGGGTCGAGCCCGCCGGTGATATGCGCGACGGCAGCATCAACCAGCAGGGTGCTCTTGCCGGTGCCCGGACCACCCAGCACCCTCACCGTCGTCATGGGGACATCAGACCAGCGGGGTATGACAGATTCGGTTCGGGCGACCCGGCTGTCACCATGAACCATGGCTTCACACCCTCAACCGATGCCCCCGGTCCGCCGCGCCTGCGAGCGTGATCACCACGAACTGCTCGCGCTGATCGAGCAGTTCTACGGCGTCGACGGCCACGATTTCGACTCGGCGCGGGTCAACCGCGGCTTACTGCCTCTCCTCCGCGACGACACCCACGGACAGGTATGGATCCTCGGCGAAGAACCGATCGGCTACGCGATCATCACCTGGAGCTGGTCACTGGAGTCGGGCGGCAGAGACTGCATCCTCGACGAGCTCTACGTCACCTCGCGGGGCAGCGGGCTGGGCACCCGGCTGATGACGGAAGTCATCAATCACGCCCGCTCCGCCGGGGCCGCTGCGATGTTCCTCGAAACCGAAGCTCCCAATCAGCGCGCACGGAACTTCTACGAACAAATCGGCTTCCAGACCGAGGACTCGACCTGGCTCAGCCTCGACCTCTGAACCCTCGGTGGGCACAGATGCATCAGAATCGCACCCCTAGAGGTCGAAGGTCTGACCCGACTGCGGAACCGTTGCCCGCCAGCCGAACTCGCGATCAAGGCGCCGCCGCAGAGCATCGGCGGGACCGGGCTCACCGTGCACCACGAACACCTCCTTGGGTGCTGCGGTGAACCCGCGCGCCCAGCGGATGAGTTCGTCTGCGTCGGCGTGTGCCGACAGCATCGCCAGGTTGGCAACCTGGGCCTTGATCGGAACCCACTCGCCGTAGATCCGGACGAACTGCTCCCCCGCCGCGATCGACGCGCCACGAGTACCCGGCACCTGATATCCGGTGATCATGATGGTGTTACGCGGATCGGGCGCAAAAGCCTTGAGGTGGTGCAGGATTCGGCCACCGGTGGCCATACCGCTGGCGGAGATGATGATCTTCGGCTCAGTGCTCGCCGAGATCTTCCGGGACTGATCGGAATCGGGGCTGTAGTTCGCCATCTGACGCATACCCTCGTAGACCTCGGGTGCGAGCCGGTGATCGTCGGGATGGCTGCCCAACAGTTCACTCGCGCGAATCGCCATCGGCGAATCCAGATAGACCGGCACATCGGGGATCCGGCCGGCCTGGCGCAACTGCCACAGGAAGTACAGCAGGGTCTGCGCGCGTCCCACCGCGAACGCCGGCACCAGCACGGTGCCGCCGCGCTGGACGGTCTCCTGCACGACATCCGCCAGAACGGCGGCGGCGTCGGTCTTCTCGTGCACCCGGTCGCCGTAGGTGGATTCCATCACCAGGTAGTCCGCGTGCGCGACCGGCTCGGGGTCGAACATGATCGGGTCGTCGTAGCGGCCCAGGTCGCCGGTGAACACGATGCGCCGGCCCTGCCAGCTGACCTCGACGGTCGAGGCGCCGAGGATGTGCCCGCCGCGCCGTAGCGTCGCGTGCGCCCCGGTGCCGGGAATCTCGAACTGCTCCCCGAACGGCCGGGTGACGAACAGCTCCATGGCCCGCTGCGCATCTCGCTGGTCGTACAGCGGCAGGGCGGGATGGTGTTTGGAGGCCTTGCGCTCGTTGAGGAAGGCAGCGTCGCGCTCTTGGAGATAGGCGCTGTCCCGCAGGATGATCTCGGCGACGGCCGCAGTGGACGCGGTGGAGAAGATCGGCCCCGTGAATCCGTCACGAACCAGCCGAGGCAGGTAACCGGTGTGGTCGAGGTGGGCGTGGGTGACGATGACGGCGTCGATACTGTCCGGCTCGACCGCCAGCGGCTCCCAGTTGAGCTCGCGGAGGTTCTTCACACCCTGGAAGAGGCCGCAGTCCAGCAGGATCCGCCTGCCGCCGGACTCCAGCAGATGCTTGGACCCGGTGACGGTGCTTGCCGCACCCAGGCTGCGCAGCGTGACCGACTCCATACTGGCAGCATAGGGCGGGTGAACAACGGCCTTCACCTGAACCGATTCGGGCCCGCCGGGCCGGCCAGGGTCCTGATGATCCACGGTCTGACCGGCTACGGCGAACGCTGGAGCTCGCTGGCCGACGGCCACCTGGCGGATGTGACCGTGCTCGCGCCGGACCTGATCGGGCACGGCCGGTCGACGTATGCCGCGCCGTGGACCATCGACGCCAATGTCGCCGCGCTGGCCACCCTCATCGAGGACGAGGCCGACGGCCCGGTCGTTGTGGTGGGCCATTCCTTCGGCGGCGCGGTGGCCCTGCACCTGGCGGCCCGGTGCCCGGATCTGGTGGCGGGTCTGGTGCTGCTGGATCCGGCGATCGGCCTCGACGGGAACCGGATGCGTGATGTCGCCGAGGCGGCGCTGTCCTCACCGGACTACCCCGATCGCGAGGAGGCCCGTGCCGAGAAGCTGTCCGGCGCGTGGGCCGATGTGCCGCCGGAGCACATGGATACCGAACTGGACAGGCATCTGATCGAGTTGCCTAGTGGCCGCTATGGATGGCGGCTGTTCGTCCCGGCGATGATGTCCTACTGGAGTGAGCTCGCTCGCGATATCGTGTTGCCGCACAGGGGAACTCCCACGACCGTTGTCCGCGCTCTGTTGACCGATCCGCCCTATGTGGGCGACGCGTTGATCGACGGCCTGACGGAGCGGCTGGGGTCGGACTTCACCCTGATCGACCTCGAGTGCCTGCATATGGTGTTCCTGCCGAAGCCGGCGGAGACCGCGGCCGCCATCCGGGCCATGCTCGACCGCTAGTGGCACCGATCACCGACGCCCAAGTCGAGCGGGTGCGTGCACTGGTGGGTTCGATCCCGCCGGGCCGGGTGGCCACCTATGGCGATATCGCCTGTGCAGCAGGGCTTTCCAGTCCGCGAATCGTCGGCTGGATCATGCGCACCGACTCCGCCGACCTACCCTGGCATCGGGTGATCACCGCCTCGGGCAAGCCCGCCCCGCACCTGGCCAGGGCGCAACTCGAGCTACTGCGCAGCGAAGGAATACTGTCCGACGACGGCCGCATTCCGCTGGCCGACGTCCGGTTCAGGTTTTAGAGCGCCATCCGGACGACGGTGG
>NZ_JBPCSX010000061.1:0-5893 GCF_051006775.1 Mycobacterium sp.
GGGAGAACACGCGGTATTCATAGAGCGGCATTTGGGCGAATCCAACTGACGGAGCTGGAGCGGCCCCGAACTGCGCGGGAAGTGAGGGTTTGTTGGATTGCGGATTCATGAATTTCGGTGTGCCCGTCGGTTATTGACGGTCAGGCGTTTTCGTTGCAGGATCGGGGTGCCATGAAAATCCTCCTCTGTCTCCTCGCCGTCGCCCTCGCCGCCTCCGCCATGACAACCCCGCCCCGCGGCGAAGCAGACGCTGTCCCGCTGGATGCCAGCCAATCGCCCCGTTACCATCTGGAAGTCTCCGGCTCCAAGGTGTTCCGGATCGATAGCTTTACCGGCCGCATGTGGGAGATGCGTGAAATGCAAACCGACAGAATGCGATTCCAAGTCATGCTGCCGGTCGACGAAGAAGGCGGCGCGGCACACAACACTTGGCATGCGTGGGCTCGGGAGAACGCCGTGCCGGCGCAGCCTGCCAAGGCCAAATAATACGGCACCTCCCGGCCGCAAACGTTCCACGACCGCGGCCGGTCTGAATGTGGGCGAGGAGGTGCGACAAGTCGCACCCCGCGAATGTTCACCCGAACGTCCTCCCGACGTCAGGAACACGATCAGACCATTTTGCTGACGCCAGCAATATGGTGCGGACCCGCTTAGCCCTGGCTCCCTGGCCACGGGCCGCGAATCACTGCGCCTCTCAGGCTTCCTTCCGTTTGGCTGCCGGGGTTGACGCGGGCTGGTCAGCTGTCGGCGCGACTGGCTGCGCAAGTGTCCACAATTCCCGAATGTTGATGGGCAGGTGCAGCCTCCCGCCGTGCTGATCGACGTACTGGCGCAACGCTTCCAGCGCCCAACGAATGATCTGAGCTTCCTCGACGCCGTTGGCGCGTGCCGTGTCGGATAACCATTGCCGATCGGCAACGGGCAGCCGGAACGACATGGTCGTTGATGTGGTTGGGGATTTCTTAGGCACGCGCTCATTTATGATGTGTGCAAAATAATGCAAGAGGCGCTTGACGGGTCAAGTGTATTTTGTATTATTTTGCACACACCATGAAACGCAACCGACCCAAAGGCGAATCCATCACGGTCCGACTCCCGAAGGATCTGGCGACGTGGGTGCGCTCCACAGCTGACGCCCACTACAACGACCCATCTGGCATCGTTCGGATGGCGATTGCCAAACTTCGTGAGGGCATGACCGCGTCCAGCGCCGCCCCTGCCGAACCCCAACAGAAGGATGCCGCATGAACCCCGTCGGCACCCTCCTCGGCGCCTCGCTGCTCTCTGTCGGTGCCATCGCCGCGCACCGCGCCGCCTTCCGCCGTTCCCGGCCATCGCCAGCGCCTTGTGACACGCTGGCTCCCTGTGATGGCGCTTGCGGCGTGGTGGCCGCCAACAAGGCCCCGCAGCTGCTGACCCACCACCAGACCGCCGAGAGCCGCCGCTGGCATCTGGAACGCGCTGAGGGCCGCCGCATTCGCAGGGCATACCGCCGGATGCGCCTCGATATCGACAGCCGCCTCAACAACCCAGCGTGGCCACATCCTTCGACAGGGAGGTCCGCATGATCCGCTGGCCTCTCGGAGCATCGAGCGTCGTTGATAGCGAGCCGCTGGCCCGCCGTCGCGATTGGGGCCTGACCGCTCCTTTCTCGATCCGCCACCATTGGTTCCCTCGTCGGCGAGACCTGATTGTGCGCCGGCTGCTGCGCGAGGACCTCCTCGCCATCCGCTGCCTGCACAGCATGTCATGGCACCGGCCCTGCCAGATGCTCCTCGTGGAGCTGCTGGAGCTGGTCAGCACACGCCGCATTCTCGCAGGAGGTGCGGCATGAAGGACCTCTGGGTCATCACCCCGCGCGGCAGACTGACGTCCCTTCCATGGGCCTTGGCTGTCGAGCTGGACCTCATCGGATTGCAGCGATTGACGAGCGCCCAATGGGACGACGCCCTCGCTCTGCTGCCTGTTTACGCTGACTGCTAATGCCCGCCCGCCGCAGCATAGGACGACCGGCCAAACCGGTTTTCAGCCCAGAGGAAGTCGCCGACCTCTGCGAGCTGCCTGTCGCCATCGTGCTGCGCCATCTGCGCGCCCCGGGCCGCTCCTTTTTTCCTGGTGCATGGGAAGAGCCAGACGGTCGCTGGCGCGTCCCTGAGGACGGTGTCAGGGCCTTCATGGGCAGGCGCATCGAACGCCACTACAGTCTCCAGAGCGTCGCAGAGCTGCTGGAGCTCTCCTACGACCACGTCTGGCGCACTGCCAAGGCCCAGCGCCTCGCCGTCGACGTGGCCGGCACTCAGCGCATCCCTGAGTCCGCCGTCCTCAAACTCATCTCCCGCAAGTTCGCATGAGCCAACGACGCCGCGCCGATTCCCCGCCCCCTCTTTTTTTGCCTAGTCGAATCGAAGAGGAGAGAAGTGAACGAAGTGGTGAGCTGGACCTTGGCCTGCCTGACATCGCTGAGGCCGAGCATGCCGCCCACAAGCGCGGCCAGTTCACCGGCGAACATCTCTGGACTCACGACCGCCCCCGCTACGACGCCATCGTGCAGAGCCTTGCAGACCGTAAGCCCATCCGCTGGATCTGCACCACCTATCGGGTCAGCGCCCACACCGTCTTCGCGATCCGGGATCGTGAGGGTTCGGAGATAGCAACACGTAAGGCCACTCTCGCCAGCCGGATGCTCGACGCCGCGGAACTCGCCGTCGAACGGGCCATCGACAAGATCGACGACCTCCCCGCCGACAAGGCCGCCATCACCGCCAGCGTCCTCACTGAGAGGGCACGGGAACTCCTCGGAGAAGCCGACAGCATGCGGCACACCCACGTCCACGTCGGCATGACCATGGACGAGTTCGCAGCCGCCCTCAGAACCGGTTCCGGCGCGGAGGAAATCCCGGCCATGCGGCCCGCCCGCGCCGCCGTCGTCGACCTCGATGCCACCCCGTTACAACCCGGGCTGAACGGTGGCACGGTTGATATGGAATCAACGGTGGAAGAACTGCAACCCGTTAAAAATCAGCCCGTTAAATTATGACCTCGCCCGCTTCATACCCGCACGCCGCACCCAGCAGGGTCGGCCCAGTAAAAACCCGACCCGCCGCGCGCGCCTGCCCGCGGACACTAGCCGAGCGTGCAGGCGTGCCCGCGCGCACGGGGGGAGGGGGTCGGCCGGCCGACCGATCGAGTTTCTAATGTCCGGTCACCTCACGAGAAATTTTTTGCCATGACTGAACTCGAAATCTCCATCGTTACCGGTACCAGCCGGACGGATCTCGCCCGGTTCCGCCGGGAGCGGCTGGCGCCGGGCCAGTACACGAAGGCCAAGGAAGGCATCGTCTACAAGCCCGACGCCCTCGTCCTTCTGGCCGAACATCTGGGCCTGAAAAAAATAGAGGCCCCCCCGGCGGCGGGCAGCGCCGTCACCCTCACTGTCCGCAGGGCCTGTCTGAACCCTCGCATCGTCGAGTGCTCCGACGGGCAGCGCCACGACCTGCGCCTTCAGGTCCGCGACAGCAGCGCCTTCCGCCCCGGCCAGCTGGTCGACGCCATCGCCGTCGACGCCCTCCACGGTCTCTACGCCCTCACCGGCCCTCAACCTCGTCCTCGTCACGCATGAAGCCACACCCCCTGACATCATCTCTCCTCGCCATCGACGTCGAAACCGGCGGTCTCGACCCCTCGCGGCACCCCATCCTATCCTTTGCAGCATGGCCGAACTGGAAGCAGCAGCCGTTTTATCGGCTCGTCCTGCCGCCCATCGACGCACCCATCGACGCCGAGGCTGCTGAGGTGAACGGCTATGAACGCGAGCTTTGGGAAAATAGTGGGGCGGCCCCCATCGGTCAGGTGCTGGCCGACTTCCGTCTCTGGCTCCTCGCTCGGCCATCGGAGGTCGGTTCCATCACCCCTCTCGCTCACAATAGCGGGTTTGACCGGGGGTTCCTGTCGGCGGCATGCCGCGGCCTCCAGATCCCTGAGCCCTTCCCTCACCGTTGGGAATGCTCCCAAGCCACGCTCCTCGCCGCCCGTCGGGCCGGGATCGTCGGGCCGGGCAGCTCATCCCTCGACGCCCTAGCGGACCTGACCGGGCAGCAACGGCCCGGCGGTCACTCCGCCGACGTCGACGCCCGTGTGTGCCTGCGGGGCTACCTCTGGATCCTCCGTCGCATGCAACCCGGGATCGTCCGCCGCCTCCTCAACCGCCTGCCAGTATGAGTAACGCTATCCTCACCAAGGCTTACCAGAGCACCGTGACCAGCCCGACCGACATGTCGGTGCTGGCGTCCCTCGCGGATCAGGCCAACGACGACGGCATCTGCTGGCCGTCCGTGGGCAGCCTCAGCCGTCGCACCCGACTTGGAGAGCGGACCGTGCAGGTATCTCTCCGCCGCCTCACCGCAGACCGACACATCAGCACCACAGGCAACGTGTCTGGCGGCGCGCCGCGGCAGACTCCGACCTACGTGGTGCACCCTGTCCTGCCCGATGGTTTGACGGGTGCAGGAGCTGCACCCGTGCAGCACGTGCACCCATTGACGGGTGCAGGAAATGCACCGGTGCAGGAGCTGCGCCCCCAGACGGGTGCAGGAGCTGCACCCAACGGGTGCACCAGCTGCACCCCACGGGTGCAGGAGCTGCACCCAACGGGTGCAGGAGCTGCACCCGAACCATCATTGAACCATAAGGAACCCTCAGAGAACCCTCATGCAGGTGCGTGCACGGACGCGAGCGCCCGCACACGCACACGCGAGGGAACTCCCGTTCTTCTTGAAACTGATCCGCAGCCAAAAAAAGGAAAGGGGGGGGCGGCGGTGCCGATAGTCGAGTGGGACGGCGCGGCCTTCCGGGTGCCGGGGCCGGTGCTGGCGGAGTGGCGGGCATCGTTCCCGGGCCTCGACGTGCCAGCCACGATCCGACTGGCCGCGGCATGGGTGACCGACAACCCCAGCCGCGCTGGCAAGAAGCAGTGGGCGCGCTTCCTCCTGAACTGGCTGCGCCGCACCCGGCCCGGCGAGTCACCGCCACCGTCCGACGACGCGGATCCGCTGCCACCGGTGGTGACGGGACCTGACAACGGGCCGCAGGGATGGCAGGCCGCGTACGAGGCGATGTACGACCACGCCCCGACAGCGCCCTGGGCGCGGCAGATTGCAGACGTCCAGCTCGAATGCCGTCAGTGGCTCAAAAAAAGCGAGAGGGGGGCGGCATGAGCCTAGATGCAATTCAATCCGCTATAGAGTTACAGCTTGAAAAGATCGAAAAGATCCTCGGCCCGAATTACACGCTGACCCTGATCGCGAATCATAACGGATCAGGCGGACTAACGGATGCTGATTTAATGCTGACTATGTCTGACAGGCAATCAATCCTGCGGGCCGTGGATCGGTTCCTTCCGAACGGAGAGGAGGGCGCATGAGCAGCATCAGTGATGCCATGCAGGCGGAGCGGGCGGTGCTGGGGGCGATGCTGCACGCCCCGGACTTCGCATTGCCGGCGGCGATTGACATGCTGACGGCGACGGACTTCGGGTTCCGGCTGCATCAGCAGGCGTTCGACCTGATGCGGACCATGGCCAACGCCGGTCAGCCCGTCGACCTGACCACGGTGGCGATCCGTCTGGTAGATGCGAAGCTGCTGGAAAGCCGTGAGGTGTTGGTGGCTTCGGAGTGGATGACGGCTTGTCCGAATCCGGGGAGTGTCAGGGAATACGCCCGCATCGTCCGCGCCAAGGCGAGGCGACGGGAGTTCCTCGGCATCCTCGATGACGCCATGAAGAAGGTCACCGAGGGAGCCGAGACAGAGGAGGAGTTCCGGGCCGTCATGGAGGGCGTGATGGCAGGGTCGGAGCGGCTTCAGGTGGCTGCGATGACCACGCACCGCGGGATGAGGG
>NZ_JBPCSX010000062.1:0-29101 GCF_051006775.1 Mycobacterium sp.
CGGCCGGGGGTCAGCGCGTTGCCGAGCAGGATCAGAAGGCGGCTGATCGGAGCCAGAAGCACCGAAATCGCCTGCAGCGGAAGGGCCGATGCCAACGCGATCGAATAGGCACGCTGCCGGCCGAGGGTTCGGGGGCCCACACCAACCAGGACGAAACTCACGACGGTCATGATGGCGGCGGCGACAAACAGGGAACCACTGATCGAGAGACGATCATTGAGGTAGTCGACCAGCAGCACGGTGGCGGCCGCTTCACAGGCGATACGAAGCAGCACGACGAGGTTCACGTAACGCGGCCGCTCCCGCACCACCTGGGCCAAGCGCACCGAACCCGGACGCTCGTCGCGAACCAGTTCCTCGACCCGCGCGATCGAGACCGTGCCGATGGCGGCGTCAATGGCGGAGAACACTCCACCCAGCAGAATCAGGGCGATCGCGCCGATCAACGGCGCCGGACAGGTCACGGCTGATCGAAGAACCGGGACTTGTCGAGCAGTCGTCGGTCTTTCTCGGCCTGGCGTTCGGAGTGGTAGGCCTCGACCTGGTCGGCCACCCACTGCTCGAGCAGTTGGCGTTGCAGGGCGAACATCTCCTTCTCCTCGTCGGGCTCGGCGTGGTCGTAGCCCAACAGGTGCAGCACACCGTGGACGGTCAGTAGCGCGAGCTCGTGACCGAGGCTGTGACCGGCAGCCTCGGCCTGGGTGGCGGCGAACTGCGGGCACAGCACGATGTCGCCGAGCATCGACGGACCGGGTTCGGGCGCATCCGGTCGGCCGCCGGGCTCAAGCTCGTCCATCGGAAAGCTCATCACGTCGGTGGGCCCGGGCAGGTCCAGCCAGCGCATGTGCAGATCGGCCATCGCATTGGTGTCGAGCAGCACCATGGACAGCTCGGCGCCGGGGTTGACATCCATCTTGCGAATGACGAAGCGCGCGACGCTGATCAGTTCCTCTTCGGAAACATCCAGCCCTGACTCATTGGAAACTTCGATGCTCATAGGCCCCTACCGCCGCGGCGACCGGCGCTGCGCGCGGTTGAGCCCGGGTTGCTCGGCGGCCCGGGCGGCATGGGCTTCGTAGGCGTCGACGATCTCGGCGACCAGGCGGTGGCGGACGACGTCGGCACTGGTGAGTTCGGCGAAGTGGATATCGTCGATGCCGTCGAGGATATCGACCGCCGCCCTCAGGCCGGAGCGCGCCCCGCCGGGCAGGTCGACCTGCGTGATGTCGCCGGTGACAACGACTTTCGAGTTGAACCCGAGCCGGGTCAGAAACATCTTCATCTGCTCGGCGGTGGTGTTCTGCGCCTCGTCGAGGATGATGAAGGCGTCGTTCAACGTTCGGCCGCGCATGTATGCCAGCGGCGCCACCTCGATGACACCGGCGCTCATCAGTTTCGGGATCGCCTCGGGATCCATCATGTCGTGCAGCGCGTCATAGAGCGGGCGAAGGTAGGGATCGATCTTCTCGCTCAGCGTGCCGGGCAGAAAGCCAAGGCGCTCACCGGCTTCCACCGCCGGGCGGGTCAGGATGATCCGGGTGACCTGTTTGGTCTGCAGCGCCTGGACGGCTTTGGCCATCGCGAGATAGGTCTTGCCGGTGCCGGCCGGGCCGATGCCGAACACGATGGTGTTGGTGTCGATCGCATCGACGTAATGCTTCTGGTTGAGCGTCTTGGGCCGGATGGTTTTACCGCGCCGCGAGAGGATGTCCAGGGTCAGCACCTCCGCCGGAGAGGTGTTGTCCTCGCCGGCCACCATGGCGATGCTACGGCGCACCAGTTCCGGCGACAGGCTCTGACCGCCGGCCACGATGGCGATCAGCTCCGACACCACCCGCTCGGCAAGGGCCACATCGGCGGCCGCGCCGGAGAGGGTGACGGTGTTGCCGCGGACGTGAACGTCAGCCGCAAGCCGGGCCTCAATGGCGCGGAGGTTTTCATCGGCGGAACCCAGCAGGCCGACGACCAGGTCGGGCGGAACAGTCATGCTGCTGCGCACCGGCACGGCAGCGATCGTCTCACGGGGGGTCATCAGCGGCGATTCTACCGCCAGCGCCCGGTGAGCACACCGATCGCTCCGAGGCCGACCGCGGCAGCAGTGGAGGTGCGCAGCACCGTCGGGCCCAGGCGCACCGGTTCGGCGCCGGCCCGCCGCAGTGCGGCGATCTCCTCTTCGCTGACACCGCCCTCGGGGCCGACCACGAGGACGATCGACGCCGCGTCGGCGACCGGGAACTGCGCCAGCGGCCTATCGGCCGACTCGTGCAGTACCAGGGCCAGCGCTCCCCGGCCGATCCGCTCGGTGAGGTACCCGGCCAGCGACTCCGTGGACATCGGTCCGCTGACGGCCGGGATATGGGGCCGCCGCGACTGGCGGGCGGCGGATCGGGCGACGGCGCGCCACCGCCGCAGACCCTTCTCGGCGCGATCGCCGTCCCAGCGGACCTGGCACCGCGCGGCCTGCCAGGCGAGGAACTCATCGGCACCGGCCTCGGTGGCGAGCTCGATGGCCAACTCGGAACGGTCGGACTTGGGGATGGCCTGCACCACCGTCACCGCCGGGCGGGCCGGCTCGACGGTTCGGCGCGCCAGCACCCGGGTGGTCAGCGTGCGTTTGTCGGCCGCTTCGACCACGCAGTCCGCGACGGCGCCGGTGCCGTCGGCGAGCACCAGCGTCTCGCCCGGACGGATCCGCCGGACGGTGGCGGCGTGGAATCCCTCGTCGCCCTCGACGACGGCGAGAGCGCCGACGTCCGGCACCGACTCGACGTAGAACAGCGTGGCGACCACGGGGCGGAGGTCAGCGGCCGGTGAAGGTTTCACGCAAGCGGCTGAACAGCCCGCCGCCGGCCGGCTGAGTCGCAGGAGTGCGGGTGGACTTCACCGCGGCCTGCTCGGCGCTGCCACTCTTGATCTCGGCGAGCAACTCACGGGTGCGGGCGTCCAGCTTGGTGGGCACTGCGACCTCGACGTGTGCGAACAGATCGCCGCGGACCTCGGAGCGCAGCCGTGGCATGCCGTGGCCGCGCACGGCGGTGACCGCACCGGGCTGGGTGCCGGGCGCAACGGTGACCTCGATGGCGTCCTCGTCGAGGATGCCGGCGACGCTGACCGTGGTTCCCAGCGCGGCATCGACCATCGGGACCGACACCGTGCAGTGCAGATCGTCACCGTCACGGACGAAGAATTCGTGTTGTTGTTCATGGACTTCCACGTAGAGATCGCCGGCCGGTCCGCCGCCGGGTCCGACCTCACCCTGGGCGGCGAGGCGAACCCGCATGCCGTCACCGACGCCGGCCGGGATCTTCACGCTGATATCGCGTCGCGTCCGGGTCCGGCCGTCGCCGCCGCACCGGTGACACGGGTTGGGAATGACCTCGCCGACCCCGGCGCAGATGGGGCACGGCCGCGAGGACATGACCTGTCCGAGCAGCGAGCGCTGGACGCTCTGCACCTCACCGCGGCCGCCGCAGGTGTCGCAGGTGGCCGGTTGTGAGTCGGCGTGGGTGCCGCGACCCTGGCAGATATCGCACAGCACGGCGGTGTCCACGGTCACCTGCTTGGTGATGCCGGTAGCGCAGTCGGCCAGCGTCAGCCGCATCCGCAGCAGTGAATCCGATCCGGGCCGAACCCGGCCGATCGGGCCGCGGGATCCGCCACCGCCACCGAAGAACGCCTCGAACACGTCGCCCAGACCACCGAAACCGGCGAACCCGCCGCCGGCGCCGGCGCCGGCAAGCGGATCTCCGCCGAGGTCGACGATGCGCCGCTTCTCCGGGTCCGACAGCACCTCGTAGGCGGTGCTGACCTCTTTGAACCGCTCCCCCTCCTCGGGGTTGATGTCCGGGTGCAGTTCGCGGGCCAGCTTGCGGTAGGCGCGTTTGATCTCCGCGTCGTTGGCGTTCCTGCTCACTCCGAGCAACCCGTAGTAATCGCGTGCCACGTCTGACCTTTCAGCGGTTTCCGAGCACTTCGCCGATGTACGTCGCGACCGCGGCGACATTGGCGATGGTTCCCGGGTAGTCCATGCGGGTGGGACCCAACACACCCATGCCGCCGTAAACGATGTCCGAGCTGCCGTAGGTGGTGGTGATCACCGACGTTCCGGCCATCTGCTCGGCTTCGGTCTCGTGGCCGATGCGCACCGTGACCTTACCGGCCTCCTGCTGGGCGGCCAGCAGCCGAAGAACCACCACCTGTTCCTCGAGGGCTTCGAGCACCGGGCGCAGCGAGCCGCCGAAGTCGGCGGTGTTGCGGGTCAGGTTGGCGGTGCCGCCCATCAGAAGCCGTTCTTCGGGATGCTCGACCAGTGATTCGAGTAACACCGTGGCCGAGCGGCCGACGGCGTTGCCCAGGCCGACCGGGCCGCCCAGCCGATCGGCCAGATCGGCGACCGCGACCGAGGCGGTGGACAGCTTCTTGCCCTCCAGTGCCTGCCCGAGCAACTCGCGCAGCTGGGCCAGTTGGTGGTCGTCGATGGTGTCACCGAGTTCCACGATGCGCTGGTCCACCCGACCCGAGTCGGTGATGACCACCATCAGCAGCCGGGCCGGGGTCAGCGCGACGACCTCGAGGTGACGCACGGTGGACGCGGACAGGGTCGGGTACTGCACGATGGCGACCTGTCGGGTGAGCTGGGCCAGCAGCCGCACCGCGCGGCGCAGCACGTCGTCGAGATCCACCCCGGACTCCAGGAACGACAGGATCGCGGAGCGCTCGGGGGGCGACAACGGTTTGACCTCGTGGATGCGGTTGACGAACTCGCGATAACCCTTCTCGGTGGGCACCCGGCCCGAGCTGGTGTGCGGCTGGGCGATGTACCCCTCGGCCTCCAGCACTGCCATGTCGTTGCGCACCGTGGCGCTGGAGACACCGAGGTTGTGGCGTTCCACCAGGGCCTTGGAGCCGATCGGCTCCTTGGTCGAGACGAAGTCGGCGACGATGGCCCGCAGCACCTCGAAGCGACGGTCGTCGGCACTTCCCATCGAAGATCACCTCCCAGACAGCTCAGCTTACGGGGGCTAACCTGCGGGGGTGATCTTCAAGGGCGTCCGCGACGACAAGCCCTATCCCGAGCACGGCCTGGCCTACCGGGACTGGGCCAAGATCCCGCCGCGACAGATCCGGCTGGACGAACTGGTCACCACCACCACCGTGCTCGCGCTGGACAAGCTGCTCAGCGAGGACTCGACGTTCTACGGCGACCTGTTCCCGCATGCGGTCAAGTGGCACGGGACTGTCTACCTCGAGGACGGCCTGCACCGGGCGGTGCGCTCCGCACTGCGGGGCAGGACGGTGCTGCACGCCCGGGTGCTGGATCTGGACGCCACCGAGCAGTAGCTCGCACTCAGTCCAGCGCCAGCAGCGGCGGCAGCTGGCCGCGGCCGTATCCGGGCAGCCACGCCGAGCCGAGCAGCCCATTGCTGGGCGCCCGCACGGTCGGGGCGGTGTGCAACGAGGTGTGGCCGGGTTTCTGGCACATCGTGCTGCCGCCGGTCTTGCGGCAGTTCGCCTCGGAGGCGCCGGCGACCGGGGCCGCCGCGATGGCGGTGCCGACGGCGATGACAAGTGCTGAAACGATCTGGCGGAGTTTCATGTTCATGACTACAGATTATCAATACCTGAATTCTGAGTCCTGTTTCTCATAGCGTTTTCATAGCGAACCCGCGCCGCCGGCAGTAGCACCGTGAACGTCGTGCGGCCCGGCCTGGACGCGACCGACACCGTCCCCCGATGGGCATCGACGATCGAGGAGACGATGGCCAGACCCAGACCGCTGCACCCCATTTCGCGGGACCGTCCCTTGTCCGCTCGGACGAACCTGCCGAACAGATTCGGCATGATCTGCTCCGGGATACCCGGTCCGTCATCGCTGATCACGAGTTCCGCCGAGCCGCCCGCCACCCCGACCGATGTCGTGACCGTGGTGCCGGCCGGGGTGTGCACCCGGGTGTTGCCGAGCAGATTGGCGACCAGTTGCTGCAGACGAGCGTGATCCCCCAGCACCAGGACGGCACCGTCGGGAAGATCGGCGCGGAAGCGGTGGTCGGGCGCACTGACCGCGGCATCGTTGACCGCATGGGCGACCAGGTCGCACAGATCCACCTGTTCTAGCTGCAGATCCTGGCGCTCATCGAGTCGCGACAGCAGCAGCAGATCGTCGACCAGAGTGGACATCCGCCGCGACTCGGACTCGATGCGCTCCAGCGCGTACTCCGTCATCGGCGGCAGCCGGTCAGATTCCTGACGGGTGAGTTCGGCATAACCGAGGATCGATGCCAGCGGTGTGCGCAGTTCATGGCTTGCGTCAGTGAGGAATTCGCGAGTGTGGCGGTCGGAGCGCGCCATCTTCGTCAACGCGGAATCGACGTTGTCGAGCATGTGATTCAACGTCAGGCCCACGACGCCCACCTCATTGGCCGGGTCGGTGTCACGGTCGTCGACGCGTGCGGTGATGCGGTATTCGGCCGCCTCGAGCGGCAGCTTGGCAACGTCGCCCGCTATCGCGGCCACCCGCCGCAAAGGTTTGAGGGCATTGCGGACCAGAACCGTGGTGGCGACGGCGGTGGCGACCAACGCAAGCAACACCAGGGAAGCAACCAGCAGGGTGTTGTGCGCCAGCGTGCGATTGGCGTCCTGCAGTGACACCGCCGAGACCAGCAGGTCGCCGGACTCGACGGCCCGGCTGGCCACCCGGTGCGGCCCGAGCCCGCCCAGTTCAACGGTCACCGGAGCGCCCCCTGCCGCACCGGCGGCTTCCAGCGATCGCACGACGTCGGGCGTCGCCGCGGCGGGCTCACCTTCGGTGACGACGTGGGTGTACACCACCCGCCCGTCACGAAGCACCGCGATCACCGTGCCCGGCGCCTGTCCGGAGTTCCCCTCCAAACCCTTGGCGTGCAAATAGGCGAAGGCGGCCAGTGAGTGCGCCACCTGGCTGTCAGTGAGGCTGCGGACCTCATCGCGCAGGCTCATGATGGCGACCGCACCGATGGCGATCAGAGCGGTGCTGACGATCGCCACGACACCGGCGAGCAGTTGGGCCCGTAGCGACCGTGGCTTCACTGCGCGGGCCGGAGCAGGTAACCCACTCCACGGACGGTGTGGATCATCGGTTCACGGCCCGCGTCGACCTTGCGCCGCAGATATGAGATGTAGAGATCGACGACGCTGGACCGGCCGCCGAACCCGTAGTTCCACACCCTGTCAAGAATCTCAGCGCGCGGGATAGCACGTTTCGGGTTGCGCATCAGGTAACGCAGCAGTTCGAACTCGGTGCCGCTCAACGAGATCTCCGCACCGTTGCGGGTCACCATCCGACTGGCGCCGTCGAGGACGAGATCCCCCACCTTCAGAATCTCGTCATCGGGCGATGCCATGGCATGCGCGCGGCGCAGTAGGCCGCGCAACCTGGCCACCAACTCCTCGAGGCTGAACGGTTTGGTGAGATAGTCGTCGGCGCCGGCCGTCAGTCCGGTGACCCGATCCATCACCGAATCGCGCGCAGTCAGGAACAGAGTGGGCGTATAGCCCTCCGAATCCCGGATTCTCCTGAGGATTTCCAGACCATCGATATCAGGCAACATGATGTCGAGGACCAGCAGGTCGGGGCCGAACTCCTCATACTTCGAGATCGCCTCAGCGCCATCGCGCGCCACGTCGATCTCCCAGCCCTCGTAGTGCAGGGCCATCTTCAGCAGATTGGTCAGAGCGGGCTCGTCGTCGACCAGCAGCACCCGGATCGGGGATCCGTCGGCACGGGTGATCCGCGGAAGTTGGCCCAGGATGGCCTGACGCTGGCGGGGGGCTCGAGGTGGAACCGACACGGTCATAGCGTAATTGTGTCCATCCGATTTACGAATGTCATGGACCACATATGAAGTTCATATCATTGCCAGCGTCACCGTCTGGTCACGGTTTACCGCAATCGCCTATGAGTTCTCTATGTGTGCGCCGTCATCGCTTGGCCACCCCGGCGATCGCCCCTAACGTCGGTGTGTGTGAAGCCCCCTGTGCCGCAACAGATGACGCGGGTATCTGAGACCTCAGCGGTGCGGTCTCCGGCCGACAATGACGACAGGAGTCCAGCCATGATCGAGAAAGTTTTGCGCTACGACCTGCCCGCCTCACTGGTGGTGTTCCTGGTGGCGCTTCCGCTCTCGCTGGGAATTGCCGTCGCCTCCGACGCGCCACCACTGGCCGGCCTGATCGCCGCCATCGTCGGCGGCATCGTGGCCGGGGCACTTGGCGGTTCGCCGCTCCAGGTGAGTGGACCGGCCGCCGGCCTGACGGTGATTGTCGCGGCATTGGTCGCCCAGTTCGGCTGGGCGGTGACCTGTGCGATCACGGTGTGCGCAGGACTCCTCCAGATTCTGTTCGGGCTGACCAAGTTGGGCCGGGCCGCACTGGCGATCTCACCCATGGTGGTTCACGCCATGCTGGCCGGCATCGGGATCACGATCGCCCTCCAGCAGGTGCACGTCCTGATGGGCGGCGAAACGCACAGCTCGGCGCTGCACAACATCGTCGCCCTGCCGGTCCACCTTGCCGAGGCGGATCGGGGCGGCATGGTGGTCGGAGTGTTGGTGATCGTGATCATGGTCCTGTGGCGACGGGTTCCCACCGCGCTGCGGGTGGTGCCCGGTCCGCTGGTCGCCATCGTCGCCGCCACGTTGTTCTCGCTGGTGCTGCACCTGAATGTGCCGCGAGTCGAACTCAACGGATCGCTGCTCGATGCGCTGGCGCTGCCGAGCCTGCCCAGCGGGGCATGGGGCGCATTCGCCGCGGGCGTGCTCACGGTCGCCCTGATCGCGAGCGTGGAGAGTCTGCTGACAGCCGTCGCCGTCGACCGCATGCAAACCCGCACCCGCAGCAACCTGGATCGCGAACTGGTGGGCCAGGGCGCGGCCAACATGCTGTCCGGCGCCATCGGGGGTCTGCCCATCACCGGTGTGATCGTGCGCAGCTCAGCCAACGTCTCGGCCGGCGCCCGGACGAGGGCATCCAGCGTCCTGCACGGTGTCTGGGTGCTGGTGTTCGCGGTGCCGTTCGCCGGCCTGGTCCGCCAGATCCCCACTGCCGCGCTGGCCGGTCTGCTGGTGGTGATCGGTGTGCAGCTGGTCAAGCTGACCCATATCGCGACCGCCCGCCGCAACGGTGACATCTCGGTCTACCTCGTGACGGTCACCGGGGTGGTCTTCGTCAATCTGCTCGCCGGCGTCATCGCGGGACTGGCGCTGTCGATCCTCCTGATGGCGTGGCGGGTGGCGCAGGCCAAGGTGATCGCACTTCCGATCGGCGATGACCGCTGGCAGGTGAGCATCACCGGTTCGTGCACATTCCTGTCCCTGCCGCGCCTGCACCGGGTGTTCGACTCGGTGCCGCCCGGAACGGCGGTCGCACTCGCGATGTCGGTCAACTACATCGACCACGCCAGTCAGGAGTACATCGACAGCTGGCGCCGCCAGCACGAAGCGGCAGGCGGGGTTGTCACCACGGCTACCGGACCGTGCCACGCCTGCTCGGCCTGGTCCGCACACCACAGCCATGCGGAATCAGCAATTATATGATATGTGTTTCCGATATTATATGTCTTCTCTATGACTCTCGCGACGTCGGCGCACCCCGATCCTAGACTTGGGACATGTCAGGGCGCTACGGCCAAATCCCTACGCTCCGTTGTGATTTCGGCTTGGGATTTCGGTGGCGTCCTAGCACGATCGGCCCACAACGAGAGGATGATCACCATGATCGCCAGACTGCTGACCCCCCTGCTCATCGCCGCCGCCACGGCGACCGGGATCGCGCTCGCCCCGGTCGCTGCGGCCACGACCCCGGACTGTACGGACACTCCCATGACGTCGATCTGCCAGCGGCCCGGGCACAGTTCGATCTACACCAGTCCGAACATGCCCGATCAGAACAGCGGCATCGGATGGCCGGTGGGCATCAGCCCGATCCCGCCGATCATGGCGATGAACTAGCCGTCGAGCACCTCACGCACAACGGCATCGGCCAGCAACCGACCGCGGTCGGTCAGCACCAGATGTGCGGCCGCCTCGGTCAGCAGACCATCGGCGACAGCACGCCGGGCGCGCGCCAGTTCCGACGGGCCCAGCAGCGCCGTCGGCAGTCCGTCGCGCAACCGGATACCGAGCATCACCTGCTCGAGATGACGGTCCCGGTCGCCGAGTCGCTCGAAGCCGTCCACCGGTAATCGTTCCTCGGCGAGTGTTTCGGCATAGGCATTGGGGCGCTTGATATTCCACCACCGGGTGTCGCCGACGAAACCATGTGCGCCGGGGCCGGCTCCCCACCACTGGCCACCATTCCAGTAGCCGAGATTGTGCCGGCACTGTCCGCCCGGCCGGCTCCAGTTGGACACTTCGTACCATTCCAGCCCCGCCGCCGACAGGCGCCGGTCGAGCAGTTCGTAGCGCTGCGCCAGCACATCGTCATCGGGTGCGGCCATCTCACCGCGTCGCACCCGACGGGCCAGAGCGGTGCCGTCCTCGACCACCAGTGCGTAGGCCGAGACGTGGTCCACTCCGGCTCCCAGTGCGGCGTCGACCGAGTCCAGTAGGTCCTCGTCGGTCTCCCCCGGCGTGCCGTAGATGAGGTCGATGCTGACGTGTGTGAAGCCGGCCGCCCGGGCTTCGGCGGCCGCCGCGATCGGCCGTCCGGGCGAATGCGCGCGGTCCAGCACGGCGAGCACGTGCGGCGCGGCCGACTGCATGCCCAGTGACACCCGGGTGTAGCCGGCGGCGCGGATGGCATCGAAGAACTCCGGCGAGGTGGACTCCGGATTGGCTTCCGTGGTGACCTCGGCGTCGGCGACCACCACAAAGTTGTCCCGGACGGCATCCAGGGCCGCGCCCAGCCGGTGGCCGCCGAGCGTCGACGGTGTGCCTCCGCCGACGAAGACGGTGTCGACGGCCACCGCCCCCAGCCTGCGGGCGGCCAGTCGCAGTTCCACCCGCAGCGCGGCCAGCCAGCCATCGGGGGTGGCACCACCGAGCTCGGCAGCGGTATAGGTGTTGAAGTCGCAGTACCCGCAGCGCGAGGTGCAGAACGGTACATGCAGGTAGATGCCGAACTGAGTGCCCGGGGCCAGGGCGAGTTCGGGCAGCACTCCCCGAGTGTCCCAGAGCGAGTTAGGGCAACCTGATGCGGCCGTGGCAGACTGTGTTCCATGCCAGCACCGGAGTCGACCCTGCGCATCGTCGCGCGTGTCACCCGCTGCTGTTGTCACGTTTAACGCCGTAGACCCGTCCCACTGCACATCAGCTGGCCACCGGATCTGCGTCGCCGGATTCCAACCCGACCGGCACAGCGCACTCCCCCGCCAGCTCCTGACACCAGGAGCCACCCGATGACCCCACCGGCCAAAACCCGCGACGAGGGACAGTGGGCGCTCGGCGGCACCGAACCCCTCAACCCCAACGAGGAGTTCAAGAACGAGGACGCCCCGCTCAACGTGCGGGAGCGGATCGAGAGCCGCTACGCCATCGAAGGTTTCGACAGCATCGACAAGACCGACCTGCGCGGCCGGTTTCGCTGGTGGGGCCTCTACACCCAGCGCCGGGAGGGCTACGACGGCACCTTCACCGGTGACGACAACACCGACATGCTCGAGGCGCCGTTCTTCATGCTGCGGGTACGCAGCGACGGCGGGGCCCTGACTGCCGCGGCGCTGCGGACCCTGGGCCAGATCTCCACCGAGTTCGCCCGCGACACCGCCGACATCTCCGACCGGCAGAACGTCCAGTACCACTGGATCCGGGTCGAGGATATGCCGGAGATCTGGCGCCGGCTCGACGGTGTGGGACTGCAGACAACCGAGGCCTGCGGTGACTGCCCGCGTGTCGTTCTGGGTTCACCGCTGGCCGGGGAATCCCTCGACGAGGTACTCGACGCCACACCCGCGATCGACGAGATCGTCCGCCGCTACGTCGGCAAGCCCGAATACGCCAACCTGCCCCGCAAGTTCAAGACCGCGATCTCCGGGTTGCAGGACGTGGTGCATGAGATCAACGACGTCGCCTTCGTCGGGGTCAACCATCCCGAGCACGGACCCGGATTGGACCTGTGGGTCGGTGGCGGGCTGTCGACGAATCCGATGCTCGCCCAGCGTCTCGGCGCCTGGGTACCGCTGGACGAGGTGCCCGACGTGTGGGAGGCGGTGGTGAGCCTGTTCCGTGACTACGGGTACCGGCGGCTGCGCGCCAAGGCCCGGCTGAAGTTCCTGGTCAAGGATTGGGGCGTGGAAAAATTCCGCGCAATTCTCGAGACCGAGTACCTCAAGCGGCCGCTGATCGACGGCCCCGCCCCCGCGCCGACCGTCCGGCCCGTCGACCACGTCGGCGTTCAGCGACTTCGCAACGGGCTCAACGCCATCGGTGTCGCACCGATCGCCGGCCGGGTGTCGGGCACGATCCTGACCAAGGTCGCCGATCTGGCCGAGCAGGCCGGGTCGGACCGGATCCGGTTCACCCCGCACCAGAAGCTGGTCGTACTCGACGTCCCCGACGCTCGGGTCGACTGGCTCACCGCCGAGCTCAACGCGCTGGGTCTTCAGTCGGCGCCGTCGCAGTGGCGGCGAAACCTGATGGCCTGCAGCGGGATCGAGTTCTGCAAGCTGTCCTTCGCCGAGACCCGGGTGCGGGCCCAGACTCTCGTCCCAGACCTGGAGCAACGGCTGGCCGACCTCAACGCCGAACTCGACGTGCCGGTCACCGTGCACCTCAACGGCTGCCCCAACTCATGTGCCCGGATTCAGGTGGCCGATATCGGGTTCAAGGGCCAGATGGTCGACGACGGCGGCGATGACGGGCAGGGTGGTCCGGTCGAGGGGTTCCAGGTGCACCTCGGTGGCAGCCTGGGACTGGACAGCGGTTTCGGCCGCAAGTTGCGCCAGCACAAGGTCACCAGCACCGAGTTGGGCGACTACATCGAACGGGTGGTACGCAACTTCATCGCGCAGCGCAATTCCGGAGAACGGTTCGCCGAGTGGGCGGTTCGCGCCGACGAGGAGGCCCTGCGATGAGCAACATCGGGCGGAAGCGATGAGCGAAGGCCGTCTGCGCGAACTGGCCGCCCGCGGCGCCGCCGATCTCGATGGTGCGTCCGCGCAGGAACTGCTGGCCTGGACCGATGTGAACTTCGGCTCCGATTACCTGGTGGCCTCCAACATGCAGGACGGGGTGCTGGTCGATTTGGCCGCCAAGGTGCGGCCCGGAGTAAATGTGCTCTTTCTCGACACCGGCTACCACTTCGCCGAGACCATCGGCACCCGTGACGCAGTGCAGGCGGTCTACGACGTCACCGTGGTCAATGTGGTGCCGGAGCAGTCCGTCGCCGAGCAGGACGAGGCATTCGGCAAGGATCTGTTCTCCCGCGATCCCGGCGAATGCTGCCGGTTGCGCAAGATCGTTCCACTGCGTGCCGCACTGGCCGGCTACTCGGCCTGGGTGACCGGGATCCGGCGGGTGGACTCGCCCACCCGGGCGAATGCGCCATTGGTCAGCTTCGACGAGACGTTCGGCCTGGTGAAGGTCAACCCGTTGGCGGCGTGGACCGACGAGGACATGCAGGCCTATATCGACGCAAACGGGATTCTGGTCAATCCCCTTGTGGACGAGGGCTATCCGTCGATCGGGTGTGCCCCGTGCACCGCGAAGCCGACTGACGGTTCCGACCCGCGCAGCGGCCGCTGGCAGGGGCAGACCAAGACCGAGTGCGGGTTGCACATCTCGTGAGCATCCTGCGCCATCCGGCCCTCGTTCTCACCGCACACGGTAGCGCCGACCCACGCTCGGCTGAGACCACGCACGACGTGGCCGCGCAGATCCGCCGTATGCGGCCCTGGCTTGACGTCCGGGTTGCGTTCTGCGAACGCAGCGAACCGAATCTGCGCGATGTGGTGGCCGGTCTTGATCGCCCGGCAGTTGTGACCCCGCTTCTGCTGGCCAGTGCCTACCACGCCCGCACCGACATCCCGGCGATGATCGCGGACGCGAAAGTCCCGGTGCGCCAGGCTGACACCCTCGGCGAGGATCCCCAGTTGATCGCGGTGCTGCGGGAGAGACTGGCCGAAGTCGGTGTCAGCCCGCAGTCCGGCGACACCGGGGTGCTGGTGGTCGCGGTCGGCTCGTCGCACACCGCCGCCAATGCCAGCACGGCCACTGTTGTCGGCGCACTGACTCCCGGCACCGGCTGGGCCGGGGTGAGGCTGGCGCACGCCACCAATCCGGAACTGTCGGTGACCGACGGCATCGCCGAACTGCGCCGGATCGGCGCGGAGCGGGTGGTGCTGGCGCCCTGGTTCATTGCACACGGGCGCATCACCGACCGGGTTGCCGCGGTGGCCGCAGCGGCGGGTGCGGTGATGGCGCAGCCCCTCGGGGCGCACCCGCTACTCGCCGCAACCGTGCTCAATCGTTTCGAGCAGGCCCTCGCGGCCCGCAGAGCGGCCTGAGCATCTTCGCGTCCGCCTCACAGCGACTAGATGGTGAAGTCGCTCGAAGCCGGGCTTGACGGTAGGAGATCAGCCCACGCCTGCTCCGCCCCGGCGATCGGCGGGATCCGAGTCGCCCGCACGTAGACGGTGTCACCGTCCTTGAGCCCCAGCGCCTCAGCATCTCCGCGGGTGATCTGTGCGGTGAACGGAGCTCCGGTGGTCGCACTGATCAGTTCCACCCGCACCTCGAAGCCGAGGTAGGCGATCCGCTCGATGGTGGCCCGGATGACACCGGTGGTCTCCGCGGTGCCGTCGCCGGCGGCGAACGCCATCTCCGGGGTGCGACCCACCCGGATGTCGTGGGGCCGCACCAGGATCCCGTTGAGCGTCGAGACGGTGCCCAGAAAGGACATCACGAACGCGTTGGCGGGGCTGTCGTAGACCTCCGTCGGAGTACCGACCTGCTCGACGCGACCCTTATTGAGAACCGCCACCCGGTCGGCGACGTCGAGTGCCTCGGCCTGATCGTGGGTGACCAGCACCGTGGTGACATGAACCTCATCGTGCAGGCGGCGAAGCCAGGCCCGCAGGTCTTCGCGCACCTTGGCGTCCAACGCACCGAACGGTTCGTCGAGAAGGAGCACCTGCGGGTCAACCGCAAGCGCGCGAGCCAATGCCATGCGCTGGCGCTGACCGCCGGACAGCTGGTTGGGATAGCGGCTCTGGAAACCGGCGAGGCCGACCACCTCGAGCAGATTGTCGACCTTCTCCTTGATCTCCGCCTTCGGCCGCTTGCGAATCTTGAGCCCGAAGGCGACGTTATCCCGCACCGTGAGGTGCTTGAACGCGGCGTAATGCTGGAAGACGAATCCGATCTCCCGACGCTGCGGCGGCACATGGGTGACATCCTGACCGTTGATGACAATCGAGCCGCTGTCGGGCTGATCGAGTCCGGCGATAGCACGCAGCAGGGTCGACTTTCCGCTTCCGCTGGGGCCCAGCAGCGCCGTCAGTGACCCCGTCGGCACCACGAAGTCGACGTTGTCGAGAGCGGCGAAGTCGCCGTAGCGCTTACTGGCGCCCGCGACGACGATCGCATTCTGGACGGTCATGGATTCACCCCTCACTGCTCAATCGCCTTGGCGCGCCGGGAATCCAAAACCACCTGGACGATCAGAACGATGACGGCGACGGCCATCAGCAGCGTGGAAATGGCGTAGGCACCGTATTCCGCTCCGCGATTGTATCGGTCGGAGACCAACAGGGTCAGCGTCTGCGACTGGCCGGGCATGTTGGACGCCACCATGATCACCGCGCCGAACTCGCCCAATGTGCGGGCAACCGTCAGAACGACACCGTAGGTCAGCCCCCACCGGATCGAGGGAAGGGTGATCCGCCAGAACGTCTGCCACCAGTTGGCCCCCAGCGTGGCCGCCGCCTGCTCCTGGTCGGTGCCCAGTTCGTGCAACACCGGTTCGACTTCGCGGATCACGAAGGGCACGGTGACGAAGATGCTCGCCAGCACGATGCCGGGGAAACCGAAAATGATCCTGAAGCCGAGGTCGTTCTGCACGAAACCGAAGATGCCCGCGCTTCCCCACAGCAGGATCAACGCAACACCGACAACCACCGGTGACACCGCGAACGGTAGATCGACGACCGCCTGCAGCACCGACTTGCCGCGGAACCTGTTGCGGGCCAGTACCAGCGCGGTGGGCAGACCGAAGATCACGTTCAGCGGAACCACGATCGCGACAACCAAGAGCGAAAGTTGTAGAGCAGAGATGGCCGCCGGTGTGCTGACGGAGGCGAAGAACGCGCCAATGCCCGGTTCGAGCGTCCGCCAGAGGATCAGACCGACCGGCACCGCCACCAGCACCAGTATGTAGCCGAGCGCCAGGTAGCGGATCAGATAGCGGACGAACGGCGTCAGGATCATTCAGCGAGTTCCTCACGCTTGGCAGATCGCGAACCGACCGCGCGGAGGATGAACAGGACCAGGAACGAGATGGCCAGCAGCACAATCGAAATCGCGGCAGCACCGGTCCGGTCGTCGTTCTCGATCAGGGTACGAATCCACTGCGAGGAGACTTCGGTCTCCCCCGGCACCGCACCGCCGATCAGGACGACGGACCCGAACTCGCCGATGGCGCGGGAGAATGCCAGCCCCGCCCCGGACAGCAGTGCGGGCAGTAGCGCCGGAAGGATGACCCTGGTGAAGATCATCGGGTTGGTGGCTCCCAACGATGCCGCAGCCTCCTCGACTTCCCGGTCCAGTTCGAGAAGCACCGGTTGCACGGAGCGCACCACGTACGGCAGCGTGACGAACAGTAGCGCCACCCCCACGCCCCATTTGGTGTGCTGCAGATGCAGATTCACCGGGCTACGCGGACCGTAAAGCGCCAGCATCACCAGGCTGGCCACGATGGTGGGCAACGCGAACGGAAGGTCGATCACCGCGTCCACCAACCGCTTACCCGGGAAGTCATCGCGGGTGAGAACCCAGGCGACCAGGAGTCCGAAAACACCGTTGATGATGGTGACGCCGATCGAGATGCTCAGGGTGACCTTGAACGAGTCCAGCGCGGCGTTGGAGGTGACGGCCAGCCAGAAGGCATGCCAGCCGCCCTTGGCCGACTGCCACACGATCGCGGCCAACGGCAGCAGCACGATCAGGCTCAGCCAGATCGAGGCCGCACCCACCCGCACGGCGGTGGTGCCGCGCCGCCGTGCCGGCGACCCAGACAGGCGGCCCGGGTCACCGTCGCCGGTGACTCGGGCCGCCTGAAGGTAGGGCTCGGCAGCAGCCGTCATCCAGTGGCCTTCTTGTAGATGGTCGTGATGGCTCCATTCTCCTTGTCGAACAGAGCAGCATCGACAGTCTTCCATCCGCCCAGATCAGCGATGGTCCAGAGCTTCTCCGGGGCCGGGAATTCCTTGGCGAAATCGCCGGCCACGGCCGGGTCGACCGGACGGAAGCCCGCCTCGGCCCAGATCTTCTGACCCTCCGGGGTGAACAGGAAGTTCTTCAGCGCAGCAGCCTTGTCGAGGTGGGCGCTGGTGCTGACCACCGCCACCGGGTTCTCGATCTTGAACGTCTGTGCCGGATTGACGTGCTCGACCGCTATCTCCCCTTTTTCGGCACCCTGCCGCTCAATGTTGATCGCCTCGTTCTCGTAGCTGATCAAGACATCGCCGGTGCCCTGCAGGAATACGTCGGTGGCCTCACGTCCGGAACCAGGCCGGGTCTTGACATGCTCGGAGACCAGCTTGCTCACGTAGTCCAGACCGGCCTGCTGATCCTGGCCGCCGTTGCTCTTGGCCGCGTACGGCGCCAGCAGATTCCACTTGGCCGACCCCGAACTCAGCGGGCTGGGCGTGACGACCTCGATACCGGGTGCCAGCAGGTCATCCCAGCCTTTGATGTTCTTCGGGTTGCCTTTGCGAACCACCAGCGAGACCACCGAGCCGAACGGGATGCCCCTGGTGACATCGGCGTTCCAGTCCGCCGCCACCTTGTTGGCCTTGACCAGCCGGGACACATCGGGTTCGACCGAGAAGTTCACGATGTCGGCGGGCTTGCCGTCGGCGACAGCGCGGGACTGGTCGCCAGAGGCGCCGTAGGAGGTCGTGACGGCGAGGCCTTTACCCGCTGGCGTGGCGATGAACGCGGGAATGATCTTGCTCCAGCCAGGTTCCGGCACCGCGTAGGCAACCAGATTCAGGGTCGTATCGGCATCCTTGGCGCCGCTGTCGCCGGCGACATCGCTGGCACCGCCGCCACTGCAGGCGGCCAGTACGGTCGCGGTGGCGGCGATGGCCGCGGCAGTGCGCCAGCGGTGTGCGGTGGAGGTCATGGGTAAGGCCTTTCTCGTTGGGTTATTTCCGGGGGCTGGCCCGTCACAACGACAATGGCGGTGATTCGGCGTGCAGAAAGGCCGACTGACTCCATGACCGCGAACGGGGGAGGTGTCAGCGACAACAGAAGACGACGGCAGACGCCACCTGGGCGCTGGTGAAACCGGTCGTCGAAAGCACGGTCGGGAGCCTAACAGAGCACCCGGGCACCGGCCGTCAACGATTGAGCAGCCACACCACGACGACGAGGACCAGCAGTGCGACCAGCGCGAGGGTGACCCGGGACCGGGGCAGGCCGCTCACGGCGCCGTCTCCCGATCGCTGCGCAGCCGCCCCAATGCCGCTATACCCCGGCCCAGCAGGGCATCTGCTCCGACCGCGATCCCATAGGCCAGGGCCAGCGCCACCGGCATGACGATCACGGTCTGCAAGACGAACCCGAGCCCGGACAGCCACAGTTCGGCACCGTCCCACCAGCTCAGCAACCCGTTCACCCCGCCAGCCTATGCCCCGGTGACACCCGATCGGCGATCTGGACCGATCCGTGGACGCGGCGGGCCGCGGCGGCGATCATGTTGGGATGGTTGCCCAGGTTCCGATCACGGTGAGGCAAAGTGCGACAGATCTCCCCGGGGCGTCGCGCAGCCCGTTCCCACCGATCGCCGATTACGCGTTCCTGTCCGACTGCGAGAACACCTGTCTGGTATCGGCGGCCGGTGCGGTCGAGTGGATGTGCGTGCCGCGGCCGGACTCCCCCAGCGTTTTCGGGGCGATCCTGGACCGGGGGGCCGGGCACTTCCGGCTGGGCCCGTACGGGGTGACGGTGCCGGCCGCCCGCCGGTATCTGCCGGGCAGCCTGATCATGGAGACCACCTGGCAGACGCCGACCGGCTGGTTGATCGTGCGCGACGCACTGGCGATGGGTCCCTGGCATGACCTGGAGGCACGGTCGAACACCCATCGCCGCACCCCGATGGACTGGGACGCCGAACACATCCTGCTGCGCACGGTGCGATGTGTGAGCGGCACGGTCGAGGTGGTGATGAACTGCGAGCCGTCGTTCGACTACGGACGGATCAACGCCGCCTGGGAGTACTCCGCCGACGCCTACGGCGAGGCGGTCGCCACCGCCCGCACCGATCCCGACGCCAACCCCGAACTGCGGCTGACCACCAACCTGCGGATCGGCCTGGAAGGCCGCGAGGCGCGCGCCCGCACCCGGCTCAAAGAGGGGGACAACGCCTTCGTCGCGCTGTCCTGGTCGAAGCATCCCGCGCCGCAGACCTATGAGGAAGCCGCTGAGAAGATGTGGCAGACCAGTGAGGCCTGGCGGCAGTGGATCAATGTCGGGCATTTTCCCGATCACCCGTGGCGGGCCTATCTGCAACGCAGCGCGCTGACGTTGAAGGGACTCACCTACTCCCCAACCGGTGCCCTGCTGGCAGCGAGCACCACCTCGCTGCCGGAAACCCCTGGGGGCGTGCGCAACTGGGACTATCGCTATGCCTGGGTGCGGGACTCCACCTTCGCCCTGTGGGGCCTCTACACCCTGGGGTTGGACCGCGAGGCCGACGACTTCTTCTCCTTCATCGCCGACGTGTCCGGAGCAAACAACGGTGAGCAGCACCCGTTGCAGGTGATGTACGCCGTGGGCGGGGAACGCGAACTGGTGGAGGGCGAACTCAATCATCTCTCCGGCTACAACGGCGCCCGCCCGGTCCGAATCGGCAACGGCGCCTATAACCAACGGCAGCATGACATCTGGGGGACCATGCTGGATTCGGTCTACCTGCACTGCAAGTCACGGGAGAACATCTCCGACTCGCTGTGGCCGGTGCTCAAGGAACAGGTCGAGGAGGCCATCAAGCACTGGCGCGAGCCGGACCGGGGAATCTGGGAGGTTCGTGGTGAGCCGCAGCACTTCACCTCATCGAAGGTGATGTGCTGGGTGGCACTGGATCGCGGCGCGAAACTCGCTGAGCTGCGAGGGTCATTCGATTACGCGCAGGAGTGGCGGGCGATCGCCGATGAGATCAAGGCCGATATCCTGGCCAACGGGGTGGACTCCCGCGGGGTCTTCACCCAGCGCTACGGCGACGACGCGCTCGACGCCTCGCTGCTGCTGGTTGTGCTGCTGCGGTTCCTACCGTCCGATGACCCCCGGGTGCGGGCCACCGTGCTGGCGATCGCCGACGAACTCACCGAGGACGGTCTGGTGCTGCGCTACCGGGTGCACGAGACCGATGACGGTCTGAGCGGCGAGGAGGGCTCGTTCACGATCTGCTCGTTCTGGCTGGTTTCGGCACTGGTGGAGATCGGCGAGGTGAGCCGCGCGCGACATCTGTGCGAACGACTGCTGTCCTTCGCCAGCCCACTGCACCTCTATGCCGAGGAGATCGAACCCAGGACCGGCCGGCATCTCGGGAACTTCCCGCAGGCGTTCACCCACCTGGCCTTGATCAACGCAGTGGTGCACGTCATCCGGGCCGAGGAGCAGGCCGACAGCACCGGCGGATTCCAGCCGGCCAACTCCCCGACCTGATCAGCGTCCCTGGGTGATCCTGTCCAGCATCAGCCGGACCAGATCCGCCGCCCGAGCGCCGGGCACCCGCCGTTGTGGATCGGGGTCGGTGATCGCGATGTCGACGTCGACGATGCAGTCGGCTGCCACACCCACGGCATGTTCGGTGGGGAACTGCTCTCCCCCGCCGGCATCGCTGAGGATGGTGGCCGTCAGAACCGGGCCCAGCACCCGCACATCGGTCACGGTCAACTCCAGACCGTGCATCGTCACCGTTGTCCGGTCGCATCCCCGCCACCTGGTGACGAACGTGGCGAAGGTCCGGGAGGCCGCCTCCTCGGAGTCCATCAGAACCACACCGGCCTCCGCACTGGAGGCGGTCAGGCCCCGACCGAAGCGGGCGTAGTCCTGCCAGGCCGCCGCCTGCACGCCCCCACTCTCGTAGACCACCCGCATCAACGGCGTGACCGCACCGAGGCAGTCCAGTGGGGTGGCGTCATCGCTGGTTCGAATCCCGTTGGGAAGAACGGAGATCGAGCCGACCTTCGGCGGGCCGGGCGCATCAAGTGGGTTGCCGACGGCCATCGACACCTCGTCAGCGGTGGGCAGTGCCTCGATCAGTGCGGCGGCCGGAGAGTACTGGCGGCGCGCCACGCCGTCGACGGTGGACGAACAGCCCGCCGCGGCGCACACAACCACCGCGAAAACGGCCCATGCCTTGATGGACCGCCTACTTCCGCGACTTGTCGCCGGACTTGTCACCGGCCGACTCGCTGGACAGGGCGGCGACGAAGGCCTCCTGCGGGACATCGACCCGGCCGATGGTCTTCATCCGCTTCTTGCCCTCCTTCTGCTTCTCCAGCAGCTTGCGCTTACGGGTGATGTCGCCGCCGTAGCACTTGGCGAGCACGTCCTTGCGGATGGCCCGAATGTTCTCGCGGGCAATGATTTTGGAGCCCACGGCAGCCTGGATGGGCACCTCGAACTGCTGGCGCGGAATCAGATCCTTGAGCTTCACGGTCATCCTGTTGCCGTAGGCCTGAGCGGAGTCCTTGTGGACGATCGCACTGAAGGCGTCCACCGCCTCGCCCTGCAGCAGGATGTCGACCTTGACCAGTGCGGCCTCCTGTTCGCCGGCCTCCTCGTAATCGAGGCTGGCGTAACCGCGGGTGCGCGACTTCAGCGCGTCGAAGAAGTCGAAGATGATCTCCCCCATCGGCATCGTGTAGCGCAACTCGACCCGCTCCGGGGACAGGTAGTCCATGCCGCCGAGTTCGCCGCGGCGGGACTGGCACAACTCCATGATGGTGCCGATGAACTCGCTCGGGGAGATCACCGTGCACTTGACGATCGGCTCGTAGATCTCCCGCATCTTGCCGTCGGGCCAGTCCGAGGGGTTCGTCACGACCTTCTCGGCGCCGTCCTCGGCGATCACCCGATAGACCACGTTGGGCGCCGTCGAGATGAGATCGAGGTCGAACTCCCGCTCGAGGCGTTCCCGGGTGATCTCCATGTGCAGCAGGCCGAGGAAGCCACACCGGAAGCCGAAGCCCAGCGCCACCGAGGTCTCCGGCTCGTAGGTCAGCGCGGCGTCATTGAGTTGAAGCTTGTCCAGTGCCTCCCGCAGGTTCGGATAGTCCGACCCGTCAACGGGATACAGGCCGGAGTAGACCATCGGCTTGGGCTCGCGGTATCCGGTGAGTGCCTCGGTGGCGCCGTGACGGGCACTGGTGACGGTGTCGCCGACTTTGGACTGCCGGACGTCCTTCACCCCGGTGATGAGATAGCCGACCTCGCCGACGCCGAGGCCGACGGTGGGTTTGGGCTCCGGGGAGACGATGCCGACCTCGAGCAATTCGTGGGTGGCGCCGGTCGACATCATCTTGATCTTCTCGCGCGGCGTGATCTTGCCGTCGACGACGCGAACATAGGTGACCACGCCCCGATAGATGTCGTACACCGAGTCGAAGATCATCGCCCGGGCGGGCGCATCGGCGTCGCCGGTGGGTGCGGGGACCTTGCGCACAACCTCGTCGAGCAGTTCCGCCACTCCCTCACCGGTCTTGCCGGACACCCGCAGCACCTCGGAGGGTTCGCAACCGATGATGTGGGCCAACTCAGCGGCGTAGCGCTCCGGGTCGGCGGCGGGCAGGTCGATCTTGTTGAGCACCGGGATGATCGTCAGGTCGCGATCCAGCGCCAGGTAGAGGTTGGCCAGGGTTTGAGCCTCGATGCCCTGGGCGGCGTCGACCAGTAGCACCGCACCCTCGCAGGCCTCCAGCGCGCGGGAGACCTCGTAGGTGAAGTCGACGTGACCGGGAGTGTCGATGAGGTGCAGGACCACCTGATCACCGGCATCCTCGCCGGCGGACACCGTCCAGGGCAGCCGGACGTTCTGCGCCTTGATGGTGATCCCGCGCTCGCGTTCGATATCCATCCGATCCAGGTACTGCGCCCGCATATCGCGCTCGGCGACCACACCGGTCAGCTGCAGCATCCGATCGGCCAGCGTCGACTTGCCGTGATCAATGTGGGCGATGATGCAGAAGTTTCGAATCTGCGCCGGCGCGGTGAAGGTCTGGTCGGCGAAACTGCTGATGGGAATCTCCTGGTGAACCGTCGTGGGGTGGCTCCAGGGTATCCAGGCGGCGCCGTCGTCACACAATCGGCGCGGCCGCGGAGTTCTCCGGCTCGCCTATGCTCGGGCACATGGCGTCGCAGTGGAAGACGTTTCAGCAGATTCTGAGGGGCACCGAGCACCTGGTGTTCAACGAGGCCCCCAAATTGCTGCGTCAACTTCAGGAGCCGCAGGGCGTTCAGCGGACCATCCAGCAGGGCCTCCGGATGGGCCTGGAAGCCATCATCGGCGGCCCGGTCTTCGATCAGCCCATCGCGATCACCTCCGGCCGGCCGGTCACCGACAGCAGTTCACCCACCGCGCACCGGGCCCGCCGGGTCCAGTACGCGCCAGACCTGGACGGCCAGGCCGATCCCGGGGAGATCGTCTGGACCTGGGTCGTCTTCGAGGATGACCCCACCCGCGGCAAGGATCGCCCGGTCCTGGTAGTCGGTCGGGAGAGCCGGACCCTGCTGGGTCTGATGCTGTCCAGCCAGATTCATCACGCCGATGACGCGACCTGGGTGGGTATCGGCTCCGGCGACTGGGACTCCGGTTATGGAGATGGCCAAGGCCGGCCCAGCTGGGTACGGCTGGACCGGGTCCTGGATGTGCCCGAGGAGGGCATCCGTCGGGAGGGCGCGATCCTGGACCACCCGACGTTCGAGATCATCGCCACCCGGCTGCGCACCGAGTACTCCTGGAGCTAGTCCCGCAGTTCCCGTGACCGATCTCACGTCGGGCGACAACTCTCACGTCGGGCGACAACGCCCCGCCCGACCGCGAGTGAAACCTCAGGAGTAAGACAGTGCAGATGGACGTAACCCTGCTCGGCACCGGCAGCCCGATGATCGACCCGAACCGCGCCGGGCCCTCGACCCTGGTGCAGGCCGCGGGGGCGGCCTTCCTGGTGGACTGCGGGCGGGGGGTGCTGATGCGCTTGGCCGCGGCCGGCGTGCAGGCCAACGGACTCACCGCCCTGCTGCTGACCCACCTGCACAGCGACCACATCACCGATCTGGCCGACGTGATCACCACCCGATGGATCACCAGTTTCGGCCCTGCCCCGCTGCCGATCATCGGCCCACCGGGCACCAGGGCGGTGGTGGATTCCATCCTCGCCGCGCTGGCCCCCGACATCTCCTATCGCATCGGCCACCATGCGGACATCACCGAGCCGCCGGCGCTGGACGTCCAGGAACATGTCGAAGGTCTGGTGTGGAACAGCGATGACGTGCGAATCACCGTCGCCCCCACCGACCACCGGCCGGTCGAACCCTCGATCGCCTTCCGGATCCATGCACCGGGAGCATCGGTGGTGCTGGCCGGGGACACCGTACCGTGTGCCACCCTGGACGAACTTGCCAGCGGTGCAAACGTTCTGGTGCACACCGTGATTCGCAAGGATCTGGTCGAGCAGATGCCCGTGCAGCGGATTCGGGACATTCTCGACTACCACTCATCGGTGGAGCAGGCCGCGGGTACCGCGGCGCGGGCCGGGGTGGACACCCTGGTGCTCACCCATTACGTCCCGGCACTGGTGCCCGGTCAGGAGGACCAGTGGCGCGCGCTGGCCGCCGCCGAGTTCAGCGGCCGGGTGGAGCTGGGCGACGACCTGCTGAAGGTGTCGGTTTAAGCCAGTCTGGTCATCTCGACGACCACGTCCAGATCGCTGGACCCCTGCCCCAGATAGATACCCTTCAGGGGCGCCACGTCAGCGTAGCTGCGGCCGTATCCGACGCTGACGTACTGCTCGTTGATGCCGGTGTCATTGGTCGGGTCATAGTTCCACCAGGCGCCGGTCCAGGCCTGGATCCAGGCGTGACTCTCGCCCTGGACCGCTTCACCGATTTCCGCGTCGTCCTTGGGGTGCAGATAGCCCGACACGTAGCGGGCCGGTATACCCAAGGCCCGCAACAGGATCAGGGTCAGGTGCGCGAAGTCCTGACAGACCCCCTGCCCCTCCTTGAGCGCATCCAGGCCCGATGAGTGCACACCGGTGCTGCCGGGGGTGTACGTGACCTGACTGCGCACCCAGTCGACCGCCCCGAGCACCGCCTCCCGGGGTTCATTCCCCTTGGCCAGCTGGCCGGCAACCCGGCCGATCCGCTTGCTGGCCGGGGTGTGCCCGGTCGGAATGAGGTACTCGTGATACCGGTCAGCGACCGCGCTGGACCGCACCCCGTTCCAGTCGAGCGCCTTGGTCAGCGGTTCGGGCTTGTCGGTCTCCACCACCGAGGAGGAGGTGACCTCCAACTCGATATGCGGGGCGTGCAGGTCGAAGGCGGTCACCAGCGTGCCCCAGTAATCGACGTAGCGGTACGACCGGGTGGCCGGCGCGGTTTCGACGCGGTTGATGATGACGTTCTGCCGGGAATCCGACCGCGGAGTGAGCCGGGCCTCGTTATAGGACGCGGTCACCGGCCCCTTGTATGCGTACCCGGTCTCGTGCACCACACGCATCCGCCACATCAGAGCTCCCCCGCCTCAAAGACCAGTTCGTCTGCCTGGCCGGCATCCGACCAGGCCACCCACAGCGTCGGCCGGAAGTACTGCAGCGCAAGGGCTTCGCCGACATCGCGGCAGGTGATCTGCAGGCCCGCGAGTCGTTCCTCCAGGGATTCCAGTAGGGCGCCGGGACGGACGAACTCCAACTCACTGCGGGCCCGGCCGAGTAGCCTGCGGGCTTCCGTGCCCGGCCCGGCCCGATGCGCCGGGCTCTTCATCAACTCGTCGAGGCTGTGCTCGGCCAGTTTGAGCGAGTAGAACGCCGACCGGGGGAACAACCGATCCAACAGCATGAACTCGACGACCCGGTTGGCGTCGAGCACGCCACGGTGGGTGCGCAGATAGGTGTCGTGGGCGCCGGCGGCACGCAGCACGCTGACCCAGGCCGGTGAGGACGCGCTGTCCCCCACCCGCGACAGCAGCAACCGCATCGTCATGTCGACCCGTTCCAGCGCGCGGCCGAGGACCAGGAAGCGGTAACCGTCATCACGGGACAGCGTGGAGTCCGACAGTCCGGCGAACATCGCGGCGCGACCTTCGATGAAGGTGAAGAATTCGTGCGGTCCGAGTCGCCGAGCCGCGCGCTCGCGTTCGGGCATGGCGTTGTAGGTGGTGTTGAGGCACTCCCACATATCGCTGGAGATGACCTCGCGGGCCGAGCGGGCATTCTCCCGGGCGGCGCTGATGGTGTCGACGATCGAGCACCCTCCCGGCACCCCGCGGCTGAATGCGACCAGATCCGTCAGCGACCACATGTCCAGCCGAGACGCCGGCGGTTCGATTCCCATGACGTCCAACAGGATTCGGGAGGCGTGGTCGGGGTCGACGCTGGAATCCTCGAGCAGCTGGTGAACCGTGACATCCAGAATGCGGGCGGTGTCATCGGCACGTTCGACATAGCGGCCGATCCAGTACAGCGCTTCGGCGTTGCGGGCGAGCATCAGCAGACCTCCCCGTCTTGTGCGGCCTGCTGCTGCTGTTGCTGTTGCTGTTGCTGCTGACCGGCAAGCGGCTGCTGCTGCAGCGGATGCAGGTCGGCGGCGGACATCGGCGAGCGCGGCAGACTGCGCACCACCTGGGCAGCGGAGAGTTCTCGCACCGCGGCCGAGGTGCGGGAGGCGAGCACCCAGGTGTCCTTGGATCCGCCACCCTGGCTGGAGTTGACCACCAGTGAGCCTTTGGTGAGCGCGACGCGGGTCAGGCCGCCCGGCAGCACCCACACCTTCTCGCCGTCGTTGACCGCGAACGGGCGCAGGTCGACATGCCGGGGCGTCAGGGTGTCACCGACCTTGGTCGGCACCGTCGAGAGTTGCACCACCGGCTGGGCGATCCAACCGCGCGGATCGGCGATGATCTTCTTGCGGACCGCCGCCAGTTCCTTCTCGGTTGCGCTGGGGCCGAACACGATTCCGTAACCGCCGGATCCCTCGACCGGTTTGATGACCAGTTCGTCGAGCCGGTCGAGCACCTCGACGCGTTCCTCGTCGAGCCAGCACCGCAGCGTGTCGACATTGGCCAGCAGCGGCTTCTCGCCGAGGTAGTACTCGATGATGGTGGGCACATAGGTGTAGACCAGCTTGTCGTCGCCGATACCGTTGCCGACCGCACTGGAGATCACCACGTTGCCGGCCCGGGCGGCGTTGAGAACGCCGGCCACCCCGAGCACCGAGTCCGGCCGGAACTGCATGGGGTCGAGGTACTCGTCGTCGATCCGGCGATAGATGACGTCGACCTGTCGCTCACCCTCGGTGGTGCGCATGTAGACGATGTTGTCGCGACAGAACAGATCGGGCCCCTCGACGAGTTCGACACCCATCTGACGGGCCAGCAGGGAGTGTTCGAAGTAGGCCGAGTTGAACGGTCCGGGTGTGAGCACCACGACGGTCGGATCGGACTCGTTGGTGGCCGCCGCGTTGCGCAGCGCGCGCAGTAGGTGTGACGGGTAGTCGTCGACCGAGCGGACGCGGTGCGTGCCGAACAGGTTCGGGAACACCCGGGTCATCACCCGGCGGTTCTCCATCACATAGGAGACCCCGGACGGGGAGCGCAGGTTGTCCTCCAGCACCCGGAAGATGCCCTGGGCGTCCCGGACGATGTCGATACCCGCCACATGGATGCGAACCCCGTTGGGCGGGCTGATTCCGGCGGCCTCACGGTGAAAGTGCTCGCAGGAGGTGACCAGCCGGCGCGGCAGCACCCCGTCGCGCAGGATCGCCTGGTCGCCGTAGATGTCGTCGAGGAAGCGCTCCAGGGCGACCACCCGCTGGGTGATACCGGCTTCGAGCTTCGACCATTCCGCCGCCGAGATCACCCGAGGCACCAGGTCCAGCGGGAACGGCCGCTCCTCCTGCCCGGAAAGGGCGAAGGTGATGCCCTGATCGACAAAGGCCCGGCCCAGTGCGTCGGCGCGGCCGCTCAGCTCTTCGCCGTTGGTGGGGGCGAGCTCGGAATAGATGCCCCGGTAGGGAGCTCTGACCCGCCCCTGACGGTCGAACATCTCGTCGAACGCGGCCGAGTAGGGCCCGAGGTCGCTGTAGCCGCCGAAGATCTCGGCGTCGTCGAGCACGGGCGGGGTGCCGCCCCGGGTGCCGCTAGCTGAAGTCACGGGTCACATGCTGCATCAGAATCCCCGTTTTCGCAGGCCGAAGGTCTCCACTTTGGGTCTGGAGCACCCATGCTGGTATTCTCGCAGGACGCTGTGAGGGCAGCTCGCCCCGGCATACAAGACCAGCTTTTGACCATTTAAGGAACTGACGCGTGGCCAACATCAAGTCGCAGAAGAAGCGAATCCTCACCAACGAGCGCCGTCGGCTGCGCAACAAGTCGGTGAAGTCCTCGCTGCACACCGCGATCCGCGCATTCCGCTCCGCCGCTTCCGAGGGCGATAAGGACAAGGCCGGCGAGTTGCTCGTCGCTACCAGCCGCAAGCTGGACAAGGCCGCCACCAAGGGTGTCATCCACAAGAACCAGGCCGCCAACAAGAAGTCCGCGCTGGCCCAGGCATTCAGCAAGCTCTGATCTTCCAGCAGTACCCGCGGCACCTGCGCACCCCGCCGCACTCGCACGCCCCCCGCACTCGCACGCCCCCCTACCCGCACGCCCCCGCACCCGCACGCCCCCCTACCCGCCGATCGTGAAG
>NZ_JBPCSX010000063.1:0-4917 GCF_051006775.1 Mycobacterium sp.
GGCATCCAACGATGCCAAACCGTTGGCGGCGCCACGCGTGTTCTGCGATGACCAGGTGGTACCGGTGGAGGTCAGCATGGCCCCGGTGGCTCCAGGCGCAATGGTCTGGAGCGCACCAGACCCATTACCGACCAACAGGTTGTTGACGGTAAGGGTGTCAGAGCCGGTACCGCCATTTGCCACTGGCAGAACGCCAGTGACATCGACGGTCAGATCGACAGACGAATCCTTGATCTGCTTACCGGTTAACTCTGTCCGGGCCATGCTGTCCTTCCGATCAGTTCTGCGTTATCAGGACGGGGCGACGATGTAGCAGACACGCAGGCGGTCACCAGCGACCGGTGCGTCGGCCATGGTGATCTCAATCCCGGCGATCGTGTAGTCGTTACCGCTACCGGGCTCCTGGAGCAGACCGTTCAGGAACACCTGCTCGGTGTTGCCCTGCGGCATATCCGCCAGCAGGAACGTGGTATTCGATCCGTTGATCGAACCCGACGGAGTTTCCCGAACACGGAACTGCGCGATCCGGGCAATCGCGGGCGCGAGCTCCACACCACCGGTGTCGCTGACGTTCTGAACATCACCGGACAGGGTGGTCGGGGTCAGAGTGCCGGACGCGTCAGCGATGTACACATCGCCGGCGGTGCCCGAGACAACCTTCAGCCCGCCATCAACTTCCAGGGAGCCGTCGCCGAGTGCGACCTGAACACCGGACAGACCGACCGACAGGGACGCATCAGCGGCCGTAACCGAGAACGCCGAACCGGTCAGGGTCAGGCCGTCACCGGCGGTGTACAGCGAACCACCAGCAACCTGGGTGAACACAACCGCGCTGGTACCGACGTCGATCGGATCGTTGGTGGTGATCGTCCACGAGCTGTTCCCGTACAGGGTGCCCTCGGACACGAACACAGTGAGGCCGGCGGTGAAGTCGGAGTTGTCGTTGGCGTCATCGGTGCGGGTCGGGGCACCGTTAGCGTTGACGGTGTAGATACCGTTCTCCGACGCGGTCGTCTGATCCTTAATCAGAATCCGGTCGCCGGTCTCCAGCGTGACACCGTCGATGACGGAGCCGTTCTTGAACGCCGACGACAGGGTGCCGTTAGCGGCCGACGCGGCACGAACAGATGCCTTCCAGTCGAAGCCCTGGATCAAGCCGTCGACGTAGCCCTTCGTGGCGGCGTCGTTGGTGTCAGTCGGGGTGCCGACGTAGACGATCTTGTTGCCGTCCAGGTCGAGGTTGCCGTTCATGGCACGGGTGCCATCAACCTTCAGGTAGCTTTCGGCAAGCTTCCCGTCGGCGACGGTGTTGTCGACAAGGCGGTCAGAAGTGACCGATGCGGCGCGGATCTGAGTTGCGCCATTGATGGTGGTTTGCGTCATTGTTTATGTCTCTCTCTGATAGATCACGGTCAGAACGTCATCGGCTAGGGGCGGGGTGGTGAAGGTGACCATGTCGTCGGCCACCGCGTAGCACACGACAGGGATCTCAAGGAGTCCGTTTCGGAACACCTGGACAGCCTGGTTGGGTGCCGGGATTTGTGTGATGGTGAATACGTCGTTGACGCCGTCCTGAACACCGGAAAGTTCTTCCGCGATCAGCTCGTAGGAGGCGCCGCCAGGGCCGGTCTCACCGATCGGTCCGGTGGGCCCGGTGGGGCCGGTGGTTCCGGTGGCGCCGCGGGAACCGACAGCGCCGCCCAAACCTTGCGGGCCCCGCTCACCGGTATCACCCTTCGGCCCGGTATCGCCCGTGGCCCCGGTGGCGCCGACAGCTCCCGCGGTTCCGCGAGCACCAGTCGCGCCGGCAGGCCCCGTGGGACCGGTCAAGCCCTGAATGCCACGCGAACCAGAAACACCAGCCGCACCAGTCGGGCCCGCAGGCCCAGTCGCGCCCGTGGCACCGGTAGCGCCATCGGATCCGTCGACACCGGCCAAGCCCTGCAACCCGCGAGGACCGGCAGGGCCTTCAGGTCCGGTCGAACCAGCACGCCCGGTGGCACCGGCAACGCCCTGAATGCCACGGGGGCCCGTATCACCGGTAGCCCCAGTATCACCAGGAATGCCCTGAGCTCCACGCGGGCCCTGCGGTCCGGTGGCTCCGCGAGCACCAGTGTCGCCCTGCGGGCCCGGAATGCCACGCTGACCCTGCGGGCCAGTCGCACCGGTGTTACCCGTCGCCGCCGTAACCTCCGGCGGAACAGGCATCCCATTCAAGATCGCGCCACACGAACAATCCGGCGAACCGAAATACACCGAACACGTCTCCGCATGCCACAACGTCCACGTCGCACAATTCTGCGTGTCATACGACCACGCCGCACGCGACGTAGACGCATCCTCACACAAACGCTTCAGCGCATTGATCTCCGAAGGGAAAAACAAAGCCCTGCGCTGAGTCTGCTGATACGACTCCGAAAAATTGAACGGACCAACCGTCTCCGACGACTGAGTACGAACCCCAGTACCCGCATCATTCCACCGCAAAATCGCGCCACGAATGACCGCCAACGCGGCATCCGGATACGGAAAATCAGTGTCAGTGATACACGGAGCGACCTGACGGGCCATCGCCATCGCATCAGCGATCATCGCTTCGGCCTTCGTCTGCTCAATCTCAGCAAACGGGGCCAGATCGCTGGGGTCGATCCAGACAGCCGGCATGATCAGCTTTCGCTAGTGGGAGAAGGTTCGCGTTTCTTGCGGCCACCCCGACGTGGGGCAGGTTCCGGAGCCGGCGGCACGGCTTCGACGGGGGTTAACCCGCCAATCCGTGCCGCCGCGCCCTCCGGAAGATTGACCACAACACCCGACTGGGTGCGGTACCGCGGCATCGTTACTCGGAGATAGCGTTCTGAATGACCGCGAAAGCGTCCAGGTCCATGATTGCCCAGCCGAACACAACTTCTGCCCGGAGTGCGATCTGGTTCTTCCGCTTCAGGTCGCCCAGGCCGTCCGGGTCACCGAAGCTGATGCGCTCCACCGGAATGTTGCGCTGAACACCCCAACGGATCTGGTTGAAGTCGCCCAGGATGGCCTTGTAGTTGTTGTTCTCGCTGGCGTAAGCGCCACCAGAAACAGCAGCCTCGGGAGCCGACACGGTGGTCGACACCGACGCGTTCAGGCCCTCAAACGATGACACCGCGACACCCAGACCGAGATCCGGGTACTTCTTGCGGCCATCCGCATACCGTGCGGTGGCCAGGCGCCACGCATACGACGGATCCAGAGCGATACCGTTCGGGATGTAGTTGTTCGCGATGACCAAACCTGCAGCGGCCTCAACCTCAAGGTCCGCGCCGGCCGGGGTGTTCTGGGTGGGGACACCGTTGTCGTCGATCTCCACCACGTTCGTGGTATCAACGATCTTCTCCGGAGAACCGGACAGTGCGACACCGGTCAGCGGGTTGATCGCGTGGTAGATGCCGAGATCCAGGGCGCGAGCCAACGACATGCCGATCTCCTCGGAGAGCAGCGACAGCACACCGAGCTGGTAGTCCTCATCGGCCCACACAACTTCCTCGTTGAACCGCATCGTCACCTGAACCTTCTTCGGGGTGACAGTCTTGGTGCCGAACCCGGCATCAGTGCCGGTCTTCGATGCGCCTTCAGCGACGAACTCAGCCTTCGGCCGCGTCGTGAACGTCATGATCTGCGTCTGACCGAACAGCTGCGGCTCAGCACCGGACAGCGTGGTGATGGTCGAACCGTAAGCGGCTTTCTTCCAGATACCCGAAGCGAGATGCTTGGGAAGGCTGAACGCCGATGAAGCGAGAGAGCTGGACATAATTTCTCCTAAATAGGGTTAGCTGCTGAACAGTTCGCGTGCAAACGCGGCCTCATCAGAGCCGGCTGATTCTGGGGTGGAACCCTCACGGGGCACCGTGTTTGTTCTTTTCTGCTTGCTCTGTCCGACGAGCCGCGCCACCTGCTTGAGCAGAGTTTCCGGCTCAACGGCCGTAAGGAACAGCTCAGCGTCCTCATCAGAAATCTCATGCAACGCAACAAGGTGAGACTTCAACGCCTCGGACACCTTCGACGGCACCGACAGCACTTCGGCTTCAGCTTTGGAAATCCGATCCGCGAACTTCTCCGCATCGGTTTTCTGCGCTTCCTCAATTTCCGTCAGCCTCGCGGCCCGGGATTTGAGTTCTTTGATTTCAGCCTTCTGAACCGCCAGCGTCTTCACCAAAGGGTGATCGGCTGGGAGTTCATTCGGGTTGGATCGCTGGTTATCAACCTCGGCCGCCGTTTCGGTCGCCTCGGTAGCAGCTGCAGCATCTTCGGACATAACAATTTCCCCGTTTCGGGTTAACCCCAACCGGTTCGGTCAGGGACGATCAATTGGCGGCGGGAACATCCAAGTTCACCGGCGCGGGAATAATTGGAGCTTTGTACCGGCGCCCGCCAGGCAGGTAATCCATCTCATTAGCGATAGAACCTGTGGTTTTGTTCGCCGCGAGTTTCTTGGCTTGGTAGTAGTCCTGTTTCCACTGCTGCACATAATCGGGGGCAACATAGTCGCCCTTCCGCACAGGAACGGCAGTGCAGGAGCATCCGTTATGCCCTTTGGTGTCGGTATGGGCACGGACAGCCAGCAGGCGGCAAAACCCGCACGCATTCGGCGACGCCAACCGAACCCACTTCACACCCTCGGCCTTAGCGTTAATCGCCACCGTGTCCCGAGACGTTTAAAACACCTCACCAGACGCGGCACCACCAAGTGCCTGATTCGGGTCGGCCTGCAACACCGCCCACCGCGCCAACACGGCCAAAGCATCAACCAGCGGAAGATCCGCAGGTATCGCCGTGTAATCCGACTCCGGATCCTGCGCCTCATACCAGATAGCGGTCAGATCACCAGCAGCCTGAATGAACGGTGTTATCAACGCCGGCGCCAGATCGGTGATCGTCGTC
>NZ_JBPCSX010000064.1:0-8076 GCF_051006775.1 Mycobacterium sp.
AGGCACACGCGTAAGGGAGATGAGTCACAGAGCAGTACGATTCCGGCGTGGGGACCGCCCGCCGGGGCCCGGAAGGAATGCGCCATGCGTACGACAACATTGGTCATCGGGATTGTGCTGACACTGTTCGGAATCCTGTTCACCCTGCAGGGGTTCGGGGCGGTCCAGGGCAGTCCGATGAGCAACACCACGACATGGTCGGTGCTCGGGCCGATCATCGCCATCGCCGGACTGGTACTGGCGTTCGCCGGCCGGCCGCGCCGCTGATGTCGCACTCGGCAGTGGCGAATCTAATGACGCTCTGGCAAGACTTCTTAGCGACGCGTTAGCTCCAGAGGCGCGCGGCCTTAATTTTCGTCCATACCTTGAAGGCATGTTGATCGACGTGCGTTGGCTGCAGTACCTGCTGAGGCGGACCGGCCGCAAGTAAGTAGCGACCGGCATCTAGCCCGGCGCTACCGTCGGCCGACGCCGACCGGCCCGACAGGTCCCGCTACGGGACCCAGGCCACCAACCCCGACCGGACCTACCGGTCCCACCACCGGGCCAACCCCACCGACTCCGACCGGACCGACAGGTCCCAGGACCGGATCAGGTCCAACTCCGACAGGGCCCACCGGTCCGAGAATCGGATCAACATAGGGCGTGACGTCGTCCACCAGGCACAGATTCGCCTCGTAATTCCAGTACATGTAGGCGGTATCGCAGAACTGGCACTGGTTGGTGACAGTGTTCAGGAAGTAATTGAAGTCGCAGTCATCCTCGGCGCTGCTCACTGCAGGCGAGATCCATGCCGTCAGCGGAATCGCTGATATCGCGAGCGCGAAGGCGCCGAATGCACCGTAAAAGCGTCGTCCGGTTGTCATTGCGGATCTCATCTCTGTCGTGGATGAGATCAGTTTAGAGAACGATCCCGCCTCAGGCCGCCCGGGCGTCTGCCGGCAGCGCGCGCCGTTCATTCCTTACGGCCTGGTAGTGCTCGACCAACCGGGCGCATATCTGCGGCCAGGTGCGCCCGATGACACTGCGCCGGGCGGCCTCCGAGTAGCGGGGGCGCTCGGCCAGCAGGTGATCGACGGACTCGCTCAGCAGCGATTCGAAGCGATCCGGCGCGTTCAGCAGGCCGGTGCGGAAGGGCACGACGAGATCGCGTGGGCCGCCGGCATCCGGTGCGACAACCGGAACGCCCGACGCCAACGCCTCCTGGACAGCCTGGCAGAAGGTCTCATGCTCACCGGGGTGCACGAACACATCCATGCTGGCGTAGGCGGTCGCCAACTGAGGCCCGTAGAGCGCTCCGGTGAAGATCGCCGATGGCAGAGCTGATTGCAGCCTGTCCTTCTCGATACCGTCTCCGACGATGACCAGTTGAACATCAGTGCGACGGGCCAGCGCTGCGAGACGATCCAGGTGTTTCTCGGGGGCCAACCTTCCGACGAACCCGACTATCGGCTTGCCATCGGGTGACCAGGTCCGGCGCAACATCTCGTCGCGATGAGATGGCGCGAACCCGGTGATGTCCACCCCGCGCGGCCAGTGGTGAACCCTCGGAACACCGTGGGCCTCAAGGTCGTCGATGGCCGCGGCCGAAGGAGCCAGGGTCCGGTCGGCCCGGGAGTGCAGCTGCCGCATCCACCCCCACACCGGCCTGGCGGCCAGCGGTAGCCCGTAACTGGCGGCGAAACCGGCGACATCGGTCTGATAGACGGCGACCGTCGGAACCCCGAGGCGGCGTGCGGCCAGCAGTCCGCCGTAGCCCAGTAGTGCAGGCGAGGCCAGATGCACGACGTGCGGATCAAACCCGCGCAACACTCGCAGTATTCGCGGCATCGGCAGACCCAGCGGCAGCGAGGCCACCTTTGGAAGCATGACGGCCGGAACCCGGTGAACGCGCACCCCTTCGTGGACACGCGCCGCTGGGGATTCGCCGCGGGGATTATCCGGTGCAATGACAAGGGCCTCATGGCCATTGGCGCGCAGATGCTCGAGGACCCGCAGCACCGAATTGGACACGCCATTGACATTGGGCAGGAACGACTCGGCGACGATTGCGACGCGCACAGCTCAACTCCTCGTCATCCGCCGGCCCAGCTTGCGCCCGAGGGCGTAGTGCTGCCAGCCGGCGTTCGTCCAGCGATCGGCATCAAGACAGTTGCGTCCATCGACGACCACCGTGGAACGCACCGTGGCCGCCAATGCATGTGGATCGAGGTCGACGAACTCCTGCCACTCGGTGAGCACCATGACGGCGTCGGCCCGATCACAGGCCTCCCACACCGAGGTCGAGTAGTTCAGCGTCGGGAACAGCCGCTGCGAATTGTCCATCGCCTTGGGGTCGTACACATTGACCGCGGCACCGTTGAGTTGCAGCATGCCGGCGACGTTCAGTGCCGGCGAGTCACGCACATCGTCGGAATCCGGCTTGAATGCCGCACCGAGCACCGCAATGTTGGCGCCCAGCAGGGATCCACCGCAGGCCGCGGTCGCCAACTCAACCATCCGAGTCCGCCGCCGCATGTTGATGCTGTCCACCTCGCGCAGAAATGTCAGCGCATGACTGGCTCCCAGTTCGCCGGCCCGGGCCATGAATGCCCGGATGTCCTTCGGCAGGCAGCCACCCCCGAATCCGAGACCGGCATTGAGAAATCGGCGTCCGATGCGCGGGTCATGGCCGAGTGCGTCAGCCAGCAATACGATGTCAGCGTCCGCCGCCTCGCACACTTCGGAAATGGCGTTGATGAACGAGATCTTGGTGGCCAGGAAGGCGTTGGCCGAGACCTTCACCAGCTCAGCCGTCTGCAGGTCGGTCAGCAGAAAAGGCGTCCCGTCATCGAGCAATTGCTCATAGAGGGCGCGCAGCGCGGCTTCAGCCCGTGTCGAATCCTGTTGCACACCCACGACGATGCGGTCCGGGTGCAGCGTGTCGTGGATCGCATAACCCTCCCTGAGAAACTCAGGGTTCCAGGCGATTTCGACGTCAACACCCGCCGGTGCGAGGCTCCGGGCACGGCACGCCAGTTCAGCAGCCGTGCCTACGGGCACCGTGGACTTTCCCACAATCACCGAGGACCGCGTCAGCCGGGGAACAAGCTCGTCGATCACGGCCTGCACGTGGCGCAGATCCGCCCCGTACTCACCCTTCTTCTGAGGTGTGCCCACGCCGAGGAAGTGAACGTCGGCAAATTCGGCGGCGTCGTCGTAATCGGTGGTGAACCGCAACCGGCCCGCTGACAGATTCGCCTGCAGCATTTCAGCCAAATCCGGTTCGTAGAAGGGAATCTCCCCCGCGGAAAGCTTCGCGACCTTGCCGGGATCGATGTCGACGCCGACGACCTCGTGACCGAGCTCCGCCATCCCGACAGCGTGTGTGGCGCCGAGGTAACCCGTTCCGAATACGGTGCATCTCACACCTGCATCTATATCCGCCGGCGATGTGGCGACCGCACAGGGACGCGAAGCAGCGGGCCAACATCAGGTGAACATTTTTCGGCGGAGTCAGTCGTCACCGTTTGTACACCGACACATCACTCAGGGGTAGCAATCTGGTCAGACATCTGGCTGAACGTGCACGTTATGAGCACCGCTTCCGTACTCATAGCCCCTGACCACGCCGAGACCCGCCGGACCTCCGGCCCGCACTACACGCTGTTACTCACGACCGACGCGACGATGATCGAAGCCGCACAGCGACTGCGGCACAGAGTGTTCTCGACCGAGCCGGGATTCACCTTCGACAACGATACAGCTTTGGACGCGGACCGGTTCGATGAATTCTGCGACCACATCGTGGTCCGTGATGACGCGTCCGGCGACCTGGTCGGCTGCTACCGGATGCTCCCGCCACCGGGCGCCATAGCGGCGGGCGGCCTTTACACCGCAACCGAATTCGACATCCGTGCCCTCGATGCGCTGCGCCCGTCGATGGTCGAAATGGGTCGTGCCGTGGTCCGTGACGACCATCGCAACGGTGCGGTGATTCTGATGATGTGGGCGGGCATCCTCGCCTATCTGGACCGGTGCGGGTACGACTACGTCATCGGCTGCGTCTCGGTCCCGACGCACGGTGACGGACCCGCCGGCAGCCAGCTCCGCGGAATCCGCGACCTCGCGCTCAGTCGCCACTCAGTCGATGCCGAGTACATCGTCCACCCGTACCGCCCGGTGGTTCTCGACGGCAGGGACCTCGACAGCATCGACCCACCGGAACACACCACGCTGCCGCCCCTGATGCGGGCATATCTGCGGTTGGGTGCCCAGGTCTGCGGACAACCCGCACACGATCCGGCATTCGGCGTAGGTGACTTTCCGGCCCTGCTCAACAAGGGCAAGGCTGACACCCGCTACCTCAACCGGCTGAGGTCGGCCTCGAGCGCAAGCGGGAACCAGCGATGACTACGCCGGTCGAACACAGTTGGTTCCCCAAGACCTCCTGTACCGCCACCTGCGTACGGTCCGGCCTGGGCCAACCGGAACACCGCGTGCTGGAGGCGGTCCGGACCGCGCGACGCATCACCATCGCAGCGCTGCTTCTGACGATGCTGCCGGTGCTGGCGATCCCGCTGCCGGGCCACCGGCACGTCAAACGGGTGTACTGCCGACTGGTCCTGCTCTGCCTGGGTGTGCGGATCACCCTGTCCGGCGGTCCGATTCGCAACCTGCGCAGCATGCTGGTCGTCAGTAACCATGTGTCCTGGGTCGATGTCTTCGCCATCGGCGCGGTGATGCCCGGCACGTTCGTTGCCCGGGCGGATCTGATCGACTGGCCCGCGGTGGGGCTGGCGGCGCGGCTGGCCAATGTCATCCCGATCGAACGGCGCAGCCTCCGGGAGCTTCCCGGGGTGGTGGACGCGGTCGTGCAGCGGCTGCGCGCCGGGCACACCGTAGTCGCGTTCCCGGAGGGGACCACCTATTGCGGCCGCGATCACGGCGCGTTTCACCCGGCGATGTTCCAGGCTGCGATCGAGGCCGGCAAGCCGGTGCAACCACTCCGCCTGACCTACAGCCATCGGGATGGCAGTCCGTCGACCGTGACGGCGTTCCTGGGCGAGGACTCGATGTGGGAATCGGTGAAGAGGATCGTGCGCACCCGTCGCACGATGGTTCACATCGACGTGCACCCGCTGGAGTTACCCACCGTCCTGCGCGGCGAACTCGCCATCCGGACCCAGGCGGTCGTGCACAACGGATCTGACACCCAGATCCTCCAGAACCGCCTGGGCGGCCCGGCGGCCGCTGACCAACGCGCCCTGAATGGATGAGGTGTCGCGGTGATCACCTGCGACGTAGACACCGCTCGCCGTGCGCACCGGACGCTGTAGATCGAAGGGCACCGGCATGGCCGGTAGTGCGTAGGGAATCGGGTAACTCGCGATGAGCTCCCACCCTTCGGTCGGCACGCTGTACAACCAGGCGAGGTGCTCGCGCACGGCGATCTCGTCCGCGGACGAATCCGCGAGCCCGAGTGCCGACGCCGACACCAGCGGGCAGCCCGGAGGCGCATAGTCGGGGGCGGCATGGGTGAGCACCACGGTGTTGACCAGTGGTCCGCGGCGATCACCGTCGAGGATCAGCACGGCCTGCCCGTCGGCCAGTTCCCCGGGTGCACAATCGGGCCGGTAGTACCGGGTGGTGACCGAGCGGCCCTGGGGGGCAATGACATCCGGAATCAACCCGGCCGCCGCCGTGGGATCGGTCGCGACGATGACGGCGTCGGCCGCGTGGACGTCACCGTCGAGGACACTGACCTCCCGCGCACCGACCGATGCGACACCATGGCCGAGGTGCACATCGAGTCCGGCGGCAAGCTGTTCGGGAATGCGTTGCATACCCAGTGCCGGGACGCCGGGAGTCCCATTGATGAAGGACTTCAGCACCACGTCCAGGAAACGTCGCGAGGTAGTGAGTTCGGACTCCAGGAGGACCCCGGACAGGAACGGTCGCAGCAGCTGCTCCATCAGAGCACGGTCCACACCGGCCTGACGCAGTGCCTCCTCGGTGGTGACATCGGGATCGCGGCCCAGGGATTGCACCGACCGCACGGCCCGGGAGACGGCGTAGGCGCCGAAGCGCGCAAGCGCCACCGGCGAGCCGATGCGCGCCAGCAGCGACGCGACGGCCCACGCGGGTTCGCGACGTGGATCGGCGACCCGCGCCACCCGGCGGCGCCCACCTCTGGTGAGCACGACGCGGGCACCCGCGATGAAGGGCCGCAGATCCAGCGCCTCATGGTCGAGGACACGAGCCCCCTCGGGATACGCCGGGTTGTAGAGCTGGAAGCCGCGATCGAGCCGGTAACCGTCGACCAGATCGGTGCGCACCCGCCCGCCCACGGCATCCGAGGCTTCGAGCACCGTGGCCTCGACCCCGTGCCGGGTGAGATGACGGGCGGCAGCGAGTCCGCTCAGACCTGCTCCCACGACGATGACGGCCATGCCGCTCAGGTTAGTCGCCCAGGCCGCGATAATGACGGGATGGCAACGCGCTCAGCGGCCGTCGAATGACGCCGCAACGCCTCAGCGATCCACCGATCGAGGGTAAGGCCCTCAACACCTGGGTGCTGGACCAACTCGGCGATCTGTGCGCGCCCGGGGTTGCGGATGCAGCCGCGCCGCCCGCCCTCTTCCGCGGCGGGCAGTCGGCGGCCGATGCCGCGCTGCAGGCCTACGACGTCACCGGGTATGCGCGCCGGCGCAATAACGTATGGCCACCCGGAGCGCGCGGCTCCTCACGTCTGTCGCCGTATATCCGGCATGGGCTCCTGACCCTGCGCGAGGTGTGGGATCACGTGGCCGGGGGTCCGCCGAGCGATGTGGCGAAGTTCCGTGACGAGCTGCTCTGGCAGGAATATGCCCGACATCTTTACGCGCGCTTGGGAACTGCGTCGCGCGGCTCCCTGCGATTCGCCGTCGATGAGCGCAGCGCCGACGTCGGTTCGGCGCCCGCGGCCAATCCGTGGTCATCGTCGGCGCGGTGTCTGGACTCGGCCTGGTCGGAGCTGGTGTCCAGCGGCTGGCTCACCAACCAGACGCGCATGTGGCTCGCCTCGCACTGGAGTGTCCGCGCCGGGCTGGGCTGGCGCGACGGCGAGGACCTGATGTACCGGCATCTGGTGGACGGCTCCCGTGCGGCCAATCGACTGGGCTGGCAGTGGACCGTCGGCGCGCTCACCGGTAAGGCGTACGGGTTCTCCCGGTGGCAGGTGGAGAAGCGGGCTGCCGGACTGTGCGGAGCGTGCCCACTGGAACGGAACTGTCCGATCGCGGACTGGCCGGCCACCCAGGAGCGCGAGCCGCGGGCACTGACCGATCCCCGGCTCCGGCGCGACGATGACCTCGAGGCCACGGCCGGACCGTCGACGCCCCAGCAGTCCGCACCGCCCGAGGCCGTCTGGCTCACCGCCGAGAGTCTGGGTGATCGGGACCCGGCGGCCGCCGCGCATCCGGAGCTGCCGGTGGTGTTCGTATTCGACGCGCCACTGCTGCGCCGGTTGCGGCTCTCGGCGAACAGGTTGGTGTTCCTGGCCCAGTCGATCGCCGATCTCTCGACCCGCAGGGAGGTGCAGCTGTGGCGGGGTGACCCGGTGGCGGTGCTGCAGGACAGGCAGTTGGCCACCACGTTCGCACCCGTCCCGGGCTGGAAGTCCCGGGCCGCGCGCCTCGATGTTGTCTCGCTGCACCCGTGGCCGTGGCTGGAGCCGCCGCGAACAGGTCCGATCAGCTCCTACACGGCATGGCGCAAAGGGCGCTGACCGAGCGGCGCACTCCCACGCGAAGTTTAAGGTTAGGTGAACAGTCGGCGCGATCACCCATGCTGGTTGGCCACTGAGCCTGTCGCGGCCCACACTAACCCCGTGAATACTGAGATGATTATTTTGGTGCTACTGATCGCCACCGCTCTGGCGTTCGATTTCACCAACGGATTTCATGACACCGGTAATGCGATGGCGACATCGATCGCGACCAACGCCCTCAAACCAAAGACTGCGGTGTTGCTGGCCGGTGCATTAAACCTGGTCGGAGCGTTCCTCTCGGTCGAGGTGGCGGTCACGGTGACGACTTCGGTACTGAAAGTTCAGGA
>NZ_JBPCSX010000065.1:0-14644 GCF_051006775.1 Mycobacterium sp.
TTGCTGTCCCAACCATTGAACTCGCCGATCAGACTGACGCCCTTGGCATTCGGCGCCCACACGGCGAAGGACACCCCGTCGACCACACCATCTGCGGTGGTGAAGGACCGCGGGTGCGCGCCGAGGATCTCCCACAGCCGTTCGTGGCGGCCCTCGGCGAACAGGTGCAGGTCCACCTCGCCCAGGGTGGGCAGGAATCGGTACGGGTCGGCTGCGGTGTAGGTGAAGGGTTCGCCGTCGGATCCCGGATAGCTCACTTCGAGGCGGTAGTCGACGAGATCGGTGAACGGCAGCGCGACCGCGAACAACCCCGACCCCAGCTGCGTCATCGGATGCCGATGGCCCCCGACGAGTGCGACTACCGCGGTGGCGTGCGGACGGAGGGCACGGATGACGGTCTGTTCGTCGTATTCGTGGGCGCCGAGGATGGAGTGTGGATCGTGGTGGGTGCCGGCTATCAGCCGGGCCAGTTCACCGGGATGCGGCGCCAGATGGGGGTCCGGGATGTCGCCGCTCTTCTGCGTCGGCGTGTTCGGTTTGTTCGTCATGGGGCGGTCATTCCCGCCGCAGCAGTTCGGCGCGGTGCTCTGGCGGGATCGCCGGCATGTTGAGGATGTGGGCCACCGCCCTGGTCGGTTCCAGCCGCACGTAGTTCGCCTGACCCCACTGGTATTCCTCTCCGCTGACTTCGTCGCGGACCCAGAACCGGTCGTAGGGCGCCATACCGAGTGCGCCCATATCCAGCCATAGCGTGCCCTGCTCGGCGCCGAAGGGATTCAGTGTCACGACCACGAGCACGGTGTCGCCGGTGGACGGGTCGAACTTGCTGTATGCCAGCAGAGCCTCGTTGTCGACATGGTGGAAGCGGATGGTGCGCAGTTGGCACAGCGCCGGATGTATGCGGCGGATCTCGTTGAGCCGGGCCAGGAACGGTTCCAGCGAGCGACCCTGGGCCAGTGCGCCGGCGAAGTCGCGCGGACGCAACTCGTACTTCTCCGAATCGAGGTACTCCTCGCTGCCCGGCCGCAATGGTGTGCTCTCGAACAGTTCGTAGCCGGAGTAGACACCCCATGATGTGCCCATGGTGGCGGCCAGCACGGCGCGGATTGCGAACATGCCCGGACCGCCGTGCTGCAGGCTCTCGTGCAGGATGTCGGGGGTGTTGACGAATAGGTTCGGCCGCGCGTAGTCCGCGTGCTCGGCGATCTGTCGGCCGAACTCCTCGAGTTCCCACTTCGCGGTCCGCCAGGTGAAGTACGAATACGACTGGGTGAAGCCGAGTTTGGCCAATCCGTAGAGCCGGGCCGGCCTGGTGAAGGCCTCCGAAAGGAACAGCACGTCGGGGTCGGCCGCTTTCACCTGGCCGATCAGCCAGGCCCAGAACTCCGCTGGCTTGGTGTGGGGATTGTCGACCCGGAAGATCTTGACGCCGTGATCCATCCAGTGCCGGACCACCCGCAGCACCTCGTGGTAGAGGCCTTCGGTGTCGTTGTCGAAGTTCAGTGGGTAGATGTCCTGATACTTCTTCGGCGGATTCTCCGCGTAGGCGATGGTGCCGTCGGGCAGTTCGGTGAACCACTGCCGGTGCTCGGTGGCCCAGGGATGATCCGGGGCGCACTGCAGCGCCAGATCCAGCGCCACCTCCATGCCGAGGCCGGCCGCGGTGGCGACGAAGTCGTCGAAGTCATCGATGGTGCCCAGATCGGAATGCACGGCGTCGTGGCCGCCCTCGGCGCTGCCGATCGCCCACGGTGAGCCGACGTCGCCGGGCTCTGCTGTGACAGTGTTGTTGGGGCCCTTGCGGTGCACCGTCCCGATCGGGTGAATCGGCGGCAGGTACACCACGTTGAACCCCATCCCGGCGATCCGGGGGAGATCGCCGGCGGCGGTGGCGAACGTGCCGTGCACCGGCGCACCCTTGGCGTCGCGACCGCCGGTGGAGCGCGGGAACATCTCGTACCAGGCGCTGCAGCGGGCCAGTTGCCGGTCCACCCAGACGCCGTAGGAGTGTCCGCGGGTGAGCAGGTCGCGCAGTGGGAAGCGGTGCAGCAGTGCGGTCACCGGATGCGACAGTGCCAGCGCAGCCCGAGTCGCCGGATCGCCGGGCTGCCGCAATTGGGTTGCAGCATCAAGTAGCGGTGCCCGCTGGGCGCGCGGGACCCCGGCGGCAGCGCGTTCCAGCAGGGCAGCTCCGGTCAGGAGGTCGTTGTCGAGCTCATCGGCGCCCTGGCCGGCGTCCAGTTTGGCGGTGACCGCGTGCCGCCAGCTGGTGATCGGGTCACCCCAGCCGTCGACCCGGAACGTCCACAGCCCGACCTGATCGGGGACGAACTGGCCATGGAACACATCCGGTGTGCGGCCCTGTGACATCGGATGCAGCGACGGTTTGACCCGGCCCGCCGCGGCCGCTGTGCCCTCGGGCGTGGTGACCCGGCGGGCGGGGCTGTGACCGGCCTGCGGGTAGTCCCGGCCGAGGTAGCGAACCACCAGGGTGGCCGCGACCGCATCGTGGCCTTCCCGCCACACCGTCGCCGAGACCGGCAGGACCTCACCGACAACGGCTTTGGCGGGGTAGGTGCCCCCGGACACCACGGGTGCGACGTCGTCGATCTCGATCCGACCCGGCACCTGAGCTACCTCATTCCGCATCCGTGGCATCGGCGGTCCCGCCCCGGGGGTAACCGCAGCACTCGTCGGTTCTCACCGTAGTGGTCAACCCCACACCGCGAGGGCGAAGCGGGGTCAGCGACGGTCGACGATCCTCAGTAAGGTCGGACCGGTGAAGGCCCTCCGCAGATTCACTGTGCGCGCTCATCTGCCCGAGCGGCTCGCCGCACTCGCCCGGTTGTCGACCAACCTGCGCTGGTCGTGGGACGCCCCGACCCAGGACCTGTTCGAGAGCATCGACCCGGGGCACTGGGCACTGGCCGGACGTGACCCGGTCGCTGTTCTGGGTTCGGTCACCCCGGCGCGCCTCGACGAGCTCGCCGAGGACACCGAATTCCTCGAGCGGCTCGATCGGCTGGCCGCCGAACTTGACGAGTACCTGACCAGGCCGCTCTGGTATCAGCAGTTGGAGGCCTCCGATGATGGGCCGCTGCCCGCCGGTATCGGCTACTTCTCGATGGAGTTCGGCGTCGCCGAGGTGCTGCCGATCTACTCCGGCGGTCTGGGGATCCTGGCCGGTGATCACCTCAAGGCCGCCTCCGATCTCGGTCTGCCGTTGATCGGTGTCGGCCTGAACTATCGGTCCGGATATTTCCGGCAGTCGCTGACACCGGACGGTTGGCAGCACGAGAACTACCCGTCGCTGGATCCGCAGGGGTTGCCGCTGCGGCTGCTCAGTGATGCATCGGGTGCACCGGTTGTCATCGAGCTGCCCATGCCGGAGTCACGGATCCTGCGGGCGCGGGTCTGGGTGGCCCAGGTGGGTCGAATCCCGTTGCTGCTGTTGGACTCCGACATACCGGAGAACGATCACGACCTGCGACACGTCACCGATCGGCTCTACGGCGGCGATCAGGAGCACCGGATCAAACAGGAACTGCTCGCCGGTGTCGGCGGGGTGCGGGCGATCCGCGCGTTCACCGCCATCGAAGGCCATCCGGTTCCGGATGTGTTCCACATGAACGAAGGCCACGCGGGATTCCTGGGCCTGGAGCGCATCCGCGAGTTCATGACCGCTGACAACCTTGATTTCGACACCGCGCTGACCATCGTCCGGGCCAGTACGGTCTTCACCACCCACACGCCGGTGCCGGCCGGCATCGACCGCTTCCCGGTGGAGATGGTGCAGCGCTACTTCGGCGACGACGGACCGTCGGGGCTGTTGCCCGGAGTGCCGCCCGGACGGGTGCTGGCCTTCGGCGCCGAGGACGACCCGGAGAAGTTCAACATGGCCCATATGGGCCTGCGGTTGGCGCAGCGCGCCAACGGGGTGTCCCAGTTGCACGGGCGGGTCAGCCGGGAGATGTTCGACGAGTTGTGGTCGGGGTTCGACGCCACCGAGGTGCCGATCGGCTCGATCACCAACGGTGTCCACGGCCCGACCTGGGCGGCGCGGGAGTGGATGGAGCTGGGCCGGGAGCTGGTCGGCTCGGCCGAGGCGCTGCGCGAGCCGTCGGTGTGGCAGCGGCTCCAGGAGGTCCACCCGGGGCACATCTGGTGGATCCGCTCCCAGCTGCGCGCCAGGCTGGTCGAGGACGTGCGCAAGCGGGTGCATCGGGCGTGGCTGGAACGCGGTGCCATCGACGCCGAACTCGGTTGGATAGCAACGGCTTTCGATCCCGATGTGCTGACGGTCGGATTCGCCAGACGGGTGCCGACCTACAAGCGTCTGACGCTGATGCTGCGCGATCCGGATCAGCTGGAGGCGCTACTGCTCGACGAGAAGCGGCCGATCCAGCTGATCGTCGCGGGAAAGTCACATCCCGCCGACGACGCCGGAAAGGGGCTGATCCAGGAGATCGTCCGGTTCGCCGACCGTCCCGAGGTGCGGCACCGCATCGCGTTCCTGCCGGACTACGACATCTCGATGGCCAGGTTGCTGTACTGGGGATGTGACGTCTGGCTCAACAACCCGTTGCGACCGCTGGAGGCCTGCGGCACCTCGGGGATGAAGAGCGCGCTCAACGGCGGACTGAACCTGTCCATCCGGGACGGCTGGTGGGACGAGTGGTTCGACGGGGACAACGGCTGGGCGATTCCCACCGCCGACGGAGTGGCCGACGAGGCCCGCCGCGACGACCTGGAGGCGGCGGCGCTCTATGACCTGCTGCGCGAGTCGGTGGCGCCGAAGTTCTACGACCGCGACCCCGACGGCGTGCCGACCAGGTGGGTGGAGATGGTTCGGCACACCCTGCAGTCGCTGGGGCCCAAGGTGCTGGCCTCGCGGATGGTGCGTGACTACACCGAGCAGTACTACCTGCCGGCGGCCGCCTCGTTGCGCCGGACGACCGCCGCCATCGACGGGTTGCCGTACGGCCAGGCGCGGGAACTGTCGGCCTTCGTCCAGCGGGTGCGCGAAGCCTGGCCCGAGGTGGCCATCAGCGATGTCGACAGCACCGGCCTGCCCGACACCCCGGAACTGGGCTCCCAGCTGACCCTGACCGCCGCCCTGGCGCTGGCCGGTCTGCGCCCCGATGAAGTCGTGGTCCAGGCCGTGCTGGGGCGGGTGGACTCCACCGATGCGCTGCAGAACCCGATCTACCTGGACATGACGCACGTCGGCGCCGGTGACGGCGGGACCGAGATTTTCTCCGTGACGACGCCGCTGCCGGTGTCGGGCTCGGTCGGCTACACCGTCCGGGTGCTGCCGCATCACCCGTTGCTGGCCGGCGACGCCGAACTGGGCCTGGTGAAATTTGCCTGAAGCTGTGAGTCGGTGAACCCTGCGCGCGGGGGAGGCGTCCAAGTTGTTAGGTTGCCTCAGTGAGTTTGCGTATGCGGGTCGGTGGCGCAGTCTGCGTTGCGCTGCTCGCCCTGGCCGGCCCGGCCGCGGTCGTATTGGCCGGCCCGGCCGCCGCTGACCCGGTCGACCCGTCCGGCCCCGATGTACAGCCGGTGGTCGCCGCTGATCCCGCCCCGCCCGTCGATGACGGGAAGGTGCCCTCCAGCCCGCCGAAGACCACCAAATCGCCCGATGGCTGGGCGCTGACCATCTCATCGGAGGACGAGATCCTGCGTCCGGTCGCGCCACTGACCACCGCCCTCTCGTCCCGGGAGTATCAGGTCGGAGGCACCTTCGTCGGCTCGCTGAAGGGCCCGGGCGAAGCGCCCAAGGGCGTCTTCGAGGTGGGTTACCAGATTGGTTGCGGTATCGACATGACGACCGGCAACGGTGTCCTGCTCAGCGGCACCGGCGGGCTCAGCGCGGGCCTCACCACGCTCGGGCCGCTCTCCATCTCCGGTGCAGCGCCCGTCATCATCTTCCCCACCGCCGGCGTCAATATCGGCGGTACCGTCGGCGTCAGCCTCAAACCCGGCTTGGTCAACGTCGTGCCGATCGTGAAGAAGACGTTTGAAGGCTCCGAACCGTGGGTGTCGATCAGCAACCAGCGGCTCAAGATCGACGGGTGTGTGGGCCAGTCCTTCATCCGCTCGTACGCGATTTTGAACAAGTCGACCGATGAGGGTGACGCGATCGCCGCCTGGTACGGCTTCACCAAGATGGTCTAGTCCCCGGTCTGGTCCCTCTGGTCCGGGGCCTCTTTTCCTGCCCGCGGAGTTCCTCTTGTAGGTTGCCCGCATGGGTCGCAAGCTTCGGGGTGCCGCGTCAGCGGTGGCTGCGCTGGTCATCCTGGCCGGCCCGGCTTCGGCCATCCTGGCCGGCCCGGCCGTGGCCGACCCGCTCGATCCGCCCAATCCTGACGTTCAACCTGTTGCCGCCGCCGCAGATGCCGCCCCGCCGGTAGACGACGGCAAGGTGGCGTCCAGTCCGGAGGAGTCCACCAGGTCTCGTGACGGCTGGACGTTGACCGTCTCGGCCAAAGATGAGGTCCAGCGGGCGGTCGCCCCGCTGACCACCGCCATCTCGACACGCGAGTATGAGGTCAGTGGGGTGTTCAACGCCACGGTGAAGGGTCCGGGAGGAGCAACGCCCAAGGGTGTCTTCGAGGTGGGTTACCAGATCGGCTGCGGTATCGACATGTCGACCAGCAACGGCGTCCAGGTCAACGGTACCGCCGGCGCCAACGCCGGTGTCGGTGTCGGTCTCGGGGATCTGACCCAGGGGCCGATCGACCTCTTCATCCCCCAGGCCGGTGTCAGCGCCGGAGGTGGTGTGTCGGTCAGCCTCAAGCCCGGCATCGTGAACCTGGTCCCGATAACCAAGAAGAGCTATGTGGGTTCTGCGCCATGGGTGTCGATCAGCGACTACCGGATCAAGATCGACGGGTGTGTGGGGCAGTCGTTCATCCGCTCCTACGCGACACTGACCAAATCGACCGCAGAGGGTGACGCGGTGCTGTCCTGGTACGGCGTCACCTAGACGGTCTAGGGGAACCGCTTCAGGCAGCGGTCGACGTCGCCGAGCACCCCGACCCGGAAGGCGTCAATACGGGAGAACCCGGCCGGCACCGACTCGCCGTTGACGTCCCCGGCGACCAGACCGTTGGTCAGCAGACCTGCGACCGCCTCGTCGATGTCACCGGCGGTGAGTGCCACCGTGTTTCCGTCCGGTGTGCTGATCTGCGTGGACAGTTTCCGGGTGGCGACCCCGGTCAGGCAGGCTGTGCGCAGTCCGGCTTCGGCGCTGTCGAGAACAAGCCCGCCGCGCTCGTGCTGGACCGCCACCATATAGCGCGACACCACCACCGAATAGGCGGTGTTGTCACCCTGGAGCACCACGCCGTCGGCCCCTTCGGTGGTGGCGCCCATCTGTTGTAGCGCAGGAAGATCCACGGTGATGGTGTTGGACGCCGGGCAGTAGGACGCCGGCGGGCTGGGCCGGGCGTCGGGGCAGGACGCCGCCCATCTGGCATCGAAACTCAACTGCGGCGGGGCCTTGGGGGCGAACAGGATGTTCATCGCGTCGATGATCTGTTTCACCGACGCCTCGGTGACCGGAAGTTCGCCGCTCTGGTCGGCGGGAAGTTCCACCGGCAGGTCGCCGCGTCGCTGTTTGATCTCCTGAATATTTATCGCGGCGCACGCTGAGGTTCCCTGGGTGAAACCGAACTGGAACGCCGAGATGCGTTCGAATGCCGACCCGTGCTCGTCCCCGGTGTCATAGGTGTCGTTACCGCTCAGCAGCGGATCGCGGAACGAGATCATCGCGGCCAGAAGGTTATTGAGGCCCTCGCCGGTGCTCAGCGTGAACCGGGGGGACTTCCCTTCGGCGACCCAGCGCAGATACACCCCGGCCAGGCAGTCCGCCTGCTGTTCGGCGACCAGTGCCGGAACCCCGCGTGGATTCATGGTTGCCATCTTCTGGATGGCGTGGCCGTACTCGTGAGCCAACACCATGGTGATGGCCATATCCCCGTTGGCCGCCCGCAGTGACGGCATCAAGACTCCGCGGTCCCAGCCGATGGTGCTGTCGTCCTCGCAGTAGCCGGCGTTGATCAGTCCCTCGTTGGTCTCGCCGCAGAATTCACCCCGGTAGGAGTCGGAGTCCCAGGAGAACAAGGCGTTGACGGGCGTGAGCTCACCATCGAAATAATCCGGGTAGGCGAACTTCCAGAACTCCTCGAGATCGCTGACCGACTGCCCGGCGAGTTTATCGACCTCGCCACCGTCGGTATCGGTGACCTCGCGTGACTCGGCCTTGGCATCCGGGCGTAAGCCGGTGGGCCCATCGACAGCGGCCAGACCGCCCACCTTGAACGGATCATCGAACTCCGAAACGGGCTTGCCCACTATCGCGGTGCTGCAGGCGGCGGCCAGCACCGCGACGGCGCAGGCTGCGACGAGCAGGCGCAGGGTGCGGGGTGGGCGCATGTCACCACAATAGATTGCTGTCGGGCAGATTCCGCCCAGGGTTTTGCGCCCGGTGAACAGCTCGAATCCCGAGGGCCATACTCGTGACATGACAGTCGTCTCGCCGGTCTCGGACCGGCGCACCGTCGTCGCGTTACTGCTGCTCACCTTCGCCACCGGTTTGGTGGATGCGGTTTCGGTGTTGTTCCTGGGCCATGTCTTCGTAGCCAACATGACCGGCAACGTGATCTTCCTCGGATTCTGGTTCGTGCCGCATTCCGGCGTCGACTTGCTCGCCGCGGTGGTCGCGTTCGTGAGCTTCGTCATCGGGACGATCCTCGGTGGCCGGTTCGCCCGCCACCTCGACCATGACGTGCGGCGCTGGCTCACCGTTGCGATGGGCACCGAGGTTCTGCTCTTGGCGACGCTGTCGATACTCGCCGGAGCGGGGGTTCTGCAGTATCACGACAACGGCAGGCTTGTCCTCATCGCCGGACTGGCGGTCACCTTCGGGGCCCAGGCCGCCACCGCCCGGCAATTCGGCATCCAGGAACTCAGTACCACCGTGCTGACATCGACGATCGTCGGTCTCGGTCTGGACAGCCGGCTGGCCGGCGGGCGCGGTGAGCGTGAAAGATTGCGCTACACAGTGGTTTTCACGATGCTGGCCGGTGCCGTGGTGGGAGCGACGGTGACACGATTATTCGTGGCACCGGTGATCGGTCTGGCCGCCGTCGTCGTGGCCGCCAGCCTGGCCGTGTTCCTCTCCGAGGATCATCGCAGCCGCTGAAGGCTCTGCCTGACCACTTCCGGGTCGGTCGTGGTCCAGAACGGCGGCAGCGAGGCTCGCAGGTAGCCGCCATACCCGGCGGTGGCCATCCGCGAGTCGAGCACCGCCACCACCCCGCGGTCATCGACCCGGCGCAGCAGTCTCCCGGCGCCCTGGGCCAGCAGCAGTGCCGCATGGCTGGCGGCGACCGCCATGAACCCGTTGCCGCCGCCGGCGGCCACCGCCCGCTGCCGAGCGGTCAGCAGGGGATCGTCCGGGCGCGGAAACGGGATGCGGTCGATGATCACACACGACAGCGACGGCCCCGGCACATCGACCCCCTGCCACAGCGACAGTGTCCCGAACAACGAGGTCTTCGGATCGCCGGCGAACTGTTCGACCAGTGCGCCGGTGCTGTCATCGCCCTGGCACAGCACCGGTGTGTCCAGTCGCGAGCGCATCGCCTCGGCGGCTGCCTTTGCCGCCCGCATCGACGAGAACAATCCCAGGGTGCGGCCGTCGGCGGCTTCGATGAGCGCGGCGATCTCGTCGAGTTGTGCCTCGGCGCCGACACCGTCGCGTCCGGGCGCGGGAAGGTGCGCGGCGACGTAGAGAATGCCTGCCTAGGCGTGGACGAACGGTGAACCGACATCCAGGCCCTGCCAGGCGGTCTCATCGCTGAGCCCCCAGGCGCCGGCCATCGCGTCGAAGGATCCGCCGATGGTCAGGGTCGCCGAGGTGAGCACGGTGGTCGCCGTCCCGAACAGCTGCGTGCGCAACAGGCCGGCGACCGACAGTGGGGCCACCCGCAACACCGGGCGGACCGTTCCCCGTTGATCCTCGTGATCGAGCCAGACCACGTCGGCGCGGTCGGGGATCGCCGGGACGAAGGAGTCCAGCACGCGCGCGGCGGTATCGCTGATTTCGGTGAGGCCGGCGATCGCCTCGGTCCGGGCAGCGGCGGCCTTGGGGTCCTTGGGTGCGGGGTCGATTGCCGAGCGGGCGGTGCTCGCCGCGTCGCGCAGCGCAGTCAGGTAGATCGCCAACTCGTCGTCGAGATAGTCGATGCGGCCGGGTTGGGCGTCGTGGATGGCCGAGGAGAACGTAGCGACCGCCGCGTCCAACCGCTGGGTCAATTCCGGACTGATCAGTCGGCCGATCCGTCGCACCGCCACACCCAGCGGTGCCGGCGTCAGTTCTCCGGTGGCCACCGAGGTGACCCGGTCGGTCAGCTCGTGCGCTTCGTCGACGACGAGCAGTGAGTGTTCGGGCAGGATGCTGGCCTCGGAGATGGCGTCGATGGCCAGCAGGGCGTGATTGGTGACGACCACGTCGGCCTGTCCGGCCTCGGCGCGCGCCTTCTCGGCGAAGCAGTCCGCGCCGTAGGGGCAGCGGGCCGCGCCGAGACATTCCCGCGCCGAGACGCTCACCTGCGCCCACGCCCGGTCCGGCACACCGGGACGCACGTCGTCGCGGTCCCCGGTCTCGGTCTCCGATGCCCAAGCGGTCAGGCGCTGAACGTCGCGACCGAGCGCGCTCGACGCGGTGGTGAACAGCTCCTCCTGTGGGGCGTCCGGGTCTTCGTCTGTTGCACCGCTGTGAATCTTGTTGAGGCATAGGTAATTCCGTCGACCCTTCAGCAGGGCGAACTTGGGCCGCCGCGGCAGTGCGTCGGCCAGCGCGTCGGCGAGTCGGGGCAGATCGCGGTCGACGAGCTGGCGTTGCAGCGCAATGGTGGCGGTGGACACCACCACCGGGGTCTTATCGGCCAGGGCGCGGGCGATCGCCGGCACCAGGTAGGCCAGCGACTTGCCGGTGCCGGTGCCGGCCTGCACCGCCAGATGCTCGCCGGTGGCGAACGCGTGCGACACCGCCTCGGCCATCTGGACCTGCCCCGGGCGCTGGGTGCCGCCGAGGGCGTCGACCGCGATCCCGAGCAGGTCGGTCACCGCGGGGATGTCGGTCACAGCATCTGCCGGGTGGGAAGTGCCGGCTGACCGTGGGACAGGGCCAGGCCCTCCCACGGCAGGCTGCGCAGGCCGGCGGCGACGAGTTCGCGCGCCGCGGTCAGGTCCGGCGACACCAGTGGTTCGCCGCCGCGCACCAGTGGAACAGTCAGCAGCCTGGACGCCTCCGCGGTGGAAGGGCTCTCGGTGACCAGATGAACGATCTCCTCGACGACGGTGCCCGACGGTCGCAAGGTCCGGGTGGCGGCCTTGCGCCCACCGTGGGATTGCTTGCCGCTGCTGCGTTTGGTCACCGCAAGACCGTCGACTTCGACCAGTTTGTAGACCATGCTCGCGGTCGGAGCGCCGGATCCGGTGACCACCGACGTTCCCACCCCGTAGCTGTCGACGGGGTCGGCCCGCAGTGCGGCGATGGCGTACTCATCGAGATCGCCGGACACCACGATCCTGGTATCGGCCGCGCCGAGATCGTCGAGTTGGGCACGCACCTGCCGGGTGAGTATTCCGAGGTCTCCGGAGTCGATGCGCACCGCGCCCAATCCGGTGCCGGCCGCGGCAATCGCGTTGGCGACGCCGGTGTGCACGTCGTAGGTGTCGACGAGCAGTGTCGTGCCCACCCCGAGGGCGGCCACCTGCGCCCGGAACGCAGCGGGTTCATCGGGCCCGTCGGCCGTGGTGTGCAGCATGGTGAACGCGTGCGCGGAGGTTCCCAGTGCGGGCACCCCGTATCGCCGGGCGGCCTCCAGGTTGGAGGTTCCGGTGAATCCGGCGATGTAGGCGGCGCGTGCGGCGGCAACTGCGGCCTGTTCGTGGGTGCGCCGCGAACCCATCTCGATCAGCGGGCGGCCGTCAGCCGCGGTGACCATCCGGGCCGCCGCCGCGGCCACCGCCGAGTCGTGATTGAGGATCGAGAGCGCCAGCGTCTCCAGCAGAACGCATTCGGCGAAGGTCCCGGTGACCGACAGCACCGGCGAGCCCGGAAAGTACAGCTCGCCCTCGGGGTAGCCGTCGATATCGCCACGGAAGCGGAAGTCTCGCAGATAGCCCAGGGTCTCGGCGTCGAGGAACGCGGCCACCGAATCTAGTGCGGCCTCATCGAAGGTGAAGTCCGCCAGAGCCGCCAGGAACCGGCCGGTCCCGGCGAGGACCCCGTACCGCCTGCCGTCGGGAAGCCGGCGGGTGAACACCTCGAAGGTCGCCCGCCGGTTCGCGGTGCCGTCATGCAGGGCAGCGGCGAGCATGGTCAGCTCGTACTTGTCGGTCAGCAGCGCCGGCGACGCAACCCCAGTCACAGGGGCAACCGTAGCGGTATCAGGCGCGGGAGTGGATTCTCCGGACCCTCGGTATCCTGGTCGCATGGGCTCGTCAGCATCGACCAGGCCGGGGACCAGTGCGGTCCTTGAGGCCGATGAACTCGGCGCGACCGATTCTCCCTGGGTGACCCTGGTCTGGGATGACCCGGTGAACCTGATGAATTACGTGACCTACGTCTTCCAGAAGCTCTTCGGCTACAGCGAGACGCACGCGACCACATTGATGATGCAGGTACACACCGAGGGCAAGGCGGTGGTGTCGGCCGGCACCCGCGAGGCGATGGAGATCGACGTCACCAAGCTCCACGCTGCGGGCCTGTGGGCCACCATGCAACAGGACAAATGAGTGCGTAGGTGGAAGCGGGTCGACACCGCTGACGGGCCCCGCTTCGTCTCCAGCATGGACGCCCATGAAGTGGTCCTGCTGAGAAATATGGCCACCTCGATGCAGGAGATGCTCGACGACCGCCAGTCAGGATCTCCATCGGACCCGCTGGAGCAGATCACCGGGATTCGCACCGGCAACACCTCGCCGCCTGCCGATGACACTCTGCGCCGACTGCTGCCGGACTTCGTCAGCGCCGACTCGGCCGAAGCTGATAAGAGCGAATCCAACGGCGCCTTGCGCAGCCTTCATGAACCGCAGATCATCGACACGAAAATCTCTGCGGCGCAACGACTCCTGGATGGTCTTCCCACCGACGGTGGACGGGTTGACCTGAGCGAAGACGACGCGAATGCCTGGATCGCGGCGATCAATGACCTCCGGCTCACCCTCGGCACCATCCTCGACATCGGGCCCGACGTTCCGGACCAGCTGCCGGAGGGGCACCCGATGGCCCAGCACCTCGACGTCTACCACTGGCTGTCCTTCCTGCAGGAGTGCCTGGTGCTGGGGCTGATGGGTAAGCCGATCCGGTGAATCCCTCCGGCGCCATCACCGACGTCCCGGGCATCCTGGTGGGCCACCACCACCGCTGCGATCCAGAGGCCACCGTCGGCAATAAGGAGTCGCCGGGAACCGGATGGGCATGCGGCACAACGGTTATCGTCGCTCCGCCCGGCACCGTAGGCGGCGTCGATGTCCGGGGAGGTGCTCCCGGCAGCCGGGAGACCGAGGCACTCGAACCCTCCAACAGCGTCCAGCACGTGGACGCGGTGGTGCTCACCGGCGGCAGCGCGTTCGGTCTCGCCGCCGCCGACGGGGCGATGCGGTTCATGGAGGAGCAGGGTCGCGGTGTGCAGATGACCGGCGGCACCGTGCCGATCGTCCCCGCGGCGGTGATCTTCGACCTCCCGGTCGGCGCCTGGTCGAACCGGCCGGACGCGGACTTCGGCTACCGGGCCGCCGCCGGGGCCGACGTCGAGTTCGCGGTGGGCAGCGTCGGCGCCGGGGTGGGGGCGCGGGCCGGTGTGCTCAAAGGTGGGGTCGGCACCGCCTCGACAGTGCTGGAATCCGGGGTGACCGTCGGCGCGATCGTGGTGGTCAATTCGGCGGGGGAGGTGCTTGACACCACGACCGGCCTGCCGTGGATGGCCGACCTCGCCGTGCAGTTCGGGCTCACCGCACCGCCGCCGGAGCAGATCGCGGCGTATGCGGCTCGGCATGGCGAAGTGAGTCCGCTCAACACCACGATCGCGGTGATCGCCACCGACGCGGCACTGAGCCCCACCGGCTGCCGCCGGGTCGCCATCGCCGCCCAGGACGGGCTGGCCCGGGCGATGCGGCCGTCGCACACCCCGTTGGACGGTGACACCGTCTTCGTCCTGGCCACCGGGGCCGTGCACGTCGATCCGTCGCCGGACACCCCGGAGGCGATGCTGCCGGAGACCGCACTGCTGACCGCGGTGGGAGCGGCCGCAGCGGACTGCCTGGCCGGCGCGGTGCTGGCCGGAGTGCTGGCCGCTGAACCGGTGGCAGGTATACCGACGTTGCGGGAGATGTTCCCGTGACCGTGTTCCTGTGACCGCCGCGAGCGTGCGTGTCGGCGCGATGACACGCCGCGGGGATGAGCATTTTGCGCACCCTCGCGGCGGGAAGCCGGGCCGGTAGCCTGAATCCCGATGAGCCTGACCGAACAACCGCCCACCAAGTGGCCCGCCTGGAAGACGGGTGCGGCCACCATCGTGACCTTCGTCGTGCTGCTGTACCTGATCGAGCTGGTGGATTGGTTGAC
>NZ_JBPCSX010000066.1:0-12152 GCF_051006775.1 Mycobacterium sp.
GCGGTAAGAGCGCTTCGCAGGCCACCTCACTGGCGATCCGCAGTGGGCACTCCCGGATGCCGGTCATCGGTGAGGACGTCGACGACATCCTCGGGGTGATCTATCTCAAAGATCTGGTTCGGCGAACCTATTACTCGGCCAGTGCGGCCCGCGATATCACCGTTGCCGAGGTGATGCGTCCCGCAGTGTTCATCCCGGACTCCAAGCCGCTCGACGCGCTACTGCGCGAGATGCAGCGCGACCGCATCCACATCGCCCTACTGGTCGACGAGTACGGTGCCACGGCCGGCCTGGTGACGATCGAGGATGTGCTCGAGGAGATCGTCGGTGAGATCGCCGACGAGTACGACGTCGACGAGGTCGCCCCGGTGGAGGACCTCGGTGCTGAGCGGTACCGGGTCTCGGCGCGAGTCCCGGTGTGGGACGTCGGCGATCTGTACGGAGTCGAATTCGCCGACGATCTCGACGTCGAGACCATCGGCGGGCTTGTCGCTCTGGAACTGGGCAGGGTGCCGCTGCCCGGCGCCGAGGTCGAGTCACATGGACTGCGGCTGCGTGCCTAAGGCGGCCGGGACCATCGCGGCCGGATGCGCATCAGCACCGTCCTGGTCAGCCGGGTGCCCGCCGACGGCGAAGTGCCCGGCGATGAATGAGTTCCGGTCCGGTTTCGTATGTCTGATCGGCCGGCCCAACACCGGTAAGTCGACGCTGACCAACGCCCTGGTCGGTGAGAAGGTGGCGATCACCTCCAGCCGCCCGCAGACCACCCGGCACACCATCCGCGGCATCGTGCACCGCGAAGACTTCCAGATCGTCCTCGTCGACACCCCGGGACTGCACCGCCCGCGCACCCTGCTCGGTAAGCGGCTCAACGACCTGGTGCGCGACACCTACTCCGATGTCGACGTGATCGTGCTGTGCATCCCCGTCGACGAGGCCATCGGACCCGGGGACCGCTGGATCTATGAACAGATCCGCGAGGTGGCGCCCAGGACGACCCTGGTGGTCGCCGTCACCAAAATCGACAAGGTGCCCACCGGCCGGGTGGCCGCCCAGTTGATGGCGGTCAACGAACTGGTCGCCGAGCATGCGGCGGCGATCGTTCCGGTGTCGGCCACCACCGGTGAGCAGGTGGAGCTGCTCATCGGCGTGCTCGTGGACCAACTCAAACCCGGCCCGGCGTTCTATCCCGACGGTGAGCTGACCGACGAGCCCGAAGAGACGCTGATGGCGGAGTTCATTCGCGAGGCTGCCCTGGAGGGCGTGCGCGACGAGATGCCGCACTCGCTGGCCGTGGTGATCGACGAGGTCAGCCCGCGCGAGGGCCGGGATGACCTGATCGACGTGCGCGCCATCCTCTACGTCGAGCGGGACAGCCAGAAGGGCATCGTGATCGGCAAGGGCGGCGCCCGGCTGAAGAAGGTCGGCAGTAACGCGCGGCGCCAGATCGAGCGGCTGCTGGGCACGAAGGTGTACCTGGAATTGCGGGTGAAGGTGGCCAAGAACTGGCAGCAGGACCCCAAGCTGCTCGGCCGGCTGGGGTTCTAGTGCGAGTGTCAGTCCCGGAGGTTGTCCTCTCGCGGTGACAGACTGACCGGATGCGGCTGTATCGGGATCGGGCGGTTGTGCTGCGCCAGCACAAGCTCGGCGAGGCCGACCGCATCGTCACTCTGCTCACCCGCGAGCACGGTCTGGTCCGTGCCGTCGCCAAGGGTGTGCGCCGCACCCGCAGTAAGTTCGGTTCCCGGCTGGAGCCGTTCGCCCATATCGACGTTCAGCTGCACCCGGGCCGCAACCTCGACATCGTCACCCAGGTGGTGTCCATCGACGCCTTCGCCACCGACATCGTCAGTGATTACGGCCGCTACACCTGTGCCTGCGCCATTCTGGAGACCGCCGAACGGCTGGCGGGGGAGGAACGGGCCCCGGCGCCGGCGCTGCATCGGCTCACCGTCGGCGCGCTGCGCGCCGTGGCCGACGGCGCCCGCTCCCGCGGGTTGGTGCTCGACGCCTTCCTGCTGCGTGCCATGGGCATTGCCGGCTGGGCGCCCGCGCTGACCGAGTGCGCACGGTGTGCGGCTCCCGGTCCGCATCGGGCCTTCCACATCGGCGCCGGCGGCAGTGTGTGCATGCACTGTCGCCCGTCCGGGTCGGTCACCCCGCCCCAGGCCGTCCTGGATCTGATGGCCGCGCTCTACGAGGGCGACTGGCCGGTCGCCGAATCCTCCACGGCCCCGCACCGCAGCCATGCCAGCGGTCTGGTGGCCGCCCACCTGCAGTGGCACCTGGAGCGCCAGCTCAGGACATTGCCGTTGGTCGAGCGAATCCACTCCCAGCCCGCTAGCCACGAAGCGGAGATGGTCAGGCAGGATGTGGCCCATGGTGAGGGACCAGGTGACCAGCTCCTGGCGCAGGGCTGAGCGCAGGCGCCGGGAGCAGACCGCACAGCTCCCGGCCGCGCCCGCCGACTACCCGGTATTTCCCGACACCTCGACCTGGCCGGTGCTGTTCCCCGCGCTGCCGCCGGCGCCCGACGGCGGCCCGCGCCGGCCACCCCAGCACCCGTCCAAGGCTGTCGCCCCGGTGATCCCGGCCGACCAGCTGCCCCAGCACGTCGCCGTTGTGATGGACGGCAACGGCCGGTGGGCCACCCAGCGCGGGCTGAGTCGCACCGAGGGTCACAAGATGGGTGAGGCGGTGCTCATCGACATCACCTGCGGCGCCATCGAGATCGGTATCAAACACCTCAGCGTCTACGCGTTCTCCACGGAGAACTGGAACCGAAGTGCCGATGAGGTTCGGTTCCTGATGGGGTTCAACCGCGAGGTGGTCCGCCGCCGCAGGGAGAACCTGGACATCATGGGCGTGAACATGCGCTGGGTGGGATCCCGTGCCCGGATGTGGCGCAGCGTGATCAAAGAGTTCGAGATCGCCGAGGACATGACCAAAGAGAACAACGTCATCACGGTGAACTACTGCGTCAACTACGGCGGCCGGGCCGAGATCGCCGACGCCGCACGGCAAATCGCGCGCGATGCGGCGGCCGGCCGGATCGATCCGGAGCGGGTCAACGAGCGGATGATCTCCGATCACCTGCAACGGCCCGACATCCCGGATGTCGATCTGTTCATCCGCACCTCGGGGGAGCAGCGGGCCAGCAATTTCATGCTCTGGCAGGCCGCCTACGCCGAGTACGTGTTTCAGGACAAGCTCTGGCCGGACTATGACCGGCGCGACCTCTGGGCGGCCTGCGAGGAATACGTCCACCGCAACCGGCGGTTCGGTCGGGCTTAGCGGTGAGCCTTGCTGACATTCTCGGACAGGTGATGTCCGTCGAAGTCACCGATGACGGCGCACTCACCGTGCGCCACGACGGCACACTGGCCTCGTTGCGCACCGTGACGATCGCCGACGGGTTGGAGATGGTCTCGCTGACCCAGGCGATCGCCTGGGACCTGCGGGCGGACGCGGCACTGCGCAAGCGGGTTGCGGCGCAGGCGCGCAAGACTCTGCTGGGCACCGTCGCCCTCGTCGAGCATCCGGGCAAACTCGCCGATGTAGTGCTGCGCTACAACTTTCCGGTCGGCGGTCTCAGCGACTCGGCGTTGCAGACCCTGATCCTGATGACCCTCGACGCCGGAACACAGGTGCGTGCCGCGCTGACTGCCTAGCGCGATCGGCAGTCCGCGCAGGTCCCGAACAGTTCGATGGTGTGGTTGACGTCGGAAAACCCATGTGCGGCAGCAACTTCGGCCGCCCACGCCTCGATATCGCGACCGCTGACCTCGACCGCTGAGCCACAGGTCCGACAGACCAGGTGATGGTGGTGGTGCGGCGCATCGCAGCGCCGGTACATCGACTCGCCGGTGTCGGTGCGCACCGCGTCGACCAGATCGGCGGCCGCCAATGTCTGCAGCGTGCGGTAGACGGTGGTCAGTCCGATGTTCTCCCCGCGGCTGCGCAGTTCGTCGTGCAGGTCCTGGGCCGACCGGAAGCCGTCGACCTCGTCGAGCAGTGCGACGATGGCGGCCCGCTGCCGGGTGGAGCGCACCGCCCCGGCGGTGTTGCGGGCGGTCACCGGCGGCTCTCCCCGGCATGGCTGACCGCGGCAACCACGATCTCGGCCAGGTGGGCGTCGACCAGTCGGTAGAGCACCTCGCGCCCGGAACGTTCGCCGGCCACCACGCCGGCCGCCTTGAGGACCCGCAGATGCTGGCTCACCAGCGGCTGGGGCAGGTGCAGGGCTTCGACGAGTTCGTGAACGCAGTGCTGGGACTCCCGCAGGTGCAGCACGATCGCGATGCGCACCGGCGCGGCCAGCGCACGCAGGATGTCCCCGGCGTGGTGCAGGTCATCGCGGTCGAGGTCGGACGTGCTATTGGAAATCATTTCCATTAACTCGGCACTGTTCCATGCACGATGACGCATGTCAAAGGCGCGGTCGGGGAGGTCGCTACGCTGTGGGCTGGTTTCCTCGAGTGAATGGGGTGCAGCAAACGTGGCGTCCGTGATCGATTCCGTCGTCAACCTGGCCAAGCGCCGGGGTCTGGTCTACCCGTGCGGCGAGATCTATGGCGGGACACGGTCCGCCTGGGATTACGGCCCGCTGGGCGTGGAACTCAAGGAGAACATCAAGCGGCAGTGGTGGCGCTCGGTGGTCACCGGGCGCGACGACGTCGTCGGCCTGGACTCGTCGATCATTCTGCCGCGCGAGGTGTGGGTGGCCTCCGGGCACGTCGAGGTCTTCAACGATCCGCTCGTCGAGTGCCTCAGCTGCCACAAGCGTCACCGCCAGGACCATATGCAGGAGGCGCACGCCGAGAAGAAGGGAATCGCCGACCCGGAATCGGTCGCGATGACCGAGATCGTCTGCCCGGACTGCGGTACCAAGGGGCAGTGGACCGAGCCGCGCGAGTTCAACATGATGCTCAAGACCTACCTCGGTCCGATCGAGAGCGACGAGGGCCTGCACTACCTGCGTCCCGAGACCGCCCAGGGCATCTTCGTCAACTTCGCCAACGTGGTCACCAGCTCGCGTAAGAAGCCGCCGTTCGGTATCGGCCAGATCGGCAAGAGCTTCCGCAACGAGATCACCCCGGGCAACTTCATCTTCCGCACCCGTGAGTTCGAGCAGATGGAGATGGAGTTCTTCGTCGAGCCCGAGACCGCCAAGGAATGGCACCAGTACTGGATCGACACCCGCCTGCAGTGGTACGTCGACCTCGGTATCGAGCGCGACAATCTCCGGCTCTACGAGCATCCCAAGGAGAAGCTGTCGCACTATTCCGACGGCACCACCGATATCGAGTACAAGTTCGGCTTCCAGGGCAACCCGTGGGGTGAACTCGAGGGCATCGCCAACCGGACCAACTTCGACCTGTCCACCCATTCGAAGCACTCCGGTGTCGATCTGTCCTACTACGACCAGGCCGCCGACACCCGGTATGTCCCGTACGTCATCGAACCCGCAGCGGGACTTACCCGTTCGTTCATGGCCTTCCTGGTCGACGCCTACGCCGAAGACGAGGCGCCCAATGCCAAGGGCGGTGTCGACAAGCGCACCGTGCTCCGCCTGGACCCGCGGCTGGCGCCGGTGAAGGCCGCGGTGTTGCCGCTGTCGCGCAACGCGGATCTGAGCCCGAAGGCCCGGGATCTGGCGGCCGAGCTGCGCAAGTACTGGAACATCGAGTTCGACGACGCCGGCGCGATCGGACGCCGCTACCGCCGCCAGGATGAGATCGGCACGCCGTTCTGCGTGACGGTGGACTTCGACACCCTCGAGGACAACGCCGTCACCATCCGCGAGCGTGATGCGATGACCCAGGAGCGGGTCGGATTGGACAGTGTCGTCAGCTACCTGGCAACGCGGTTGCCCGGGGTCTGAGCCCCGCTAGAAGCGCCCGCCGCCGCCGAACAGGTCGCCGCCGCCACCGCCCTGTGAGCCGCCATAGGTGGTCGACGTCCAGCCACCGCCACCGCCGCGGTAGCCGCCTCCGCCGCCGAAACCTCCGGTGAGGATATTGCCCAGGATGATGCCGCCGACCATGGCGCCCATATCGGACTGGCCGCCGCGATAGCGCGCCTGGTACTGCCGCTGTCCGGCCTGCACATCATCATTGGCCAACTGCTGGGCCTGGGCGGCCAGCAGTGAGGCCCCGTTGGCCCGCTTGATCGCCTCGTCGATATCGGTCTTGCTGGTGGCCTGGGCCGCCTCCAGTTGGCGCACCGCCTCGTTGAGCCGGGTGCGGGCCTCGGGGCCGACACTGCCGCGCCGGGTGTCGATGTAGTCCGACACCGAACGGACCCGGGACTCGGCGGTGAACAGCGCCTGCTCGTAGGACTTGGTCAGGCGCTCGGCGGCGTCGCGTTCCTCGGCCACGCCTGCCAGTAGCCGGTCGAGGTCGGCGTCGGCCTGGGTCAGCTGGGTGAAGGCACCCAGCGGGTCGGCCGCGCCGGTGCTCTGTGCGGCGGTGACTGCCTTGACCGCCCCGTCGCGGGCGGCCGACAGTTCGGTCGCCTTCGCCAAACCACCCTGGGCCAGCTGCGTGCCGGCTTCGTTGATGCCCTTCTGAATGTCGGAGATCGCCGAGGGCAGTGTGGAGACCGCCTTGCGGATATCGCTGGCGGCGCTGTCGACGGCGTCGAGCATGGTGGTGGCCTGCTGCAGAGAGGATTCCGCGCCGCGGATGTTGTCGACCAACTCGCCCACCTCGCCGGCGACCGGTTTGGCGGCCAGCTCGCGACCCCGGGAGATTGCCTTGTCGGCGAACTCGATCCGCTCCCGGGCGGCGTTGACGTTGCGGGCCACCGAGGTCAGCGCCGACTCGGCGAACTCGCCCTTGAGTGCGGTGAGCGTCTGCTCGCACGGTTGCACCCGGGCGGTGACGGTGACCAACTGCTGGGTGAGCGCGTCGAGGCGCTCCGGGGCGTTGATCACCAGATCGCGCATCTGGTGGAATGACTCGGTCTGGGTGTCCAGTTCCCTGTTGGCCTTGGCCGCCGACACCACCACCCGGGTCAGCAGATCACGGCGCTCGGGCAGCGGTTCGGGGACGCTGTCATCGAGCTTCTGGCGCACCGCGAACGCCTGCTTGAGGGTTTCACGGGCGTTGTCCACCGCCGCCGCGAAGGTTGCGGTCGCAGCCTCGCCGAACTCTTCGACTGCCAGCACCAGTTCGTTAGCGCTGGTGCGAATGGCGTTGTCCACCTTGACCACAATGCTGCGGGAGAGTTCGTCGAGGGCGTCGATGGGTACCGACGCCAGCGCGGACGAGTCGGTGGGGTCGACGTTCTTCGCGGCGGCCACATCAGCCTCGTGGCGCTTCGCGCGACGCCGGCGACTCCACATCATCAGCCCGCCGATCACCAGCAGGCCGATGCCGGCCATGATCAGCAGCCCCACCACCGGGATGCCGCCGCCGGAACGGGAACCGGACGCCGAAGAGCCCAGGGCGCCCAGGCCGGTGGCGGCGGCGGTGGCCGCGCCCACCCAGTCGTTGTTCTTCAGCGCCGGCTCGATGCGGTCGCGGCGGATGTTGTCCACCTTGGTGGAACTTCCGCCGGCCGCGGCCGGCGGCACCAGGAACGCATAGGACCGCTGTCCGGTCGCCACCGCCAGGATGGCGTCATCGTTGCTCAGGTCACTGACGGTCCGGGTCTGCTGCGACCAGCCCACCGCGCCCTGCGGACTGAAGGAGTCGACGAAGACCACCCAGAGCCGGACACGGCGCTGGCTGTAGAGCTGGTCGACGGCCTTCTGCACCTCGGCGCGCTGGCGGTCGTTGAGCACACCGGAGTTGTCGGTGACCTGATCGGGCAGCCGGAACGGCGGTTCCGCCGTCGCGGACGGGGCCAGCAGAGTGAAGGCCACCAGGATCGCGGCGAGCAGGCTGAACAGACGGGCGAGGCGCATGAGGGCCAATGTAGTAGCCCGGCCCGGCACAACAGGTGCGTGCCAGCAAAACTTCCGGCCCCCAGGCCCCGGCCCGGTGCTGGCAGACTGTGTCCCGGTGACTCCGAACAGCGACAACGATCAGCGCGCCCGTTACGACTCAGCCGACCGCGAACGTCAGGTGGCTGAGCCGGCGAAGGTGGCCGGGCTGCCGGGGTACGACGCCGCCCACCGCACGGACTTCTCCCGCGACCGCGCGCGCGTGCTGCACAGCGCGGCGCTGCGCAGGCTGGCCGACAAGACGCAGGTGGTGGGTCCGCGGGAGAGTGAGAACCCGCGCACCCGGCTGACCCACTCGCTGGAGGTGGCGCAGATCGGCCGGGGTATGGCCGGCCCACTGGGCTGCGATCCCGACCTGGTGGACATGGCCGGGCTGGCGCATGACATCGGCCACCCGCCGTACGGGCACAACGGCGAGCGCGCGCTCGACGAGTTCGCCGCCGGCTGCGGCGGATTCGAGGGCAACGCGCAGAACTTCCGGATCCTGACCCGGCTGGAGCCCAAAGTCCTTGATGCCCAGGGCAATAGCGTCGGGCTGAACATGACCCGCGCCGGACTGGATGCGGTCACCAAGTACCCGTGGCCGCGCCCGCCGGGCGGCGGCAAGTTCGGCTTCTATGCCGACGACCTGGCATTGGCGCAGTGGATGCGGTCCGGCGCCCCCGACCGCCGTCCCTGCCTGGAATCGCAGGTGATGGACTGGGCCGACGATGTCGCCTATTCGGTGCATGACGTCGAGGACGGGGTGATCTCGGGTCGGATCGATCTGCGGGTGCTCGCCGATGCGGACGCCGTGGCGCTGGCCCGGCTGGGCGCCTCGGTGTACGGCTCGGGCATCGAACCGGCCGAACTGGAGGCCGCCGCGTACCGATTGTCGGAGTTGCCGGTGGTTGCCGCGGTCGGCAGGTACGACGGAACCCTGAGCGCGTCGGTGGCGCTCAAGGGGCTCACCAGTGAGCTCGTCGGCCGGTTCGCCTCGGCGGCCATCGGCGAGACGCGCCGGGTGGCCGGTCCCCAGCCGCTGGCCCGCTACCAGGCCGACCTGCACGTACCCGCAACCTTCCGGGCCGAGGTCGCCATCCTCAAGACGCTGGCGCTGCAGTTCATCATGAGCGACCCCCGGCACCTGGAGTTGCAGTTGCGCCAGCGGGAGCGGATCCACCGGGTGGCGGGGGCGCTGTTGGCCGGAGCCCCCGGGACCCTGGATCCCATCTTCGTTCCCGCTTTTGCCGCCGCCGCCGACGACGTCGCCCGGACCCGGGTGATCGTCGACCAGATCGCCTCCTATACCGAGGGTCGGCTGGAACGCGTCGACGCCGCTGACCTACCGCGGTCCTACACTTAGCCCCGTGACCGTTGTGGGTGGCGGCGGCAGCCGAAAGGGCCGCATCCCCGACCGCGACATCTCCGCAATCCGGGAACAGGTGCGCATCGAGGACGTGGTCGGCGACTACGTGCAGTTGCGCCGGGCCGGGGCGGATTCGATGAAGGGCATCTGCCCGTTCCACGACGAGAAGTCTCCGTCCTTCCACGTCCGGCCCAACCACGGACACTTCCACTGTTTCGGCTGCGGTGAGGGAGGGGACGTCTACGCCTTCCTACAGAAGATCGAGCACGTCAGTTTCGTGGAGGCTGTCGAACTGCTGGCCGACCGGATCGGCTACGCCGTCACCTACACCGGCGGCGGTAACACATTGCAGCGTGACCGCGGCAGCCGCAGCCGGCTGGTCGCCGCCAATGCCGCTGCGCAGGAGTTCTATTGCGGCGCACTGGAATCCGAGGAAGCCGCACCCGCCCGCACCTACCTCACCGAACGTAACTTCGATGCCGCCGCGGCCAGGCAGTTCGGCTGCGGCTACGCCCCGTCGGGGTGGGACTCGCTGACCAAGCACCTGATCCGCAAGGGTTTCGAGTTCAAGGAGCTCGAGGCGGCCGGCTTGTCCCGGGAGGGCCGTCGCGGGCCGATGGACCGCTTCCACCGTCGGCTGCTGTGGCCGATCCGCAGTGCCAGTGGTGAGACCGTCGGGTTCGGGGCGCGGCGGATCTTCGACGACGACCCGATGGAAGCCAAGTACGTCAACACCCCCGAGACCGTGCTCTACAAGAAATCGGCGGTGCTGTTCGGCATCGACCTGGCCAAGCGCGACATCGCCAAGGGACATCAGGCTGTCGTCGTCGAGGGCTACACCGATGTGATGGCGATGCACCTGGCCGGTGTCACCACCGCGGTCGCCTCCTGCGGTACCGCCTTCGGTGACGAGCACCTGTCCATGCTTCGGCGGCTGATGATGGACGACAAGTTCTTCCGCGGCGAATTGATCTACGTCTTCGACGGCGACGCCGCCGGACAGGCCGCGGCACTGAAAGCCTTTGCCGGAGAACAGAACCTGGCCGGCCAGAGCTTCGTCGCGGTGGCCGCCGACGGAATGGACCCCTGCGATCTCAGGCTGAAATCCGGTGACGGTGCGCTGCGCGACCTGGTGGCCCGGCGCACCCCGCTGTTCGAATTCGCGATTCGCACCGCGCTGACCGACCACGACATGGACAGCGCCGAGGGACGGGTCGCCGCGCTGCGGCGGTGTGTGCCGATGGTCGCCCAGATCAAGGACCCCACCCTGCGCGACGAGTACGCCCGCCAGCTGGCCGGCTGGGTCGGCTGGGATGACGTCGCCCAGGTGCTCAGCAGGGTCCGTCAGGAGGCCCGCGGCGGTAGACCCGCTACCCGGGATTCCGTCCGCGGCCCCGACCGGGGTTCGACCGCGCCGCGCCCCGCCCCGACCGTCGGCCGCCCCGACCCGCGCGATCCCACCCTGTGGCCCCAGCGCGAAGCCCTCAAGGCCGCGCTGCAGTACCCCGCGCTGGCCGGTCCGGTGTTCGACTCCCTGACGGTGGAGAGCTTCACCCATCCCGGCTATGCGGCGCTGCGGTCGGCCATCGAGGCCGCCGGCGGCACCTCGAGCGGGCTGACCCGAACCGGATGGATCGACGCCGTCCGCGAGCAGGCCGGCACCCCGGCCGTCGAAGGGCTGATCACCGAACTGGGTGTGGAGACCATCAACGTCTCCGATGAGGAGCGGCTGCCCCGCTACGTCGCCGGTGTGCTGGCCCGGTTACAGGAGGTCTGGGTGGGCCGCCAGGTCGCCGAGGTCAAGTCCAAACTGCAGCGGATGTCGCCGGTGGAGCAGTCCGACGAGTACCACGCCCTGTTCGGCGACCTGGTCGCGCTGGAGGCCTACCGGCGCAGCCTGTTGGAGCAGGCCAGCGGCGACGACCTGACGGCATAGCCGAATCCGGCTATGGTTAACGGATCAGCCGTGCTCAGCGAAAGGCCAGGTATGACGATCGCGAAGACCCTGCGCCTGGGCGTGGCCGGTGCGCTGGCCGTGGCGGCGATCGTCTCTGCACCCCTGGCCGCCGCACCCCTTGCCTCAGCGGACGGGCAGTGCCTGGCCTGGTTCGGCTCCCGGGGCGAGGGGCAGTGCATGGGCTACTCCAACGGCACCCCGACCTACATCGGCACGCCCAATATGGGCGTCTGGGGTCCGGGCTACGGCGGGGTGGGTGTCATCACCGGCCCGCTGATGCCGGGAACGACGATCAACCAGGGCTTAAGCCCCTAAAGCCCCTAAAGCCCCTGAGCCCGGGGCTTCTCCGGTTTGATCACCGTTGTCTGGACGTCGATCTCGACCTCGGTCAACTCCACCAGTTGCGGATCCGGTGAGACCCGCTCGGCGATCTTGCGACGTCCGGCATCGAGCATCGACTTGGTCGCCGGATTGCTGGTGACAGCCCGATAGGTGTTGAGGATCTGCTCGTAGCGCTGCCGGCCGGCCTTCGTGCCCAGCACATATCCGGTTGCCATCACGGCCAGGTACCCGATCACGTCCACCATCCTGCCTGACGGGCGGCTTTGGCATCGCCACCCCCCGGTAGGCTAAAGTCTCAACCCGGCCCGCCCACAGCGTGCGCGGGCCGGCGGTCCCCTGTAGCTCAACTGGCAGAGCTTGCGACTGTTAATCGCACGGTTGATGGTTCGAGTCCATCCGGGGGAGCAAAAACTGCTAGGGCAGCCTGAGCCGGCCTCAGCCCGGTCGGTGCGACACAATCAACGCATGGCTGATCTGGACGGCGCTTCGCCGAAGACCGGTAGCACGTTGCCGCACGAGCACTACACCCATGCCGATGTCACCGGCGGCTGGTT
>NZ_JBPCSX010000067.1:0-17762 GCF_051006775.1 Mycobacterium sp.
CATGACCGAGGCCGAGGTGACCGCAAGCGCCACCGCCGCATTGAAACCCGCGTTCCCGAATGTTCCCGCGCCGACCGGGCTGCTGCGTTCAGCGTGGTCGCTGGACCCGTTTTCACTCGGCAGCTATTCGTTCGTGCGCGTCGGGAGTTCGCCGGGCGACCGCGATGCGCTGGCCGCGCCCGAAGGTCGCCGCTTCTTTGCCGGCGAGGCCTGTTCGCGCGACCACGCAGCAACCGTTCACGGCGCCTACGCCAGTGGCGAGGCGGCGGCGAAGGCCATACTGCGTTAGATCGCAGAAGGCCTAGATCGCCGAGGGAAGGGGCCCGCGAGCCGCCTCATAGGCAGCTCCCACCCGGTACAACCGGTCATCGGCCATCGCCGGAGCCATGATCTGCAGACCCACCGGCAGATTGTCGTCCGGTGACAGTCCCGACGGCACCGACATTCCGCAGTGCCCGGCCAGATTCAGCGGCAGGGTGCACAGATCGAACAGATACATCGCCAACGGGTCGTCGACCTTCTCGCCGAGCCGGAAGGCGGTGGTCGGGGTGGCCGGCGACACCAGCACATCGACGGTGCGGTACGCCGCATCGAGATCACCCGCGATCAGAGTGCGGACCTTCTGCGCCTGGTTGTAGTAGGCGTCGTAGTAGCCGGCTGAGAGCGCGTAGGTGCCAATCATGATGCGGCGCTTGACTTCCGGACCGAAACCGGCGGCACGGGTCAGCGCCATCACCTCTTCGGCGCTCCTGCTGCCGTCGTCGCCGACCCGCAGTCCGTACCGCATGGCGTCGAAGCGGGCCAGGTTGCTCGACACCTCCGACGGCAGGATCAGGTAGTAGGCCGACAGTGAGTGGTCCAGGTTCGGACAGTCCACCTCGGTGACCTCTGCCCCGAGAGCGGTCAGCTGTTCGACGGCGGCGTTGAAGGAGGCCAGCACTCCGGGCTGGTAGCCCTCGCCGGCGGCCAGTTGCTTGACCACACCGATGCGCACGCCCTTCAAGTCGCCTGCCGCGCCGGTGCGGGCCGCGCCGACGACATCGGGGACGGCCGCCTCCACTGAGGTGGAATCGCGTGGGTCGTGCCCGGCGATCACCGCATGCAGCAGAGCGGTGTCGAGCACCGTGCGCGCGCACGGCCCGCCCTGATCCAGCGATGAGGCGCACGCCACCAGCCCGTAGCGGGAGACGGTGCCGTAGGTGGGTTTGACCCCGACCGTCGCGGTCAGGGCAGCGGGCTGGCGGATCGAACCACCGGTGTCCGAGCCGATGGCCAGCGGGGCCTGGAAGGCCGCCAGCGCGGCGGCACTACCGCCACCGGAACCACCGGGCACCCGCTCGACATCCCACGGGTTGCGAGTGGGACCGAATGCGGAGTTCTCGGTGGAGGAGCCCATCGCGAACTCGTCCATATTGGTCTTGCCGAGGATCGGGATGCCGGCTTGCCGGATGCGCGCGGTCACCGTCGCGTCATACGGCGAGACCCACCCCTCGAGGATCTTCGACCCGCAGGTGGTGGGCATCCCGGTGCTGGTGAAGACATCCTTGAGCGCCAGCGGCACCCCGGCCAGCGGTGAGGGCAGTGCGTCCCCGGCGGCCACCGTCGCGTCGACCCGGGCGGCGGTGGCCAGGGCCTCGTCGGCCGCGACATGCAGGAAGGCGTGGTAGCGATCGTCGGTGGCGGCGATCTGGTCCAGGCAGGCCTGGGTGACCTCGACCGAGCTCAGTTCCCCGGCGGCGATCTTGGCACCGAGGGTGGCGGCGTCGAGCCGGACGATATCGGCGCCCACTCCGCGATGTTCTTCGCCCGAGCGGCTCATCACGCCTCCTCCCCCAGGATCTGCGGCACCACGAACCGGCCCTCGTCGGCCGCGGGAGCCTCGGCGAGTGCCTGCTGCTGGGTCAGGCTGGGCGCCACGACATCGGGACGGGTGACGTTCTCGCTCTTCAGCGGGTTGCCGGTGGGCTTCACGCCGCTGACGTCGACGGCCTGGATCGTGCCGACATAGCCCAGGATGGCGTCGAGTTGGCCGGCGAAGCTGTCGAGTTCGGAGTCGGTCAGGGCCAGCCGGGCCAGCTTGGCCAGCCGGGCCACTTCGTCGCGGGAGATCGTGGACACGGTGAGTCAGCCTAGCGGCGCGCCTGGCCGAGCCTCAGTTGTAGGCGTCGCTGCGCTTCGCGACGACGAACACCGTGATCACACCTGCCGCGTCGTCCACGCTGTAGACCACCCGGTACTGCCCGAAGCTGACCCGCCAGTCACTGGCCCCGCCGACCAGTTTCTTCGCTCCCTGCGGCCGGGGATCATGGGACAGCGCCACGATGATCTGAAGCACGCGCTCAAGTTCCCCGCGGGGAAGTCGCTGGAGTTGTTTCAGTACGTCGGGGTGGAACCGGATCCTCACCGGACGGCGAATGCTTCGGCCTCGACGCCGAGGGCTTCGAGCATCTCGGACAGGGACATCGTTGTAAACGACCCGGCCCGCAACCCCTTCACCCGGAGTGCATCGGCGACGTCAGCGTGTTCGTGCAGTCGCTCGTAGTCAGCCATGCTGATGATGACGGCCACCTCGGTGCCACTGTCGGTGACGATGACCTCCTCACCGGTTGCGGCGACGGTGCGAACCACGGAGCCCAGGTTGTTGCGCAGATCCCTCAGGCTTTGTGTACTCATGTTGAACATGTTACATATCAGCGGCTCGGAGCCGATATGCCGACCCTCGCCCCCTGTGGAACAGTGACCCCGTGCCGTCCTATCTGTTGCGGGTCCAGCTTGAGGACCGCCCCGGCAGCCTGGGCTCACTGGCCGTGGCACTGGGCACGGTGGGCGCCGACATCCTGTCCCTCGATGTCGTCGAACGCGGCGCCGGATATGCCATCGACGACCTCGTCGTCGACCTGCCACCAGGGGCGCCGCCGGACATCGTGATCACCGCAGCCGAACGCCTCGAGGGAGTCCGGGTGGACACCATCCGTCCGCATACCGGTCTGCTGGAGGCGCACCGCGAGCTCGAACTGATCGACCACGTCGCGGCCGCCACTTCACGCACCGCCCGGCTGCAGGTGCTCGTCGACGAGGCGCCGCGGGTGCTGCGGGTGGGCTGGTGCAGCGTGGTCTGCCGGCATGGTTCGGGTCTGGAGCGGTTGGTCGGTGGCGCGGGAGCCCCTGAGACACAGGTGGATTCGGCACCGTGGCTGCCGATCAGTCACGCCGCCGTCCTCGACATCGAGGAGGGCTGGGTGCCGCAGCTGTGGCGCGATATGAACACCGCGCTGGCCGCCGCACCGTTGGGGGAACCGAATACCGCGGTGGTGCTGGGCCGCCCGGGCGGCCCGGAGTTCCGCCCGTCGGAGGTGGCCCGGTTGGGCTATCTGGCCGGCATCGTCGGCGGCATGCTGCGCTAAGGCGCCGACGGGCCGTTCTGCAGCAGTTCCCGGAAACCGTCCTCGTCGAGGATCGGCACCCCGAGTTCAACCGCCTTGTCGTACTTGGAGCCCGGCGCGTCTCCGGCCACCACGAACGAGGTCTTCTTGGACACCGATCCGGCCGCCTTGCCGCCGCGAATGATGATGGCCTCCTTGGCCTCATCGCGGGAGAACCCGGTCAGCGATCCGGTGACCACGATGGTCAGCCCGGCGAGGGTGGGCTCGATATCGGCATCGCGTTCATCGGCCATCCGCACCCCGGCCGCGGCCCACTTGTCGACGATGGCCCGGTGCCAGTCCACGTCGAACCACTCCCGAAGTGCCGCGGCGATCGTGGGTCCCACACCCTCGACGTCGGCGAGTTGGTCCTCACCGGCGGCCATGATCGCTTCGAGGCTTCCGAACGCGGTCGCCAGTGCGCGGGCGGCGGTCGGTCCGACGTGGCGGATCGACAGCGCCACCAGGATCCGCCACAGCGGGCGGTCCTTGGCTTCCTCCAGGTTCTTCAAGAGTCGGGCGCCGTTGGCCGACAGCGCACCGTCCTTAGTCGTGAAGAAATCCGACGTCAGCAGATCGCCCTCGGTGAGGGTGAACAGATCACCCTCATCGGTGATGACATCAGAGGCCAGCAGCGCGGTCGCCGCCTCATACCCGAGACCCTCGATATCCAGACCACCGCGGCCGGCGAGGTGAAACACCCTCTCCCGCAACTGCGCCGGGCAGGAGCGCGAGTTGGGGCAGCGGATATCGACGTCGCCCTCCTTGGCCGGGGCCAGCAGGGTGCCGCATTCCGGGCAGTGGGTGGGCATGACGAACTCGCGTTCGGATCCGTCACGCAGGTCGACGACGGGCCCGAGCACCTCGGGGATGACGTCGCCGGCCTTGCGGATCATCACGGTGTCCCCGATCAGCACGCCCTTGCGTTTGACCTCGGAGCCGTTGTGCAGGGTGGCCAGGCTGACCGTCGAACCCGCGATGCGCACCGGGGTCATGAACGCGAACGGCGTCACCCGTCCGGTGCGGCCGACATTGACCTTGATGTCGAGCAGCGTGGTCTGAGCCTCCTCCGGCGGGTACTTGTAGGCAACCGCCCAGCGGGGCGCCCGCGAGGTGGCGCCGAGGCGTCGCTGCTGGGCGAAGTCATCGACCTTGACCACCACACCGTCGATCTCGTGCTCGATGGCATGTCTGCGCTCCCCCCAGAAACCGATGCGGTCCCGGACCGCCGCCAGGCCCTGGACGCGGGTGGTGTGGTCGGACACCGGCAGACCCCATGCCTTGAGCGCCAGATACGCGTCGTGCAGGGTGGCCGGACTGAAGCCCTGCGTGAAGCCCACGCCGTGACAGATCATTCGCAGCGGCCGGCGGGCGGTGATCGCAGGGTTCTTCTGTCGCAGCGATCCGGCCGCACTGTTGCGGGGATTGGCGAACGGCGCCTTGCCCTCCTCCACCAGGCTGGCATTGAGGCTGGCGAAATCGGCGACCATGAAGAAGACCTCGCCGCGCACCTCGAGCACCGTCGGGATGGGGAATTTCTTTGTCCCGGTGAGCGTCTCAGGGATGTCACCGATGGTGCGGGCGTTGAGGGTGACGTCCTCGCCGACGCGTCCGTCGCCGCGGGTTGCGGCCCGCTCCAGCCGGCCGTCGCGGTAGACCAGCGCGATGGCGACCCCGTCGACCTTCAGTTCACACAGGTAGTGCGGCTCGGGGCCCAGCTCGTTCTCCACCCGGACCGACCACGCCGCCAGTTCCTCGGTGTCGAACACGTCATCGAGGCTGAGCATGCGTTCGAGATGCTCGGCCGCCGTGAAATCGGTGGCGAACCCGGCGCCGCCGACCAGTTGGGTGGGTGAATCCGCCACCCGCAGTTCCGGGTAGCGCTCCTCGAGGGCGAGTAACTCGTTGAACAGGGCGTCGAATTCGGCATCGGAGACGATCGGGGCGTCTTTGATGTAGTAGCGGAACTGGTGCTCGCGCACCTCGTCGGACAACTCCTGCCAACGACGCCGCACTGTCGCGTCGATCGGATCGATTTCCGGGCCGTCAGGCACCTTGGAAGGCTAGCTCACAGCGTCGGCCGCGCGGTCGAGCCACCACACCACCACCATGTGCGGCACTGTGAGAGCGAGCAGAAGGCGCAGGATCTCCGCCACGACCACGGCAGGGTCTGGTGCCGTTATCGTGATCCAGCCGAGGATCAGAACCGTCGTCAGTGCGGCAATCGACGGCCACGCAGCGAATCGGATCAACCGCAGGACCGCCGCCCGAGACTGACCCGAATCCACCAGCGTCGCGCAGTCCGGCTCGACGGTCAGCATGCGCGCACAGTGTCGTATCGCGTGCCAGCCGCCGAACCACACGGCGAATGCGACCAATGGTGGGGTGAACAGTCCGAGTGCGCCGACGAGCACGATGTCGAGTGCGACCCCAAGATGGCCGGACCAGAGCGAGGCCGTCACCCCGACCACGGCGGCACTCAGCCACACCACTGTCAGCGTCATCTCCAGCGGTCGCCCGGCGATCACCGGCGCCAGAGCGGGCGAGATGGCCGTCGCAACGCTCGTGAGCGCAGCGCCGGATCGAGCCAGCGGCAGCAGCAGCGCACCGCAGCCGGCGACCGCAATCGCACCGGCGATCAATCTGGTTGGTCGCCAGCCGGTCAGCTGGCGGGAGACCTGAAGTTCGCCCAGTCCGAAATGCACCGCACTGAGCACCACGATCAGCAGAAGCGGCACCAGCCCACCCCACTCCAGCAGCGCCCAGACGACAGCCGCCACGCCGGCGTACACCGCACCGATCACCACCGTGGATCTGCCACCGGATAGCCGCGCGGCCATCACCTGGTCTGCGGCGCCGTGCGGCACGCCGGCCAGGAACCCGAATCCGGCGACCACCAGGACCGCCGGTCCGGTGATAGCGGGTAATCCGGCGAAATGTGAGCCCGACACGACCACCGCGGCGAATATCAGCCATCGCGACCACCGCGCCGCAACCCCAAGCGGCCCGTCGATGTCCGGTCGCAACCCGATCACCACTTCAGTACCCGACCTCCAAGCATCACGTTCTACACCGCGCCCGCGTCGCCGGTGATCGCCTCGGCGGCACGCTGGGCCAAAGCAGTCGCCGCACGGGCCCAGTCCTCGGATGCTGCGGCCAGCCCACACACCGGGCTGACGCCGACTTGTTCGGCGAGCACCGACCGGGAGAAGCCGAGCCGGTCGGTGATGGTGGCCGCAGCGGTGGCCACATCCTCCGCAGACGGCCGCATATCGGGGGCGGGCGCGGGCAGTAGTCCGAGCACCACCGAACGGCCGCTGTCGATGAAGCCGCCGAGTCCGTCCAGAGTGGCATCGCCGAGGGTACGAGCGTCGACACTGAGTGCGGGAATCCGGCTGCGCCGCAGTGCATCCCAGGGCAGATCGGGGCTGCAGATGTGCACCAGGGCCTGATCCCCGACTGCGGCGATACAGTCCTCCAACAATCCCATCGCGACCACCTCGTCGATCGCATGCACCGGAGTCATCGCCGTCACCCCGGCCAGCCTGCCCGCCAGAGCGGCCGTCAGCAGCGGCTCGTCGAACTGCACCACCACTGCGACACCCAATCGCCGCGCGACGTCGGCGCGGTGCATGGCGACGCCCTCGGCGAGCGAGCCGGCCAAATCGCGCACCGCTCCCGGGTCGGTGATGGCGCGATGCCCGTTGGGCAGCTCGAGGGCGGCGGCGAGTGTGATGGGGCCGGGCGCCTGCACTTTGACCGCTGCCCGGCCGGCCCCGCCGCCGGCCTTCTCCCAGGCCTCCTCGAGTGCGTCGAGGTCCTCGTCGAGCAGGCTGGCCGCCCGGCGCATGACCGACCCGGGCCGGGCCACGATCCGGTACCCGCGCGGGACGGTGTCGATGGCGACGTCGACCAGCAGTGCGCCGGCCCGACCGATCATGTCGGCCCCAACCCCGCGCGCGGGCAACTCAGGCAGGTACGGCAGTTGGTGAAGTTCGCCGACCAGTACCTCGCAGGCCTGCCGAGGGGTGGCACCGGGCCAGGAGCCGATTCCGGTGGCGGTGGCGACAAAACTCACCGCCCGAACGTATTGGACAGCCTTCGGCCGCACGCGTCCGGGGCATATGGTGCCAGTCGTGAACCGCATTCCCGACTAGGAGGACGCGCGTGCAGGAACTCATTCATGAGTCGCCCTGGTGGTTGCTTATCGCGGTCTGGTTCGGCTTCTTCGCCGCGCTGAGCCTGGTGTCGCGAAACGCGGTACGGCGCGTCCGGACAGACGATCGCCGGGACGAACTGGCCGACTACGCGTCCAAGACCCTCAGCCCGATCGGTGCGACGTTCGCCTTCCTGATCGGTTTCGCCGCGACCATGACCTGGTCGGCGATGAGCGCCGGCCAGGAAGCCGTCGACTCGCAGGCGACCTCAGCCCAGCAGCTCGCCTGGGCCACCAAGTCGATCTCGGATAAAAACGGCATCGCAGCGGTCATCGGCAACCTGGATCGCTATCTCGCCGTCGCCGTTGCCGAAGATCCCGCGTACCTGGCCCGCGGCGACGTTGCAACACTGCCGTCTGCACAGGCCTTCGACACTCTCCAGCACAGCGTGCACAGCGTGGCCTACGCCAGCGGGACGACCACCCCGGAGGCCAACGCCATGACGCTGGCCGCGGCAGCGCTTACCGCCGCGCAGGCCAAGGTGTCGGCAGTCGCGCAGCGCTCCTTGCCGGTTCTGATGACCGGATTGCTCATTGCCGCGGGGGCATTACTGGCCGTCGCGATGGGCGGCGCGGCAGCGGAGGTCTCCCGGCCCTATCTGATGTACGGGTGGGCTTTGGTGTCCGCCATCGCCGTGGCCCTCGTCCTCACCCTGGACGTCCCGTTCCGCGGCGCGATCAAAGTCAATACCGAACCTCTTGCCCAGGTGTCCGCCGGGCTGGTCGCCGAACCGCTGAACAAGTAGCCGCCCGGCTCAGCGGATGGTGGCGCTGCCGACGACTTCGTCACCATCGGGGTCCGGGCGGTAGAGCACCACGGTCTGGCCGGGTGCTACCCCGCGCAGCGGTTCCCGGAGATGAACCTGCAACTCCCCGTCGCGCAACTCGGCGACGGCCGGTACCACGCCGCCGTGGGCGCGGACCTGCACCTCACACTCGAGCGGGCCGGCCGGTGAGGTTCCCGAGGTGAACACCGGATCGCGTCCGGTCAGCGACCACACGTCGAGATCGTCGAGCGTGCCGACCCGCACGGTGCCGGTCTCGGCGTCGATGGCCGTCACATAGCGCGGGGCGCCGTCGGGCCCGGGCCCGGCGATGCCCAGACCCTTGCGCTGACCGATGGTGAACCCGTGCACGCCGTCGTGGCGGGCCAGCAGCGATCCCTCGGCATCGACCACCGCCCCGGGGCGCACCCCGATCCGGGCGCCCAGGAACGCCCGGGTGTCCCCCGACGGGATGAAGCAGATGTCGTGACTGTCCGGTTTCTCCGCGACGGCCAGTCCGCGCCGGGCCGCCTCATCCCGGATAGCCGCCTTGGGGGTGTCCCCGATCGGGAACAGCGCATGACGCAACTGCTCGGCGGTCAGCACACCCAGGACGTAGGACTGATCCTTGTCGCAGTCGACGGCTCGGCGCAGGCGACCTTCGCGGAGGCGCGCGTAGTGGCCGGTGGCGACCGCGTCGAACCCCAGCGCGAGCGCCCTGGCCGACAGTGCCGAGAACTTGATGGTCTCGTTGCACCGCACGCACGGGTTGGGGGTCTCGCCGCGGGCGTAGGAGTCCACGAAGTCCGCAATGACGTCGTGGGCGAACCGGTCGGCGAAATCCCAGACGTAGAAGGGGATTCCAAGGACATCGGCGACCCGGCGGGCATCACCGGCGTCCTCCTTGGAGCAGCAGCCCCTTGATCCGGTGCGCAGCGCCCCAGGGGCTCTGGACAGTGCCAGATGCACCCCGACAACCTCGTGCCCGGCATCCACCATGCGGGCGGCGGCCACCGAGGAGTCGACGCCACCACTCATCGCCACGAGAACCTTCATCGCGGTCCCGAACTGGCCAGGGCCGCCCGGCGGGCACGTTCCACAGCGGCGGGCAGCACCGCCAGGGCGGCGTCGATGTCGGCCTCGGTGCTGGTGTGCCCCAGCGACAGCCGCAGTGAGCCGCGGGCAGATGCGGGATCCGCACCCATCGCCAGCAGAACGTGCGAGGCCTGCGCGACACCGGCGGTACAGGCCGAACCGGTCGAGCACTCGATCCCGTTGGCGTCCAGCAGCATCAGCAGAGCGTCGCCCTCACATCCGCGGAAGGTGAAGTGCGCATTACCGGGCAGCCGATGCGCACCGCGCGCGCCGTTGAACACGATGTCGTCGATCGAGCCGAGCACCCCGTCGACCAGCCGGTCCCGCAACTCCCGCAACCGAACCGCGGTGCGGTCCAGGGACCCGACAGCAGCCGCAGCGGCCGCCGCCATCGCGACCGCACCCGGCACATCGGGGGTTCCGGACCGCACGTCGCGCTCCTGGCCGCCGCCGTGCAGCAGCGGAACGCACTGTGCGTCGCGGCGCAGCAGCAGTGCCCCCACGCCGGTGGGTCCGCCGAACTTGTGGGCGGTGATGCTCATCGCCGCCAGCCCCGAGCTGTTGAAGTCGACCGGCACCTGACCTACGGCCTGCACGGCATCGCTGTGCATCGGAACACCGAATTCATTTGCGACGCAGGCCAGTTCGGCGATCGGCATGATGGTACCGACTTCGTTGTTGGCCCACATCACCGACACCAGCGCCACGTCGTCATGTTCGGAGAGCGCCTCGCGCAGATCCGCGGCGGCAACCGATCCGTCAGCTCCGGTGGGCAGGAAGGTCAGCTCGGCGCCCTCGTGCTCGGCCAGCCACTGAACCGCATCCAGGACGGCATGGTGCTCGACCGCGGTGGTGATGATGCGTCGCCGCCGCGGATCACCGTCGCGACGGGCCCAGTAGATGCCCTTCACCGCGAGGTTGTCACTGTCGGTGCCGCCGGCGGTGAAGATCACCTCCGACGGCCGGGCTCCCAGGCGGGCGGCCAGACTCTCCCGGGACTCCTCCAGACGGCGGCGGGCCGCACGTCCGGACGTGTGCAACGAGGATGCGTTTCCTACCGCACCCAGGACGGCGCTCATCGCCTCGATGGCATCCGGGTGCATCGGGGTGGTGGCAGCGTGGTCGAGATACACCGACCGGGGTTCGCTCATAGCCTGCTCAGGATACCGGCGGCCCGCATTCCGCCCGACAAACGCAAAAACCCCCGCACACCGGGTGCGGGGGCCTTCGCATTGATCAAGAACTAGCCCTTACGGGCCTTGACCGCGTCAGTCAGCTGCGGAGTGACGGTGAAAAGGTCGCCGACGATGCCGAGATCGGAGATCTCGAAGATCGGGGCCTCCTCGTCCTTGTTGACCGCGACGATGGTCTTCGAGGTCTGCATGCCCGCGCGGTGCTGGATTGCCCCGGAGATACCCAGTGCGATGTAGAGCCGCGGCGCGACCGTCTTACCGGTCTGGCCGACCTGGAACTGACCCTCGTAGTAGCCCGAGTCCACCGCGGCCCGCGAGGCGCCCACCGCGCCGTCGAGCGCGTCGGCGAGCTCCTCGACCACCTTGAAGTTGTCGGCACTGCCGACACCGCGTCCGCCGGCGACCACGATCGCGGCTTCGGTCAGCTCAGGCCGGGCGCTCTTCTGCGCCGGCTGACGAGAGATGATCCGGACCGCGTTCTCCGCCGGAGCCGGTACCGCAACGCTGACCTGCTCACCGGCACCGGCGACCGGGGCCGGCTCAACGGCGCCGGGACGCACGGTGATCACCGGAACCTCGCCATCGACCTTGGCCTCGATGGTGTAGGCACCACCGAAAACCGAGTGCACCCCGGTGCCGTCGGCCTTGACGTCGACGACGTCGCTGAGAATGCCCGAGCCGATCCGCGCGGCCAGCCGGCCGGCGATCTCCTTACCCTCGGCGGTAGCCGCGACGAGCACCGCTGCCGGGGTGGCCGACTCGACCAGATTGGCCAGCACGTCCACGAAAGGGGTGACCAGATAGTTGGCCGCGTCATCGCCCTCGGCGACGTAGATCTTGGCCGCGCCGGCGGCCTTGAGACCCTCGACCAACGGGGCAGCGGTGCCGGAGGCGCCGATCACCACAGCCGAGGGCTCACCGAGCGCGCGGGCGGCAGTGAGCAGTTCGGTGGTGACCTTCTTGACCGCACCGTCGGAATGCTCAACGAGCACAAGTACTTCAGCCATTTGATGTCCTCTTTCTCGAAAGCCTGTGACGGTTAGGGCTAGACGATCTTCTGGGCGACCAGGTACTCGGCGATCTTGCTGCCGCCGTCACCCTCATCGGTGACCTTCTCGCCCGCTGCCTTCGGGGGCTTGGGAGTCGAGGACTGAATCTTCGACGCCGCCGTGGCCAGACCGACCTCATCACCCTCGACACCGATGTCGTCGAGCGTCAGGGTGGACACTTCCTTCTTCTTGGCGGCCATGATGCCCTTGAAGGACGGGAAGCGCGGCTCGTTGATCTTCTCGTGGACGCTGACGATCGCGGGCAGCGAGGCCTCGACGGCGAACACGCCGTCATCAGTCTCCCGCTCGCCGCTGATGTTGCCGCCCTCGATGGTGACCGAGCGCATGTGCGTCAGCTGCGGCAGGCCCAGGTACTCGGCGATGATCGCCGGCACTGCGCCGCCGGTGCCGTCACTGGCGGTGTTACCACTGATGACCAGCTCGACGCCCTCGACCTGACCGAGCGCGCGGGCCAGTGCCCAGCCGGTCTGGACCATGTCGGAGCCGTGCATGCGCTCGTCGAGCAGGTGCACGCCCTTGTCGGCGCCCATGGACAGCGCCTTGCGGATCGCCTCGCCGGCCTTCTCGGGTCCGGCCGTCATGACGGTCACGGTGCTCTGCCCGCCGGCGGCCTCCTCGCGCTCCTTGATCTGGAGCGCTTCCTCGACGGCCTTCTCGTTGATCTCGTCCAGGACCGCGTCGGAACCCGCGCGATCGAGGGTCCAGTCGCCGTCCGAGATCCTGCGGTCTGCATAGTCCGGGACCTGCTTGATCAGAACCACGATGTTCGTCATGGCTTGTGTTTGTCCTCCTGGGCAGGGGTCAGGCGGCCGCTTGGTCACCTGGTTTGGATTCACATCCGCTGACCACACCATGTTCCTCGACCGAAGCAATCGGTGGTTCGCATCACTACCATAGCTGCCCGATTCGGGTGTTCCTGCAGGCCCGGCATGACCGGACGGGGTTCGCGATAGCGGCCCAACGGGTTAGCCTGCCTTGCGATGAACGCACATCTGACGGACTCGGCTGACGCCGGCCTGCCACTGACCGGTGAGCGGACCGTGCCGGGCCTGGCGGTGGAGAATTACTGGTTCCGCCGCCATGAGGTCGTCTACCGTCATTGCACCCCTCTTTGCGCAGGTCAGGATGTGTTAGAGGCGGGCTGCGGGGAGGGCTACGGAGCCGACCTGCTGGCGTCGGCGGGGGCCCGTGTGCTGGCGGTGGATTATGACGCCGCCACGGTCGCCCACGTGCGCAACAGGTACCCCACCGTCGAGGTCACGACGGCCAATCTGGCGGCTTTGCCGTGTCCGGATTCCTCGGTCGATGTTGTGGTGAACTTCCAGGTCATTGAACATTTGTGGGATCAGCCACAGTTCATTACCGAATGCTTACGCGTGTTGCGTCCCGGCGGTCAGCTGCTGATCTCCACGCCGAACCGGATCACCTTCACCCCGGGCAGCGACGTCCCGGTCAACCCGTTCCACACCCGCGAGCTCAACGCGACCGAGCTGGCCGAACTGCTGGTCGACGGCGGTTTCAGGGTCGACGGCGTCTACGGCGTTTTTCATGGCCCACGGCTGGTCGAGATGGACGCCCGGCACGGCGGCTCGATCATCGACGCCCAGATCGCCCGTGCCCTCGCCGATGCGCCCTGGCCGGAGGAACTGTTGGCCGATGTGGCCGCGGTGGGTTGCGTGGACTTCGAGATCGCCCACGACTCACAGCGCGATATCGACGACAGCCTGGACCTACTGGCGATCGCGGTGAAGCCATGTCCGTGAAGCCGGTGCCCGGGCAGTTCAGCCTGGTGCTGCACACCCACCTGCCCTGGCTGGCCCATCACGGCCGGTGGCCGGTCGGCGAGGAGTGGCTTTACCAATCCTGGGCTGCTGCCTACCTGCCGCTGATGCGGGTGCTGCGCGGGCTGGCCGCCGAAGGCCGCCGCGGGGTGCTGACGCTGGGCCTGACCCCGGTGGTCACCGCACAGCTCGACGATCCGTACTGCCTCGACGGGATGCACCGCTGGCTGGCCAACTGGCAGCTGCGCGCACACGAGGCCGCCACCATCCACACCCCGACCGGGGCTGCGGCGGGCTCGTCGATGACCGCGGACGCCCTGCGGCAGTTCGGGATTCGCGAGTACGCCGAAGTCAGTGCCGCACTGGAGGACTTCACCACGCTGTGGCGCCACGGCGCCAGCCCACTGTTGCGTGAGCTCATCGATGCCGGCACGGTCGAACTGCTCGGCGGCCCACTGGCGCACCCGTTCCAGCCACTGCTCAATCCGCGACTGCGCGAGTTCGCACTGCGCGAGGGTCTGGCCGACGCCGGACAGCGCTTCGCACACGTCCCGTCCGGGATCTGGGCGCCGGAGTGCGCCTACGCCCCCGGTATGGAGGACGGCTACCGCGACGCCGGGGTCAGCCACTTCATGGTCGACGGGCCCTCCCTGCACGGGGACACCGCGCTGGGCCGGCCGGTCGGCGACAGCGGAGTGGTGGCCTTCGGTCGCGACCTGCAGGTCAGCTACCGGGTCTGGTCGCCGAAATCCGGGTACCCCGGCCACGCGGCCTACCGCGACTTCCACACCTATGACCACCTGACCGGACTCAAGCCGGCGCGGGTGACCGGACGCAATGTCGAGTCCGAGGACAAGGCCCCCTACGACGCGCAGCGCGCCGATCGCGCGATCGACGCCCATGTCGCCGACTTCGTCGACCTGGTCCGCCATCGGCTGATTTCGGAGTCCGAGCGCATCGGCCGGCCGGCCCATGTGGTAGCCGCCTTCGACACCGAACTCGTCGGCCACTGGTGGTACGAGGGCCCGAGGTGGCTGGAGCGGCTACTGCGCGCACTGCCCGAGGCCGGCGTCGAGGTGGGCACCCTCAATGACGCCATGGAACACGGATTCCTCGGCGCGCCAGTCGAATTGCCGCCCAGCTCGTGGGGTTCGGGTAAGGACTGGCAGGTGTGGTCCGGGCCCAAGGTCGCCGATCTGGTGGCACTCAATGCCGAGGTTGTCGAGACCGCGCTGGGCACCGTCGACAAGGCACTGTCTCATACCGTGGGCGCACCGGGCCGTGACATCGTCGCCGACCAGATCCTGCGCGAGACGCTGCTGACGGTGTCCAGCGACTGGCCGTTCATGGTCAGCAAGGACTCGGCGGGCGATTACGCCCGCTACCGGGCGCACCTGCACGCGCACGCCACCCGGGAGATCGCCGGCGCACTGGCGTCGGGCCACCGGGAGGCCGCCGAGCGGCTCGCGACAGGGTGGAACGCCGCCGACGGCCTGTTCGGCGCCCTGGATGCCAGGCGCCTGCCCAAGTGAGCACACCTCCCAACTCCCCCACCTCACCCCCCACCTCACCCCCCCACTCCGCGAGCGTGCGTGTCGGTACACCGACACGCCGCAACACCGGACATTCCACGCACGCTCGCGGGCGGTGAGCACTCCGTGAAGATCCTGATGGTCTCGTGGGAGTACCCGCCGGTGGTGATCGGCGGGCTGGGTCGGCACGTCTACCAATTGGCCACCGCACTCGCGGCCGACGGTCACGACGTCGTGGTGCTGTCCCGCCGGCCGGCCGGCACCGACCCTGCGACGCATCCGACCACCGACACCGTCAGCGAGGGTGTGCGGATCATCGCCGCCGCGCAGGACCCGCACGAGTACGACTTCGGCACCGACATGATGGCCTGGGTGCTGGCCATGGGGCACAGCATGATCCGGGCCGGGCTGCAACTGCACCGGCAGGGCTGGATTCCCGATGTCGTGCACGCGCACGACTGGCTGGTCGCCGACCCCGCCGTCGCACTGGCCGAATTCTTCGACGTGCCTTTGGTTTCCACCATCCACGCCACCGAGGCCGGCCGTCACTCCGGCTGGGTGAGCGGCCGGATCAGCCGTCAGGTGCATGCCAGCGAGTCATGGCTGGTGCGCGAGTCCGATTCGCTGATCGCCTGTTCGGCGTCGATGGCAGAGGAGATCTCCGACCTGTTCGGGCCCGGACTGGCCCAGGTCAACGTCATCCCCAACGGAATCGATTCCAGCCGATGGCCTTTCGCCGAGCGTCGCCACCACAGCGGCCCGCCCGAACTACTGTTTTTCGGCCGGTTGGAGTACGAGAAGGGCGTGCACGATCTGATCGCCGCGCTGCCGCGGATTCGGCGGGCTCACCCGGGTACCACGCTGACCATCGCCGGTGACGGCACCCAGCAGGACTGGCTGATCGAGGTGGCACGGAAACACAAGGTGCTCAGGTGCGTCCGCTTCGTCGGCCGCACCGACCACGACCGGTTACTGGAACTGCTGCACCGCACCGATGTCGCGGTGCTGCCCAGCCATTACGAACCGTTCGGCATCGTGGCACTGGAGGCCGCAGCGGCCGGCGCTCCCCTGGTGACCACCAACGTGGGTGGGCTCGGCGAGGCGGTGATCGACGGTCAGACCGGATTGTCCTGCCCGCCCCGCGACGTGGCGGCACTGGCGGCGGCAGTCGGTGCCGCACTCGACGATCCGGCCGCCGCCCAGCGCCGCGCCGTCGCCGCGCGGGAGCGGCTTACCTCGGACTTCGACTGGCATACCGTGGCCGTCACCACCGCGCAGGTGTACCTGGCGGCCAAGCGCCGGGAACGCGAACCGCAGCGCCGCCGGCCGATCGTCGAGCACGCCCTGCCGGACCGCTAGCCCCCGGCGCCGATCTCGACGCAGGGGCTGGGTGGCAGGAGTTGGGTCAGGTGGCCGCTTTCTTCTTGCGCTCGATGTCGGCCAGGTGGGCGGCCAACTCAGCGCGCTGCGCCGCCGAGGTCTCCCAGGCCAGCTTGCGGTTCTTGACCACCTTGGCCGGCGAGCCGACGGCGATGGAGAAGTCCGGGATGTCGCCCTTGACCACAGCGTGTGCGCCGAGCACACAGCCGCGCCCGATGGTGGTGCCGCGCAGGATGGTCACCTTGGTGGCGATCCAGGTGTCGGGACCGATGCGGACCGGGCTCTTGACGATGCCCTGGTCCTTGATCGGCAACTCGATGTTGTCCATCCGATGGTCGAAGTCGCAGACGTAGCACCAGTCGGCCATCAGCGCGGACTCGCCGAACTCGATGTCGATATAGCAGTTGATGACGTTGTCGCGGCCGAACACCACCTTGTCACCCAGCCGCAGCGAGCCCTCATGTGCCCGGATGGTGTTCTTGTCGCCGATGTGCACCCAGCGGCCGATCTCCAGCTGCGCCAGTTCCGGGGTGGCGTGAATCTCGACGTTCTTGCCCAGGAACACCATGCCGCGGGTGATCACATGCGGATTGGCCAGCTTGAACTTCAGCAGCCGCCAGTACCGCACCAGGTACCAGGGCGTGTAGGCACGGTTGGCGATCACCCACCTCAGCGAGGCCTTGGTGAGGAACTTCGCCTGGCGCGGGTCGCGCAACCGCCCGCCGCGCCAGCGCTTGTGGATCGGCGCGCCCCACATGCTCGTCATGGGCTCAGAGCCTACCGACCCGTTAGTCTCGCCTGGATGGCAAGGACACCGGTGCTGCGACGGATGCTCGCGTGGGCGTCGACGGCGCTGCTCACCGCAACCCTGACCTCCTGCGGCACCACCGACTCCTGGGTGGCGGCTACGGCGGCACAGGGCTGGCCGGCGCAGTACGCAGACGCCGCCAACAGCAGCTATACCTCCACAGCCGGAGCCTCGGAGCTGACGTGGCAATGGTCCCGCTCGGTCAAGGGTGAACTCGGCGCCGCCGCGGCCCTGGGTGGCGAGCGCTACCTGGCCGTCAACGGGCAGACCGCCGGCGGTTGCTCGCTGATGGTGTGGGAGAACGACAACCAGGGCAGGCAGCGCTGGTGCACCCGGATGGTGCTCGGCGGCGGGTTCACCAGCGCGCTCTTCGACGGCTTCGACAACCTCTACATCGGCCAGCCGGGCCTGATGCTCTCCTACCCGCCCACCCAGTGGGTCCGCTGGCGCACCCCGGTCATCGGAATGCCCACCACGGCAAGGTTTCTCGACGCCGGCCAG
>NZ_JBPCSX010000068.1:0-4004 GCF_051006775.1 Mycobacterium sp.
GTGACCTCACCGTCCTCGACGAGGTAGACGCCGTCCCGGGTCAGACCGGTCAGTAGCAGGGTGGTGGGGTCGACGGTGCGGATGTACCACAGCGTGGTCAGCAGCAGTCCGCGCTCGGTGGCCGCGACCATCGCCGCCAGATCCTTGCTACCACCGGTCATCAGCAGGTTGTCGGCGGGCACCGCGGGGCTGGTGCCGAACTCGGTGGCCGCCGCCCGCGGATAGGCCAGCGCGGTGATGACGCCGTCCCGGATCCAGTCGACCCGGCCGATATCCATCCCGTTGTCGAACAACGATATTCGCTCCGACCCGGAGGCGGTGTGCACGAACGGCGCGCACTCCAGACCCGGCGCGTGCGGGTCGGAGTAGAGGGTCAGCGGCAGTGCGGTGAGTGTCTCCCCCACCCGGGTCCCGCCTCCGGGGGCCGATAGCGCGGTGCGGCCCTCCTGGGCGCCGCGGCCCTCCATCGACCAGTTCAGGTAGATCATCATGTCCGCCACCGTCGACGGCGGCATCAGCGTCTCGTACCGCCCGGCCGGCAGTTCCACGGACCGCCGCGCCCACGCCAGCCGCCGCGACAGCTCGGCGAGCATCGCCTCGATCGGGACGTCGAGGAACCATGGCGTGCTGATACCGGACCAGGCGCTGGCGCCATCACGTTTGGCGTTGATCTCCACCGATCCGGTCGGCTGCACGAAGCGGCGGCGCACGCCGGTCGAGGTGGCCAGGAACGTCGTCTCCACGATGTGGTGGGCGAACCCGTAGAGGGTGTCGCTGCGGCCGAATCCGACCGACAGCGCACGTGCCACTTCGGCGAACGCCCCCGCGCCGGTTCCCGGGATCGGGTCACCCCAGTCGGCGGGCTCACCGGAGCCGGTGAGCAGCGGTGCGCTGTCGCCGGCCGCCGGGGCGGTGAGGGCGGCGTCTTCGGCGGCGGCCACCAGGGCGGTGATCGCCGCCGGGTCGGCCGCGCTGGACCGCACCGAGCCGACGTGCGCGGAATCGCCATGGCGGACAATCGAAATCACCGCGATGGAGCGGCTGGTAGCAACGCCGTTAGTCGTCATCGAGTTACCCGCCCAGCGCAGTGACGCATCGGAGCGGTCGGTGACGATCACGATGGTCTCGGCGGCGCGGCCGGAGTTGGCGGCGGCGGCCAATGCGAGGTCGACGACGTCCTGGGCGGGGATCATCGACCCCGTCCCGAATTGGCCTCTTCACTGACGTTCATCGGCCCGCCTCCTCACGGGTATTAAGCACGTTCACCTGACGGAACAACGCCGACGGGCAGCCGTGGCTGACCGCCGCCACCTGACCGGGCTGGGCCTTGCCGCAGTTGAACGCCCCGCCGAGCACCCACGTCGACGGCCCGCCGACGGCTTCCATCGAGTTCCAGAAATCGGTGGTGGTGGCCTGATACGCCACATCGCGCACCTGACCGTCGAGCTTGCCGCCGCGGATGCGGTAGAACCGCTGGCCGGTGAACTGAAAGTTGTACCGCTGCATATCGATCGACCAGCTCTTGTCTCCGACGATGTAGATGCCGTCATCAATCCGGCTGATCAGGTCCGCGGTGCTCAGGTCCGCAGCACCGGGCTGCAGCGACACGTTGGGCATCCGCTGGATCGGCACATGATGGGCGGAGTCGGCGTAGGAACACCCGTTGGAGCGGGCCCTGCCGAGCCGTTTGGCGAACACCCGGTCCAGTTGGTAGCCGACGAAGACCCCGTCGCGCACCAGATCCCAGCTCTGCGCGGCCACCCCCTCGGTGTCGTAACCGATGGTGGCCAGACCGTGGTCGACGGTGCGGTCGGCGGTCACCGTCATCACCGGTGAGCCATAGCGCATCACGCCCAGCTTGTCCGGGGTGGCGAATGATGTTCCGGCATAGGCCGCCTCGTAGCCGATGGCCCGGTCGTATTCGGTTGCGTGCCCGATGGATTCGTGGATGGTCAGCCACAGGTTGCTCGGGTCGATCACCAGATCGGTGGGTCCGGCGACCACGCTGGGCGACTTGGTCTTCTCGGCGAGCAGTGTGGGCAGTTCGGCGAGCTCACCACTCCAGTCCCACACGTCATCGCCGGCGACGGCCTCCCAGCCGCGTCCGGTGGGCGGGGCCAGCGTGCGCATGGACTCGAAGGTGCCGGCCGCGGCGTCCACCGCGACGGCCTCCAGCGCGGGCATGATGCGGACCCGCTGCTGGGTGATCGAGGAGCCGAAGGTGTCGGCGTAGTACATCTGCTCCTTGACCGCGGTGACCATCGCCGACACGTGGTCCACGCCATCGGCGGCCAGTAGCCGACCCGAGTACTCGCCGAGCAGGGCGATCTTGTCGGCGGAGGGGATCGCGAACGGGTCGCTCCGGTAGTCCGACACCCAGGTGGCGTCGGAGTAGACCGGTTCGTGGGCCAGTTCGATGCGCTCGGCGTTCAGAGCGGACAGGGTGACCGCGACACCGACGGCATGGCGGGCTGAGTCGGCGGCGATTTCAGGCGTCAGCCCGGCGTGGGAGGCGAAGCCCCAGGTGCCGTCGACGATGACCCGCACCGCCAGACCGATATCGCGATCGAGCACCGCCGACTCCAACTCGCCGTCGCGCAGGTGCACGATCTCGGTGGTGACGGCGTGCACGCGCAGATCGGCATAGCTGGCACCGGCCGCCCGCGCGGCCGACAGGGCCGCATCGGCCAGGCGGTGCAGCGGGAGGGCGAGGAAGTCGTCGTCGATACCGCGCTGGGTCACCGCTCTACCGTAGCCGCGAGCGCGCCGCCGCCCGGGCAGGTCCGGCTGCGGCCGGTTTCGCAGCGGCCTTCGTAGCGCGCACCGGGCTCACCGAGCGCGCGCTGCGCGGCTGTGCCGCAGATGAATTCGGGCTCGCGACGGGCCCGATCGGCCGCTGGTAGCCCGCCTCGACCAGTGGGCGCAGGATCGGGTCCAGCACCGGGTTCAGCAGGGGTGCGAGCGGGCCGGTCAGCTGCACCAGCGGAAGCATCGTGTTGGGCACGAAGACGTAGGTGGTGTTACCGGCGGAGTATCGAATGTTGGCCGGGTCGTTGACGTCGACGGTGAAGTAGTCGGTGTGCACGGTCCGCATACCGACGATCGCATTGATGACAGCCAGCAGGTTGCGGGTGTCGGTGGGCCAGTCCGCCCAGCCGTCATACTGGCGGATCACCTCGGTGCCCTGATACGGCGAATCGGCCGGAATGGGGTCGGGGTCCTTGCCGCCGAAGGTGTTCTCCGGGTTACCGATCGACACCCACGACACCCGGGCGGGATCGGGCGCGGTAGCCGGGTTGGCCGCCCACCCGCGCAGCGCCGAGTAGATGACCTGACCGCCCTGGCTGTGCCCGTACAGGACGATCGGGGTTCGGTCGGCGGGCAGGGCGTCGACGGCCTCATTCAACGTGACAGCACCCCGGTCGTTGAACCTCTGCCCCAGCGGCATGGCGAAGTAGTTCACCGGCTGGCAGTGATTCGGCGCCGCACACAGGTCACCCTGAAGTTGCAGCGGGGTGAAGTGGAACCACGGCTGCAAGCCGACGATCCCGCCCTCGAGGGTCAGAACCGTATCGGCCGATGCGGCCGGCGCCTGACCGGCGACCACTGAAACAGCCAGTGCCGCGGCGGTTGCCGCTATCCGGGCTTTCACAAACCGAGCACCGGAGGCATGGCCGGCGGCGGCATGTCCTCCGGGGGCGGAGCGATCAGCGGTTCATCCACCGGTGGCGCGGGCGGTGGCTCGACCGCGGTCGATTCCGGGGCCGGAGCAGCCGGTGGCGGTGGCGGCGGCATGACCGCTGCGGGAACGATGCCGGCGTTGTTGATCGTGAAACCGCGGCCGGAGGGGTTGGCGGTGCAGGTGACCGACGACGGGTCCACCGTGCAGGTGTAGGGACCCAGTACTGCGGGCTGGCCGTAGCCGAGCGCGGGCACACCGGCTGCGGTGTAGGAGTCGCACGTCTTGCCGAGACCCTCCACCAGATGCAGGCATGGGTCAAGGC
>NZ_JBPCSX010000069.1:0-8970 GCF_051006775.1 Mycobacterium sp.
GCCCGGCGCCGCGATATCGCGCAGGGTGCCGAAGGCAGCCAGGGCGAGTCCCTCGATGAGAACCTGCATGCCGAGATACGGCATATCCCATCGCGAGTCGCTGAGGGTGTCCTTCAGTAGCGCCGACAGGTTGGAGTTGATCGGATAGACCACGCCGACCTTGTCCTGGAGGAATTTCGAGAAGGCCTCGACGTGTCTGGCCTCGTCCATGGTCTGGGTGGCCGCGTAGAACTTGGCGTCCATATCGGGGACGACCTCGACGATCTTGGCAGCGCACACCATCGCGCCCTGCTCGCCGTGTAGGAACTGCGAGAACTGCCAGGCCTGGTTGTGCTGGCGGAACTCGGCGCGACGGGCCTCGTTGGCGGACTCCCACATCGGGCTGCCGAACAGCGGATGGAATTCATCGGGGATCCCGACCGGATTCATCGGGTCGACGTCCAGGGACCAGTCGATGCGTGACTGCGCGTCCCACTGCTTGTCCTTGCCTTTCTGGTACAGCGAGAGCAGTCGGGCGCGACTGTCGTCGTACTCCCAGGTGAAGCGTGCATCGCCGACGCTGGGAACCTCCCACGAATAGGGGTCCGGAACCTCGGTGTACTTGTCCTTGGTGGTCATGCGCCGCCTCCAGATGTGACGTGGTCTAGTGACCAGTATCACACGAGGCTACCGGCGGACCGGCGGCCGTGGCCGCTTCAGCGGCTGTGGCGGCTACGGGCGGCCGAGCGCTTCGCGGTCTTGGCGGCCTCGCGCGAACCGGTGGCCGCCGGCTTCACACTCCGGGCGGCAGTCGGCCGAGCTGAGGTGGCGTCCGCAGCCGGCTTGCGAGCTGCTGCCGACCGCGGCGTGGCTGCCGCCATGAACGGGGAATACGGGCCGAGCTGGTGCTGATTCCACGTTGATGACAAGCCGATGTTGGCGAAGCCGGACGTCAACAGGATGTTCGGGGCGCTGAAGAAAAAGGTCACCCCGATCAGTGGATCGGCTGCGGCAGGAGCCTGCGAGCCGGACATGTTTGCCGCCAAACTCGACACGAAGCCGCCAATCACGCTGAGAGGCAAGGTGATCGGGAAGGCCGCGAACCACAGCGCGGAAGCGATTGCGGTGACCGCGGACTTAACCGCGTCGGTCAAGATCTGAACCGGGTCCGTGGCTGCGGCTGTCGCCGCCGCGGACGGCGACACCGCACCGGTTGTCACGGCCGCTGTCGCGGGGATGGCGCTGGTGGTCAGGGCCTGCAGTTGCACGGCCCCCATCTCGATACGGAGATCCGGCACCGAGATATGAGCCTGCTGAACCCCGCCGCCGGCGATCATCGCGGCGGTGAGCACTGTGGCAATCCCGGCGGCTGCAACCGGCCTGATGGTGAGCGACGTGATATTTCCCCCGATCATGGCCACCACGGTACCGCGCTGGGCCTGCCGGTCCTATTACCGCCTTCGGCTGATCCGGAACCGTTTCACCCGCGACGTCACCCCGGAAATCAGCTCCAGCTGCGACTTCGGCACGCCCAGATGTGCGGCGAGCACCGTCGTGACGGCCTCGGTGGCTTTGCCCTCGATTGCCCGCTCCCGCACATAGACGGTCAGCGAGCCGTCCTCGGCCGCCTCGACCAGGGGCCCCTTCTTACTGCCGGGCTTGACGGTGACGACGACGGTCTCAGACACCTACCGCGCCACGATCACCGAAGATCCGTGGCCGAACAATCCCTGGTTGGCGGTGATACCGACGGTGGCGCCCTCGACCTGGCGGCCGGTGGCCTGCCCGCGCAACTGCCAGGTGAGCTCGCAGACCTGGGCGATGGCCTGCGCCGGGATCGCCTCACCGAAACAGGCCAGGCCGCCAGAGGCGTTGACCGGGATGCGCCCACCCACCGCGGTGGCCCCGGAGCGCAGCAGTTGTTCGGCCTCACCCTTGGCGCACAGTCCCATGTGCTCGTACCAGTCGAGTTCCAGGGCGGTGGACAGGTCGTAGACCTCGGCCAGGCTCAGATCCTCCGGGCCGACGCCGGCTTCGGCGTAGGCGACGTCGAGGATGTGATCCTTGAAAACGCGATCGGGGCCGGGGACGACGGCAGTGGAGTCGGTGGCGATATCCGGCAGCTCGGGCAGGTGCTGCGGGTAGTTCGGGGTGGCACAGGACACCGCCCGCACCGACGGCACCCCGGCGAGTGAGCCGAGGTGCTTCTCCGCGAAGGACTTGCTGGCGACGATCAGCGCCGCCGCGCCGTCGGAGGTCGCGCAGATATCCAACAGCCGAAGCGGATCGGAGACCATCGGACTTTCCAGGACATCCTCGATCGAGGATTCCTTGCGGTAGCGGGCATTCGGATTGTTCAACCCGTGCCGGGAATTCTTGACCTTCACCGCGGCGAAGTCCTCGAGGGTGGCGCCGTAGAGATCCATCCGGCGCCGAGCCAGCAGCGCGAAGTAGACGGTGTTGGTCGCGCCGATCAGATGGAAGCGCTGCCAGTCCGGGTCATTGCGGCGTTCCCCGCCGACGGGGGCGAAGAACCCCTTGGGTGCGGTGTCGGCGCCGATCACCAGTGCCACATCGCACAGCCCGGCCATGATCTGTGCCCGCGCCGACTGCAGCGCCTGGGAACCCGATGCGCACGCCGCGTAACTGGAGGACACCGGGATGCCGGTCCAGCCCAGCTTCTGGGCGAAGGTCGCGCCGGCCACGAAACCCGGGTAGCCGTTGCGGATGGTGTCAGCGCCGGCCACCAGTTGGATCTGGCGCCAGTCCAGACCGGCGTCGTTCAGTGCCGCGCGTGCGGCTACGACGCCGTACTCGGTGAAGTCGCGTCCCCACTTGCCCCACGGATGCATACCCGCGCCGAGGATGTAAACCGGGTCAGCCATTGCGATCTGCCCCTGCAATTCTCCAGGCGTAGACGAATCGGGTCACACCGTCGTCGCCGTTGTAGAGGGGCATCGTCGTCAACTCCATCTCCATCCCGACTTTCAGATCGGCGGCCAGGGTGCCCTCGACGACCTTGCCGAGCACGATGATGCCTTCCCGCTCCAACTGCACCGCGGCCACGGCGAACGGTTCGAACGGGTCCGGTGTCGGATACGGCGGGGGCGGGGCGTACCGGTTCTCGGTGTAGCTCCACACCGTCCCGCGCCGGGACAGCGCCGCCGGTTCCAGGACCTCGGACGCGCACGCCGGGTTCGGGCAGTTCTCCGCCCTCGGCGGGAACACGTAGGTACCGCACTGCGGACAGCGGGCGCCGGTCAGATGGGGAAGACCGGATTCATCGAAGGACCACCAGCCGTCGACGGCGGCGAGCTCAGTCGTGCCTGACACATCCGCAGCGTAGCCGGTGCCTAGAGTAAGAGTGTGAGCGAGAAGCCGACACTGATGCTGCTGGACGGCAACTCGCTGGCGTTCCGGGCCTTCTACGCGCTCCCGGCGGAGAACTTCAAGACCAAGAACGGCCTGACCACCAACGCCGTCTACGGGTTCACCGCCATGCTCATCAACCTGCTTCGCGATGAGGCCCCCAGTCACATCGCGGCGGCCTTCGACGTCTCCCGGCAGACCTTCCGCTCCGAGCGCTACCCGGAGTACAAGGCCACCCGCAGCGCCACCCCCGATGAGTTCCGGGGCCAGATCGACATCACCAAGGAAGTCCTGGGCGCTCTCGGCATCACCGTGTTGGCGGAGCCGGGTTACGAGGCCGACGATCTGATCGCCACCCTGGCCACCCAGGCCGATCAGGCGGGCTACCGGGTGCTGGTCGTCACCGGCGATCGTGATGCGCTGCAACTGGTGAACGCAGACATCACCGTGCTCTACCCGATCAAGGGCGTCAGCACGCTGACCAGGTACACCCCGGACGCCGTCCTGGAGAAATACGGGCTGACCCCGGCGCAGTACCCGGATTTCGCGGCGCTGCGCGGCGACCCGAGCGACAACCTGCCGGGCATCCCGGGTGTGGGGGAGAAGACCGCGGCGAAGTGGATCGTCGAGTACGGCTCACTGCAGGGCCTGGTGGACAATGTCGACACTGTTCGCGGCAAGGTCGGAGATTCGCTGCGGGAGAACCTGTCCACCGTGGTGCTCAACAGTGAGCTGACCCAATTGGTGCGCGATGTTCCGCTGGCCCAGACCCCGGACACGTTGCGACTGCTGCCGTGGGACCGCGACCAGATCCACCGACTCTTCGACGACCTGGAATTCCGGGTGCTGCGCGACCGGCTGTTCGACACCCTGGTCGCCGCGGAGCCTGAAGCCGAATCCGGTTTCGACGTGCGCGGCGGGGCATTGGAGCCCGGGGCGGTGACTGCGTGGCTGGCCCAACACGCGTCCGGCGGGAGTCGGTCCGGTGTGGCGGTGGTCGGCACGCACGCGGTGTACGACGGTGACGCCACCGCGATCGCGATCGCCACCGCCGACGGTGAGGGCGCCTACATCGACACCACCGCCATCACGCCCGAGGATGACGCTGCGCTGGCGGCGTGGTTGGCCGACGTCTCCAAGCCCAAGGCGTTGCACGAGGCGAAGATCGCCATCCACGATCTGCGCGGGCGGGGCTGGACGCTGGCCGGGGTCACCTCCGACACCGCGCTGGCCGCCTACCTGGTGCGTCCCGGGCAACGCAGCTTTACCCTCGATGATCTTTCGCTGCGCTATCTGCGGCGTGAGCTGCGCGCGGAAACTGCTGAGCAGCAACAGCTTTCGCTGCTGGATGACACCGAGGGTACCGACGAACAGGCTGTGCAGACGCTCATCCTGCGAGCCCGTGCCGTCGCGGATCTGGCCGATGCACTTGATGAGGAGCTGGCCAAGATCGAGTCGGCCGCGCTATTGGTCGATATGGAACTGCCGGTGCAGTCCGCCCTCGCTGCCATGGAGTCCATCGGCATCGCCGTGGACGCCGCCAAACTCGATGCCCTGCAGAGCGAGTTCGGCGACCAGATCCGCGATGCGGCCGAGGCGGCCTACGCGGTGATCGGCAAGCAGATAAACCTCGGCTCGCCCAAGCAGCTGCAGGTGGTGCTCTTCGACGAGCTCGGGATGCCGAAGACCAAGAAGACCAAGACCGGCTACACCACCGATGCTGACGCCCTGCAGTCGCTGTTCGACAAGACCGGACACCCGTTCCTCGAGCACCTGCTGGCCCATCGCGACGCCACCCGGCTCAAGGTCACCGTCGACGGACTGCTGAAGGCGACCGCCGCCGACGGCCGAATCCACACCACGTTCAACCAGACCGTCGCCGCGACCGGCCGGCTGTCATCCACCGAGCCCAATCTGCAGAACATCCCGGTCCGCACCGAGGCCGGCCGCCGGATTCGGGACACCTTCTGCGTTGGTGACGGTTACGCCGAACTGATGACGGCGGACTACAGCCAGATCGAGATGCGGATCATGGCGCACCTGTCCTCCGATGAGGGCCTCATCGAGGCCTTCCGCACCGGCGAGGACCTGCACTCGTTCGTGGGCTCGCGGGCGTTCGGGGTGCCGATCGACGAGGTCACCGCGGAGTTGCGCCGCCGGGTCAAGGCGATGTCCTACGGATTGGCCTACGGGCTGAGCGCCTACGGGCTGTCCGCCCAGCTCAAGATCTCCACCGAAGAGGCCAAGGAGCAGATGGACGCCTACTTCGCCCGGTTCGGCGGCGTGCGGGATTATCTGGAGGGGGTCGTCGAGCAGGCCCGCAAGGATGGTTACACCTCGACGGTGCTGGGCCGCCGCCGCTACCTGCCGGAGCTGGACAGCAGTAACCGCCAGCTGCGGGAGGCCGCCGAGCGGGCTGCGCTGAACGCGCCCATCCAGGGCAGCGCAGCCGACATCATCAAGGTCGCGATGATCAACGTCGACAAAGCCATCACCGAGGCAGGGCTGGAGTCCCGGATGCTACTGCAAGTGCACGACGAGTTGCTGTTCGAGGTCGCGCCCGGCGAGCGGGAGGCTCTGGAGGCCCTGGTCCGCGACAAGATGGGCGGCGCCTATCCGCTCGACGTGCCACTGGAGGTCTCAGTGGGGACCGGACCGACCTGGGACGCGGCGGCGCATTAGTCGCCGCCCGAGCGGCTCCGGCGGCGCATTAGTCGCCGCCGCGTGCAGGCCCCTACTTCGCCGCGCTGCGAGCGGCCGCTGAATTGCGCACCGGGGTGGACGGCGACTTGCTGGCGGCCGACCGGCCCAGAGCGGCCGCGCCGCCGATGCGGAAGTTGTTGATGGCGATTCCCGGGCCCACCTTTGTCACAGTCTGGCCGGTCTGGAAGATCGACCCGGCAAGGGCGAGGGGGCCGGGGCCGGCCGTCACCGTGTTGCCGGAGCCGAAGATGCCGAAGCCCGCGGTGTTGTTGCCGGATGACGCACCGCCGGTAACGGTGTTGCCGGCACCGCCGAACGTGAGCGCCAGGTTGCCGTTGGCGCCCAAGCTTCCCGCCTCCACGATGTTTGTGTTCCCGAACAGGTTGAGGGCGTTGTTGCTGTTGGAGCCGGTTGCGATCAACTGGTTGCCCGCGCCGCCGATGTTGACGACGGTGTTCTGCAATCCGCCGCCGGTCTGCACGGTGTTGGCGCTGCCCAACCAGTTCCGGGCGCCGTCCAGAGTGCCGCCGGTGACCGAGACGGTGTTCGTATCGCCGAGCAACGAGGTGGCGATATTGCCGGCGCCCGAAGTGAGGGTCACTGAGTTGTTGCTGCCGAGGAAATTGGTGGCGCTGTTGCCGTTACCGGTGTCGGTTGTCGCAGTGTTGCCGTTGCCGAGGAAGTTGCGGGCCACGTTGCCGAGTCCGCCCTCGCCCCGCACGGTGTTGCCGTTACCGAAGAAGTTGAGCGACCGGTTGAAGAAGCCGGTGCCGGAGTACACGGTGTTGTCGTCCCCGCCCACATTCAGGGCGACGTCCAGCGTGCCCAGCGCGCTGACAGCGTGCGATCCAGACGAACTGGCCCGACCGAATAGGTTCGCGGCGAGATTGCCGATCCCGGCCGCGGTGACGGTATTGGTGGCCGCCGACCCGAGTCCGAGGTTGAGGGCGATGTTGAGGCCGAGATTGCCGAACGATCCGGATCCCAGTGTCGCCGCGGAGCCGTTGCTCCCCACCTGGGTGGCGATACCGAACAGCCCGGTCGCCGAGGCATTCGCGGCGTCACCGAGTGCGGTCGCGAAGGTGAACGCGTCGCCGGTCTCGGCGAGCGCATTGGTTCCCAGCGCGATGGCCGCCCCGAAAACTCCGTTGGCCGTTGCAGTGGCGCCGTCGCCGATGGCGATGGCAGCGCTCAAAAATGAGCTGGTGCAGCCGCCTCCGTTGCCGATCCCGAAAATCGACGCGCAGGTCGCGTTGGCGGCGGGAGCAGCACCAAGGCCGGCGCCCCCCATGGCGGCAGCGCAGGCGCCGGCGGCGAGGGCTGCGACGATGGTGTGACGGGCGGGAAGACTGCGAGTGGTCATTGTTGTCCTGTGTTCATGGCTGTGATGCCTCGGTGCGGGCGTGCGTGCACCATCATTGAACACCACCGCCAAAAGGATGTCGACGGCTCGCCGCAAACTTCAGCCGATGCGCCTAGCGTGGCGGACTGCAGTAGTCGGCCAGTTGCGTCAGCGCCCGTCCGGCTGCCGCCCGCGAGACCGCCACCGCTCCGACCTCGTCATTTTGCAGAGCGAACACCCGCTCGTCGCCGAAGCCCCGGTCGATCCGGTCCTGGACGTAGGCCAGCTCCACGACCTGCAGGGCAAATCGCTTCACCGCCTTGCCGTCCCGCCGGCCGCCGAGGCGCACCGCTGTCGCCACCGCGGTCTTTCGGCCCAGCATCGAGCTCATCCAGGCGGCCTCGAGCGAGCTGATCAGCCCGCCGGAGACCATTGCGGGCAGTTTCGCGGCGACGATCCGCTGTTCACGGCGCCGACTGGCAACCGCCAAGGCGACGGCCATACCGAAGATTGGCACCATCCACACCAGATAGACGCTGATGTAGGTCTTCACCCCGAGCAGGGCGGACCCGTTCCACAGTCCATGCATGACGACCGCCGCCGCGTAGCCGATCAGCACATAGGCCGCCTTGGCGAGCGCACTGCGCTGTTTGAGGGCGTAGTACACCCCGATGCCGATCATCGTCGTGAACAGCGGGTGGGCGAAGGGGCCGATCACGAGTCGAAGCCCCGCGATGGCCAGCGATCCGCCCAGGGTCTCACCGCTGGCGATGTAGAAGATGTTCTCCAGCCAGGCAAAGCCTGCGGCGGTGATACCGGCGTACACCAGGCAGTCGGTCAGCGTATTGAGCTCATTGCGCCGCCGGCCGGTCATCATGAGCAGGAGAAACGCCCCTTTTGCCGCTTCCTCGAATATCGGGGCCGCGATGGCGACGGTCGCGACATCCGCGGCGTCCCCACCCGATCCGTCCCCACCCGATCCGAAGGTCTTCTCGAATAGTTGCTCGGCCAGCACGGATGTCAGCACGGCCACCGAGGCGCCCCAGAGAAATGCCAGCACCAGCAGTCGCGGAGGTTCGGGCTCCCAACGGTCCAGCCACAGGTAACACAGCAGCACCAGGGCCAGGGCGGTGGTCGCCAGTCCGAACCCCAGGGCGGTGCCGCCGGGATTGACCGCGGTCAGCAGGGTCAGGATCAGGGCGGTCAGGGTGCCCAGTGCGATGATTGCAGCCAGGGGAGCGCCGACTTTGCGGATCGGCAGCGGAAACGGCGGCACGGTGGCGTAACGCGATGCCAGGGACATCAGAGCAGGGTAGCTGTGCCGGTACCCGGGTTTGGCCTGCATGTGGTCGGTCGAGTACGCTCTCCGGGTACTCGTGCGCACTGCTGCGGGCTACACCGTGTCAAACAACACCAACCAACTGTCCCTACGATCAACCCTGTCCGGAGCACCCCACCACATGCCCAGTCCCACCATCACCTCGCCGCAAGTAGCCATCAACGACATTGGCACTGCCGAGGACTTCCTCGCCGCTATCGACAAGACCATCAAGTACTTCAACGATGGCGACATCGTC
>NZ_JBPCSX010000070.1:0-7463 GCF_051006775.1 Mycobacterium sp.
GCGCATACCCGCGTACACCTGCGGTACCGGGTCACCCTCGATCATCGGGGAACCGCTCAGATCCATACCGGTGGTGAACGCGCCATTGGCACCGGTCAGCACGACGGCGCCGCAGTCCTTGCGGTCGGCCAGCCCACGTACCTCCCGTTCGAACTCCAACATGGTCGTGGCGTTGAACGAGTTGAGTGTCGCCGCCCGGTCGAAGGTGACGACGGCTACGCCGTCGGGCCGCACTTCCAGCCGGAAGCCGTCGAATTCCTCGGACACAGTTGTCTCCTCTCATTCACCTCTGAGCACCGTAAGCACCTTTATCATCCTTCGCGTAACGCCTTCACGATGAATTCGCGAGCGAAGAGCCAGGTTTCAAGGTTGCGGGGCCCGTCTGCGTCGAGCGGTTCCTCGATCATGATTCCCCGCAGGACCGCCATGACGAACCGAGTGATCTGAGGGATGGAATCGACGGGCTGATCTCTGAGCACCAGCGGCGCCCACTGATCGAGATCACTTCGCAGTTCGTTGAACAGCGGTGTCAATGCGTCGTCGAGATCAGGATCGCCGCGAGCCGCGACTTCGGCAGCTAGGGAGGCCGACGCGAGCACCCCGCTGAACTCCTCGTAGAGCCGGTCGAGGGCTGCGCCAACCGGATCCGGCTGGGCAAGGAAGCCGGGGATGTCGCGAGCCAGGCGAGCCTTGACGATATTGAGTTCATCACGGATGGCGCCGGTGACGAGTTCGACCTTGGTGGGGAAGTGGTGCAGCATCGCCCCACGCGAGAGTCCGATGTCGCCGGCAATACTGGCGATCGTGGTCCCGGCGTAGCCGCGGCGTGCCAATGATGTGAGGGTCGCCGCGACGATCGCGCGGCGGGTTGACTCACGCTGCTGCGGACGCGTCTGTTTCATGACCATGGCATCGTATCGCCGGGCACCTGCGATTGACCGGACCGGTCATGGCGATTGACAGGACAGCGGTCCGGTGAATAAATTGCCGACATGGGACGACGCACCGCTGATCTGCCACGCACTTGCATCATCGGGGCCGGATCGTCCGGCATCCCGGCGGTGAAGGCTCTCAAGGACGAGGGGATTCCCTTCGACTGTTTCGAACGGTCCGACCGGGTCGGTGGCAACTGGGTTTTCGGCAACTCCAACGGCATGTCGTCGGCCTACAAGACGCTGTGTATCAACACCCCGCGGCAGCTGATGCATTACAACGACCTGCCGATGCCCAAGGACATCCCGGACTACCCGCATCACACCCATATCGCGGACTACTTCGACTCCTACGCCGACCATTTCGGACTGCGGCAGCACATTCGGTTCCAAACCACCGTCGAATCGGTGGTCCCGCGCGCCGGTGGCGGTTACACCGTCTCGCTGGATACCGGCGAGTCCCTCGACTACGACGCCGTCATGGTCGCCAACGGCCATCACTGGGATCCGTCCTGGCCGTCGTTTCCCGGCGAGTTCGACGGGGAGGTCATGCACTCGCACTCCTACATCGACAGTGAGGTGGCGCGGGGCAAGCGGGTTCTCGTGCTCGGGATCGGCAACAGTGCGATGGACATCTCCGTCGAGATCTCCAGCGTGGCGGCGAAGACGGTCCTCGCCACCCGGCGCGGCGCACATATCGTTCCGAAGTACTTCCTCGGCAAGCCGGCTTCCAAACCCTATGCCTCCCTGCTCAGTTCCCGGCTGACCCGCAATCTTGTCGCCGGTGCCAACGTCCTGATCAACGGGAGCCCCGAAAAGTATGGATTACCCAAACCGCCACCGCTGAGTCACACGCACCCGACGGTCTCCAGCCGGTTCCTCGATCGGTTACAGCATGGGGCAATCACGGTGCGGCCCAACATCGACCACTTCGAGGGGCACGACGTCGTCTTCACCGACGGCAGCCGCGAGCCGTTCGACCTCATCATCTATGCGACCGGGTACAAGGTGAGCTTCCCGTTCTTCGATCCCGAGTTCGTGTCAGCCCCGGCCAATAAGCTGCCGCTGTACAAGCACGTCTTTCACCCCGAACACCGGAACCTGATGTTCATCGGACTGTGCCAGACGCTCTGGGCGCTGATGCCGGTGGCCGAGTGGCAGTCGAAGTGGGTGGCGTCATATCTGACCGGTGAGTACGTGCTGCCCTCGCGCGACGAAATGCGCAAGAGCATCGCCGCCGACGAACGCGAACGGGTCAAGCGCTACGCCGACACACCGCGGCACACCATGCAGGTCGACGGGTTCACCTACATCAGCGCCGTGCGGATCGAGTGGATGCGAGGCCGGATGCGCGCCAGGCGCGCTGCCTGACCTATCAGTTCACGCGCTCAAATGACGGGCCAGGAAATCGACCTGGTCGTGCAGGACGCTGTCGAACGTCGGATCGAAGAACATGCCGACATGAGTCATGGGGTAGGTGCGCACCTCGCCGCCGTGAGGCGCACTGGCGGCGGCGGTGTACATCGGTCCGGCCGGAAGGAATTCGTCGTCGAGGGCGACCTGCACCAGTACCGGGCACGGCAGTTTGGGTGCCGATCGCCCATGCTGCAGAGCCAGCGCCGAAAGCGCGAATCGTGCGGTGACTTCGTTGCGCCATGTCGGCCCGGCCAGCTTCTCCATCTCGGCCAGGCCCGACTCGCTGGTGAGTACCGACGGCTCGCCCCGGCCTGCGATCAACGGCGCCATCACCGGCGGCCGGCCGAGAAATGAACCCACCCGGTCGCGAAGGGCTGAGGCGAACAGTCGAAGTGTGTCGCCCGGGGACCCTTCGGGCAGGGCGTGGATCGCCGATCGGACACCGTTGAGAGCGGGAACCTGGGAGATGACAGCAGCGACACGACCGTCTTCGGCTGCGGCTCGGATCACGTGGCCGCCGGAAATCGACAGCCCCCACAACACGATCCGATCAGGGTCCACACCGGGCAGGCCACGCGCATATCGGACGGCCGCGAGATAGTCGGCGACCTGACGCCGTGGCGAGAGCATCTGGCGGGGTCGGCCGTCGCTGTTTCCGAAATGGCGGTAGTCGAAGGCCAGCGCGTCGAGTCCCGCTCGGGCGAAACCCTCGGCGAAGCGCAGCAGACCGGAATCCACCGTGCCGCAGGCACCGTGCCCGATGACCACGCAGGGCCGCCGTCCGTCCGGTGCGGTGAACGCCTCACCCTCGCCCCGGACATGAACTCCCGCGCAGCGGGTGCCGCTGCTGTCGAACTGAATCTCTTCGGTGACCGGATCGTTCACTTGTCTCCTCCGGCCGCCTGGATGCGGTCACGCAGTTCGCGCTTGAGGATTTTTCCGGCGCCGGACAGCGGCAGCGCGTCGACGAACTCACCACTGCGGGGCAGCTTGTAGTTCGCGATGTGAGATCGGCAGAACTCCTGCAGTTCGTCGAATTCGATCGTCGAGCCGGGCTGGAGGACGACGACGGCGTGCACGCGCTCGCCCCACCGATCATCGTCGACGCCGATGACGGCACATGCGGCGACGGCGGGATGCTTGGTCAGTGCGTTCTCGACTTCGGCTGAGTACACGTTCTCGCCGCCGGTGATGATCATGTCCTTGAGCCGGTCGACGACGAACACGTAGCCGCGTTCGTTCATGTAGCCCAAGTCGCCGGAGTGCATCCAGCCGCCGCGCAGGGCGCCGTCGGTTTCGACGGGCTTGTTCCAGTAGCCCTGCATCACGTTGTCGCCGCGGACGATGATCTCGCCTACCTCACCGCGAGGTAGCTCATTGTCGTTGGTGTCGACGATCCGCAGTTCGACGCCGACGCCAGCGCGTCCGGCGCTGCGGATCAGGGTGGGATCCTCATGGTCTTCGGGCAGCAGGATGGTGGCGATGGGGGAGAGTTCAGTCATTCCGAAGGCTTGGGCGAACTTGGCGCCGGACAGTTTCGCGCGAGCGCGCTGCAGGACGTCGTCGGTGATGGGTGAGGCTCCGTAGACGACTCTGCGGAAGCTGCTCAGGTCTGCGGTGGCTCCCTGTGGGCTGTCGATCAGCATCTGGATCATGGTCGGCACCATCAGTGCATCGGTGACTCTGTGTTTTTCCGCGGCCTCGGCGACGGCGGCGGGTGTGAAGCTGGGAACCACCACGTGGGTGGTGTTGATGAGAGTTCCGATAGTCCAGAACCCGATACCCGCAAGATGGAACAGCGGTGCAGCGTGTAGCAGGCGGCCACCGCGGGTCTGCACCTCGGCGGTCGCCAGGGCGCTCATCGCCGAGTAGACGATGTTGCGGTGGCTGAGCATCACGCCCTTGGGATGTCCAGTGGTGCCCCCGGTGTAGAAGACGCCGTAAAGATCCTCGCCGCCGCGTCGGCGATCCTCGATCGGAGGATTATCGGCGATCAATTGCTCGTAGTTGTAGGCGCCCTCCGGGGTCGGCCCCTCGCCGCAGAAGATGAGCGTCGTCACATTGGGCGCCTGCTCACGGATCGCGGGCACCATCGGGGCGAAGGCATCGTCGACCAGCAGCACGCGGGTGTCGCAGTCGACCAGGGAGTAGGCGATCTCGGCTGCGCTCCAGCGGATATTGACCGGGTTCACCGCCCCGCCTGCCCACGGCACGGCCATCAGGTATTCCAGATAGCGGTCGGAGTTCAGCGACAGCAGTCCGACTCGATCGCCGGGGCCGAGCCCGAGGGCGACGAACGCACCGGCCAGCCGGGCGATACGTGACACCGACTCGGCCACGGTCCGCTGCCGATCTCCGAAAATCGTCCAGAGCTCGTCAGGACACTGCTGGAGCGCTCGGTGCAGAGCCTGGGTGATTTCCATGTCGGTCTTTCCGCCTTCGGCTTATGTGATTGAACGCTTTCAAAATGGTGGCACATAACTTGCAACTATTACAAGCGATATGCTTCAGTAAGTGAATCATCGGTCACATCAGGAGTAAAAATGGATCAACGGGTGGTCGTCGCGGGCGTGGGTATGGTTCCCTTCGCGACACCGGGCAAGAGCGACACCTACGACGTCCTGGCCGAAGGGGCGATCCGCGCCGCGCTCAATGACTCCGGAGTCGACTACAGCCAGATTCAGCAGGTGTACGCCGGTTACGTCTACGGCGATTCCACCAGCGGGCAGAACGTCGTCTACCGCGTCGGCATGACGGGTGTCCCGGTGGTCAATGTCAATAACAACTGTTCCACCGGATCGACCGCGCTGTGGCTGGCGCGCCAGGCCGTCGCCAGCGGTGTGGCCGATTGCGTGCTTGCGGTTGGTTTCGAACAGATGGAGCGGGGTGCGCTCAAAGCGCACTGGGAGGATCGTCCGGGCGCCTTCGACAGGTTCAGCGCTGTCGCGCATCGGACGATCGGGGACAGCGAAGCCCCGTTGGCGGCGCAGTACTTCGGCGGCGCGGGTGCCGAGTACGCAGCCAAGTACGGCACGGCACCGGAAACCTTCGCGGCGATCTCGGTCAAGGCCCGCAAGCATGCTGCGGCCAACCCGTATGCGGTCTTCCGTGACCCGGTCACCCTCGAGCAGGTGATGGGCGCCCCGCAGATCTTCGGCCCCCTGACCCGGCTGCAGTGCTGCCCGCCCACCTGCGGGGCGGCCGCCGCGGTGATCACCACTCCGGAATTCGCCGCCAAGCACGGCCTTCGTGGTGAGGTGGTGATCTCCGCCCAGGCCATGGCAACCGACACCGAGGCCAGTTTCGCCGGGGATATGACAAGACTGGTCGGCTACGGAATGGCCAAGGCGGCCGCCGATCAGGTCTACGAAGCCGCCGGTGTCTCGCCCCGGGACATCCGGGTCGTCGAACTGCACGACTGCTTCACGGCCAACGAGCTGCTCTCCTATGAGGCGCTGGGTTTGACCCCCGAAGGCACCGCCGAGAAGTTCATCCTCGACGGCGACAACACGTATGGCGGACGGGTGGTCACCAACCCCTCCGGCGGACTGCTCTCCAAGGGGCATCCGCTCGGTGCCACAGGGCTGGCGCAGTGCGCCGAGTTGACCTGGCAGCTACGCGGTGAGGCCGGCGACCGTCAGGTCGACGATGTGAACCTTGCGCTGCAGCACAACATCGGATTGGGCGGCGCCGCCGTGGTCACGCTGTACGAGAAGGTCAGCTGAGATGGCAATCGACGTCGAGAAGGCTCTGGCGCTCGAACTCCCCGCTGTCCACTTCGAGGTCGAACGCGGCCGCCTGCGTTTCTTCGCTGCGGCCACCGGCCAGACCGATCCGATCTACACCGACGTGGCTGCGGCCCGGGCGGCGGGCCACCGCGATCTTCCGGTGCCCCCGACGTTCTACTTCAGCATGGAACTCGACACCACGGACATGTTCGAAGCCATCGCGTCGCTGGGTGTCGATCTCCGCTTCGTTCTGCACGGAGAGCAGGGATTCGACTACCACTCGATGGCCTGTGCGGGGGACTCGCTCACGCTGACACCGCGGTTCACCGACGTCGTCTCGAAAAAGGGCGGCGCCTTGGAACTGCTGACCAAGCAGACGGACATCAGTCGCGGTCATGAACTCATCGCCAGCGCGACGAACGTCATCGTCGTGCGCAACCCGGGAGTTGGCTCGTGAGCGATCAGATTCCGTCGTTGGAGATCCCGAAGATCTCCCGCACAACCCTGGCCCTTTTCGCCGGCGCCTCCGGTGACCACAACCCGATCCATATTGACATCGATGTCGCCCGATCGGCCGGTATGGAGGACGTGTTCGCCCAGGGCATGCTGTCCATGGCCTATCTGGCCCGCCTGCTGACCGACTGGATGCCTCAGGAGAGGCTGCGCTCTTTTCGGGTCCGTTTCGCGTCGATCACACCGCTGTATGCCAAGCCGACCTGCACCGGAAAAGTGGTCGGCATGAAGGACGGGCTTGCCTCCGTCGAGCTGGCTGTAACCCTGCCTGACGGAACGGTCACGCTGGCCGGCGAGGCCGTCGCGGAGATTAACTAAGTCGAGATCAACTGAGCTGCAAACCAATACAACAAGAGAAGAGGAACATGCCCATGGGCAAGCTCGACGGTAAAGTCGCCATCGTCTCCGGATCGGGCCGCGGCATCGGCCGCGAAATCGCTCTCAAGCTCGCCGGTGACGGCGCGAGCGTCGTGGTCAACGACCTCGACGAGGCGCCCGCTCTGCAGACGGTCGCCGACATCGAGGCCGCCGGCGGCAAGGCCGTCGCCTGTGCCGGCAGCGTCACCGCCGACGGCTTCGCCGAGAAATTCGTCGCGGCCGCGGTCGACAACTTCGGCGGCCTGGACATCATCGTCAACAACGCCGGATATACATGGGATTCAGTGGTCCAGAAGATGACGGACAAGCAGTGGGACGACATCCTCGATGTTCACCTCAAGGCTCCGTTCCGGATCCTGCGTGCGGCTCAACCGGTCATCGCCGCGGCGGTCAAGGAGGCGAAAGCGGCCGGTAAGCCCGTTCCGTGCCGGAAGGTGGTCAACATCTCCTCGATGGCAGGGTTGGGCGGTAACGCCGGACAGGCCAACTACGCGGC
>NZ_JBPCSX010000071.1:0-4577 GCF_051006775.1 Mycobacterium sp.
CCATTTAAGTCCTGAGCCCCCCGGCTAATAACCGGGGGGCTCAGGCATATGTATTTGAAGCCGAATTCGCACCAATGATGGCACGTAATTATGACGCCATTGCACATGGCCGTATCCTTTACCCCGATGGCTGACGATAAACATGACGGCGGCCGGCGCACCCCACGGGGGCCGTCGGCCCCGCGGCGTTCCGGGCCGGACCGTTCGCGCCGAGCACAGCCGCAGCGCGGGCCCCAGTCGCAGCGGGGGCCCCAGCCGCGTTCCGGGGCCGGTCCTGCTTCTGAGACCCGTTCTGGGATGCACAGTTCTCCGCTGATCCCGAACTCCGTCGAGGCCAAACAACTCGCACCGGAGATCCGGGCGGAGCTCTTCACCCTGGACAAGGCCACCGCCGACACGGTGGCCCGCCATCTGGTGGCCGCCGGCGAACTGATGGACACCGATCCGCAGGCTGCACTGGCGCACGCCCAGGCTGCGCGTACCCGGTCGGGCCGGATCGCGGCGATCAGGGAGGCCGTCGGCATCGCCGCCTACCACTGCGGCGACTGGGCACAGGCCCTGGCCGAGTTCCGCACCGCCCGCCGGATGGGCTCCAAGTCCCAGCTGCTGCCGCTGATCGCCGACTGCGAGCGCGGGGTCGGCCGTCCGGAACGCGCCGTCGAACTCGCTCGCAGCCCCGAAGCCGCTGAGCTCACCGGTGACGACGCCGATGAGTTGCGCATCGTCGCCGCCGGCGCCCGCGTCGATATGGGCCAGCTCGATCAGGCCCTGGCGGTGTTGTCGCGGCCCGCGCCGGACCCGACGCGCAGCGGTTCCACAGCGGCCCGATTCTTCTACGCCTATGCCGAGGTGCTGCTGGCCCTCGGCCGCCCCGACGAGGCGCTGCAGTGGTTCCTCCATTCGGCTGCGGCTGATATCGAGGGTGTGACCGACGCCGAAGATCGGGTCGGCGAGCTCGCCTGACATGACGGCGTCCGATGATCTGACGGTTCCCGCCAGATGCCTTGCGCAGCAGCATGATTGTCTGCTGCTCGATCTGGACGGCACCCTGTTCCGCGGGCACGCGCCCACCGACGGCGCCGTCGAGACGCTGGCCCAGGTCACCGCTCACCCGCTGTACGTCACCAACAACGCCTCCCGTTCCGCCGGTGAGGTGGCCGTCCATCTGCGCGAGATGGGATTCGCGGCGACCGTCTCCGAGGTGGTGACCAGTGCCCAGAGTGCGGCACGGATGCTCGCCGAGCGGCTTGCCCCCGGATCGAAGGTTCTGGTCCTCGGGACCGACGCACTGGCCGGTGAGATCACCGCCGTCGGACTGCACCCGGTGCGGCTCTACGCCGACAAGCCGGTCGCCGTCGTGCAGGGGTTATCGATGACCATCTGCTGGAACGACTTGGCCGAGGCGGCGTTGGCGATTGCGTCCGGGGCGCTGTGGGTGACGGCCAACCTGGATCCGACCCTGCCCACCGAACGCGGCCTGGTACCCGGCAACGGGTCCATGGTCGCCGCTGTGCGTGCCGCCACCGGCATTGAGCCGCTGGTGGCCGGTAAGCCGTTCCCGGCGCTCATGCACGATGCGCTGGCCCGCGGCAGCTACACCACCCCACTGGTGGTGGGCGACCGGCTCGACACCGATATCGCCGGGGCCAATAACGCCGGGTTGCCCAGCCTGCTGGTGCTCACCGGCGTCAGCACCGCCGCTGACGCCGTCGCGGCCGGTCCCGGTCTCCAGCCGTCCTATATCGGCGCCGATCTGCGATCCCTGCTCGACACGCCCGCGCACCTGGCCGTCGGCCCGCAGCCTGCCTGGACCGTCGAGGTGTCCGATACGGCGGCCACGGTGACCGCGACCGGGGCCGATACCGGCGCGGACGGACTGTCGGTGGTCCGTGCCGTCGCGCATGCCGTCTGGGGCGCGGGGCGTGTGCTGCAGGTCAAGCCTGGTGACGACACCGCCCGTACCGCGCTGGAGCGCTGGTCACTGGTGAACGGGTGCGATCAGCTAGCGTGAACGCTGATATGAACACCGATCCGCAGCAGATCCGCGCACAGGTCGACGCACTGTTGGTCGAACTGCCACGTCTGGATCCGGACGCCCCGGAAACCCTGTTCGCCCAGGACGCCGATATCGACACCGTGGGCCGCCGACTCGAGGAAGCGCACCAGATCCTGGTCGACGCGCTGGAATCGGTCGAGAAGGGCTGAACCACGCATGACGCGGCGCGCCCGGGTTGATGCTGAGCTGGTCCGGCGCGGGCTCGCCCGGTCACGGCAGCAGGCCGCCGAGCTGATCGGTGCCGGCCGGGTCACCATCAACGGTATGACCGCGGCCAAGCCCGCCACCGCCGTCGAGATCACCGCCGCGCTGGCGGTGGAGGGGCCCGGGGAACGCAGCTGGGTCTCCCGAGGGGCGCACAAGCTGATCGGGGCTCTCGATGCGTTCGGTATCGACGTCACCGGCCGGCGCTGCCTGGATGCCGGCGCCTCCACCGGAGGCTTCACCGAGGTTCTGCTGGACCGCGGCGCCACCGAGGTGGTCGCCGTCGACGTCGGCTACGGCCAGCTGGCCTGGCCGCTGCGATCCGATGACCGGGTGCACGTCATCGAGCGCACGAATGTTCGCGATCTGACCCCCGATGCCATCGGCGGGCAGGTCGACCTGACCGTCGCCGATCTGTCGTTCATTTCGCTGTCCACAGTGCTGCCCGCACTTACCGCATGCAGCGCCCCGCACGCCGATATCGTTCCGATGGTGAAGCCGCAGTTCGAGGTCGGCCGCGAGCAGGTCGGCTCCGGCGGGGTGGTCAGCGACCCGCAGTTGCGGACCGGCGCGGTACTGGCAGTCGCCGGCCGGGCCGCCCGCCTCGGCTGGCACACCGTCGGCGTCACGGCCAGCCCGCTGCCGGGACCGTCGGGGAATGTCGAATACTTTCTGCGGTTGCGGGCCCAGACCGATCAGACCCAGGCCGATCAGACCCAGAGCGATCAGACACAGACCGACCATGTGCTGGCCGGCGATGATCTCTGCGCCGCGGTCGCCCGCGCTGTGATGGAAGGCCCGCAATGACAGACAACCGGACCGTCCTGCTCGTCGTGCACCCCGGGCGCGACGAAGCCAACGAGACCGCGCGCAGGGTCGGAAAGGCGTTTGGCGACAACGGGATCCGGCTTCGTCTGCTGTCCCGCGAGGCCGTCGACCGCGGACAACTGCATCTCGACCCCACCGACCTGCATGCCACCGGCGCCGAGACCGAGGTCGTCGACGGCGATGAACACGCCGCCGATGGCTGCGAACTGGTGTTGGTCCTCGGAGGCGACGGCACCTTCCTGCGCGCCGCCGAGCTGGCCCGTAACGCCGAGATCCCGGTGCTGGGGGTCAACCTCGGCCGGATCGGTTTCCTGGCCGAGGCCGAGGCCGAAGCCATCGACGAGATCCTCGAGCATGTGGTCGCCCGCGACTACGTCGTCGAGAACCGGATGGCCCTCGACGTGGTGGTCACCGCCGGAGATCAGGTGCTCGCCCGCGGTTGGGCGCTCAACGAGGCGAGCCTGGAGAAGGGCCCGCATCAGGGTGTGCTGGGCGTGATGGTCTCCATCGACGGCCGGCCGGTCTCGGCGTTCGGCTGTGACGGGGTGCTGATCTCCAGCCCGACCGGATCCACCGCCTATGCGTTCTCCGCGGGCGGCCCGGTGGTGTGGCCCGATCTCGAGGCGGTCATCGTGGTGCCCAACAACGCCCACGCGCTGTTCGCCCGGCCGATGGTCACCAACCCCAACGCCGTGATCACCGTCGACGTCGATCACGACAACCCCGACGCCGTGGTGGTGTGCGACGGCCGCCGCGAGGCGGCGGTGCCGGCCGGCGCCCGGTTGCAGGTGACCAAGTGCCGGACCCCGCTGAAGTGGGTTCGGCTGGACAGTGCGCCGTTCACCGACCGGCTGGTCCGCAAGTTCCAGCTTCCGGTGAACAGCTGGCGTGAGCGCTAGGCGATGCTCGCCGAGATCCGGATCGAATCACTCGGGGCGATCAGCGCCGCCACCGCGGAGTTCGACCGCGGCCTGACGGTGCTGACCGGGGAGACCGGCACCGGCAAGACCATGGTGGTGACCGGATTGCACCTGCTCGGCGGCGCCCGCGCTGATACCACCCGGGTGCGCTCGGGGGCCGACCGCGCCGTCGTGGAGGGCCGGTTCAGCACCGACGGTCTCGACCCGGCCATCGCGGTCCGGGTCGGGGAGATTCTCGACTCCTCGGGGGCGGACCGTGATGACGACGGCAGCATCATCGCGCTGCGCACCGTCAGCCGTGATGGTCCGTCGCGGGCCTACCTGGGTGGGCGCAGCGTGCCCGCGAAGTCGTTGAGCGCCCTGACCACCGGGTTGCTGACTCTGCACGGCCAGAACGATCAGCTCAGGCTGATGTGGCCCGAGGAACAGCGCGCCGCACTCGATCGCTTCGCCGGCGTCGCTGATGTGCTCGAGCGCTACCGCAAGCTGCGCGATGAGTGGCTGATTGCCCGCTGGGATCTCGACGATCGCACCAGCCGGGCGCGGGAGGTGGCGCAGGAGGCCGATCG
>NZ_JBPCSX010000072.1:0-43712 GCF_051006775.1 Mycobacterium sp.
CAATCCGCTGGGGTCGGTGATCACCCCGAACCTGTTCCCGGGTGTCTCGATCAGTTCGGATCTGGGTAACGGCCCCGGTATTCAGGAGGTTGCGACGTTCTCGGTGGATGTCGAGGGTGCGGCGGGGTCGGTGGCGGTGTCCAATGCCCACGGCACCGTGACCGGTGCCGCCGGTGGTGTGCTGTTGCGGCCCTTCGCCCGGCTGATCTCCAAGTCCGGTGACAGCGTCACCACCTACGGCGAACCATGGGACATGAAGTAGCCCGAGCTACTTCGCGGACATGAAGTAGCCGAGCTACTTCGTCAAGTATCCCTGCACGAACACGCTGCCCGGCACCGCGTCGCCGGCGTCTTCCGGTACCGGTCGCCGGTAGTGCGCAAGCAACTCCGGTGAACGGATCGCGGCGACGTCCCACCCATGCCGCCCCAGCCATTCCACGACGTCCGTCCGTGGTTCGAGGTACCAGAGCTTCTCGGTCTCTGGCACGTCCCGGCCTGCTGCTGCGGTGGCCTGCAATAGCCGGTCCCGGCGACTTTTGAGATTCACCGGGTCGAAGAACTCCGGCGTGAAGGCCTCAACCGCGATCCGGCTGCCGGCCGCACTGAGCTCGCTGATCCGCGCGAACAGCAGGTCTTGGTCGGCCGCGGACAGATAGGGCAGCAGGCCTTCGGCCAGCCAAGCGGTGGGCCTCCCAGGATCGAAGCCCTTGTCTCGTAGGGCCTTCGGCCAGTCATGACGCAGATCAATCGGAATCGGGACATGGCGGGCCATCGGCTCCGCACCATGCCGCCGCAGGACATCGTCCTTGAATTCCAGCACCTTCGGCTGATCGAGTTCGTAGACCACGGTTCCGCTGATCCAGGACAGCCGCCAGGCCCGGGTGTCCAGACCCGCCGCGAGGATCACCACCTGGTCCACACCGTGCGCGCCGGCAGTGCCGAAGAACTCGTCGAAATACTTTGTGCGGGCGGCGATATAGGCCGCCATCACCTGCATGTAGCGAACCTCAGCCAAGGTCTCCGCCGCAAACGATGACTGCCAGCCCGCCGCAAGAGCTGCCTCCACGAAAAAACCGGCGTACGGGTCGGTGAAGAGCGGGGTGCGCTGACCGGACTCAGCGGCGCGGGCTCGGGCCACGCTCAGCGCGGTCGCTCCGACGCCCTCGGTGATATCCCAGCTGTCGTCGTCGGTTCTGCTCACGGTGCCGGCCGTTTCCTCAGTGGCCGTCGGCGAACTTGCGCAGCGACTCCACCTGCGCCGGATCCAGCGACGGCCGGACCGTCTCGCGGGCTTTGGCCACATCGTCCGCGGTGACGTCGGCAGCGTCGATCGAGCGGCGCATCGCGGTCAGCGCGGCCTCCCGCAGCAGCGCCACGCAATCGGCCGCGCTGTAGCCGTCCAGGCCGGCGGCGAGTTCGTCGAGCTTCACCTCGTTGCTCAGCGGCACCGACTTCGCGGCCGTCTTGAGGATCTCGAAGCGGGCATCGGCGTCCGGGGGCTCGACGAAGACCAGCCGCTCCAATCTGCCTGGCCGTAGCAGCGCAGGGTCTATCAGATCGGGGCGGTTGGTGGCGCCGAGCACGACGACGTCGCGCAGCGGCTCGATACCGTCAAGTTCGGTCAACAGGGCGGCTACCACCCGGTCCGTCACCCCGGAGTCAGTGCTCTGACCACGTCGTGGTGCCAGTGCGTCCACCTCGTCGAGGAAGACCATCGACGGCGCGGAATCCCTTGCCCGCCGGAATAATTCGCGCACCGCCTTCTCAGAGGCGCCTACCCACTTGTCCATCAGTTCGGCGCCCTTGACGGCGTGCACGCTGAGTCGGCCGGAACTGGCCAGTGCCCGAACTACGAAGGTCTTGCCGCACCCGGGTGGTCCGTAGAGCAGAACACCGCGCGGTGGGTCGACGCCGAGACGGGCGAAGGTATCCGGATGCTGAAGCGGCCACAGCACCGCCTCGGTGAGCGCCTGTTTGGTCGCCACCATGTCGCCTACGTCCTCGAGGGTGATCGATCCGACGGCTACCTCTTCGGTGCTGGATCGGGACAGCGGACGGATCACGGTCAGCGCGCCCTTGAAGTCCTCCTGGGTGAGCTCTGGGGCCTTGCCGTCATCGCTGGCGCGGGCCGCTGCCCGCAGGGCCGCCTCTCGAACCAGGGCGGCCAGGTCGGCGCGGACGAATCCCGGTGTGCGGTCTGCGATTTCACTGAGCTCAAGGTCCTTGGCGGGCACATCTCGCAGCAGTACCTCCAGCAGTGCCTTGCGGGTGGCGCCGTCGGGAAGGCTCAACCCGAGCTCGCGGTCGCAGATATCGGGCGCGCGCAGGCGGGTATCCACCACGTCGGGTGCCTGGGAGGTTGCGATCAGCGCGACGCCGGGGGTGGCGACCGCCTTGCGCAACTCGCCGAGGATCATCGTTGCCACCGGCTCGGCCGGGGTGGGCAGCAGGGCGTCGATATCGGTGACCAGCAGCACTCCGCCGCCGTTCATGACGTCGGCCACCGCGCGGGTCACCGCCTGCTGGCGTTCATTGGCCGCCAGCGCTCCGGTGTCCGGGCCGTCGAGGTCGACCAGCCGTCGTCCGGCGCAGACGGCCCGCACCAACCGGGCCTTACCGACACCGGCCGGCCCGGTGATCAGTACCCCGAGATTGGGTTTGGCGCCCAGCTTCTCCAGAAGCTGCGGCTCGTCGAGGGCGAGCTTGAGCCATTCGGTCAGGCGCCCGGCCTGGACGTGCTGTCCTTTGAGATCCTCGATGCTGACGGGGGGTTCCTCGGGCCACTGGGTCGGCGGGCTGACCGCAGCGGTCGATCCTGTCGTCACCGCGGTGCCCGCACCGATTCCCGCGCCCCAGGTAACCGACGAGTTGGGCTGCACCGACACCGGACCCACCGGGTCGGTGCCGGTGACGGTCAGTAGTTCCGACGTCCAGGTGATCCCCACCGAGGCGGCCAGCGCCGAACTGGCCTCCGATGTCGAGGTTCCCGGACCCAGATCGCGCGGCAGCAGCGACACGGTGTCGCCCACGGTGAGCACTTTGCCCAGCAGCGCCTGCCGCAATGTCGTCGAGGTCACCGACTGGGTGGCCAGTGCCGACCCGCTCAACGTCACCGATCGGGCGCCGTAGACCGTCACCGGCGACACCAGTACGGTCGCGTCCTCCCGCAGTCCCGCATTGGACAGCGTGACGTCGTCCAGCAAGGCGGTCCCCGTCGGTGTTCCCGGCGGCGCCACCCCGGCGACGGCAGCGGTGGTTCGGGAACCCATGAGCGACACCGCATCCCATTCGCGGATGCCTAGTGCGGCGATGGCTTCCGGATGTAACCGGACCACACCGCGGCGCGAGTCGAGCGCGGCGGTGTTGAGCCGTGCGGTCAGCGTAAGGCTCGAGGCCGGCCCCGGAGGGTCGGTCATCAGGTCGGTCATGCATCAGCCTCCTGGTTTGCGCAGGCCCAGCCTGGCCGTCGATCGTCGCGGGTGCTGGGCACGGCGGATCTCCCGGCGCGCGGCCCGCCGTTGGCGCGGTTTGTTGTCCCACATCTCCGGACGGGCCGCGACCCAGCGTTGGCTGTAGACCGTGAACGGGATGATCAGCACGTAACCCGCGACGATCAGTAGGAACAGGATGTACGGGAAGAGCAGCAGTCCGGCCGCGGCCGCGGCGACCAGAATCAGCAGCAGTGGCGCCGCGTTGGCCGGTACCGAGATCCCCTTCAGCGCAAGGGTGGGAACACGACTCACCAGCAGTGCGGCGTTGGCCGCCAGCCAGACACAGACGAACCACGGTGAGGTCCACCAGCCGTGGCCGAACTGCAGCATGGCCGCCAGTGGGGCGAGTGCGCCAACCGCGCCGCACGGCGCAGGCATACCGGTGAAGTACTGCCGGGTGTAGGCCGGTTGGGTGTCGTCGTCGAGCAGTGCATTGAACCGGGCCAGTCGCAGCACGATGCACACCGCGTAGAGCAGCACGAAGATCCAGCCGATCGGCGAGGTCGGCAACAGGGTCACATAGACGACCAGGGCCGGCGCCACGCCGAAGTTGACCGCATCGGCCAGCGAGTCGATCTCGGCGCCCATCCGGGACTGGGCGTCCAGTGCCCGGGCGATACCGCCGTCAATACCGTCGAGCACTGCGGCTGCACCGATCAGGGCCAGCGCGATATGGGGGCGGCTGTCCAACGCGAACTTGATCGACGTGAGGCCGGCACAGATCGCCAGCACCGTCGTCGCGCTGGGCAGGATGCGCAGCCCGCGGCGGGACCGAAGGCGGGGGCCCGTCATGACAGGCGTGCCATAACGGTCTCTCCGGCCAGTGTCCGCTGACCCAATTCGATGAGGATCTCCGAACCCGCCGGCAGGTAGGTGTCCAACCTGGAGCCGAACCGGATCAAGCCGTAGGTGTCGCCGATGTTCACCGTGTCGCCCGCCCGTGCATCGCAGACGATGCGCCGCGCGAGAAGACCTGCGATCTGTACCACCACAACGTTGCGCCCTTCCGGTGTGCGGATCAGCACACTGTTGCGCTCATTGTCCTCACTGGCTGCCGCCAGGTCGGCGGAATGGAAACTGCCCGGCCGATGCTCGACGGCGAGCACCTCGCCTCCGACCGGCGTGCGCTGCACGTGGGCGTCGAGCAGGGACAGGAAGATGCTGATGCGCGGCACCGGATCGGGGCCCAGACCCAACTCCGCAGGCGGCGCCGCAGATTCAATCAGACACACCAGTCCGTCGGCGGGTGCGACCACCACACCCGCCCTGGTGGGTGGGGTGCGCGGCGGATGCCGGAAGAACCCGGCATTGGCGGCCGCGGCCACCAGTCCGGCCCGGCGCAGCCAGCGATGCCGGCGGCCCGCGGCGGCCACCGCGAGGGCGGCCGTGATGAAGGGGAACCCGGCGCGGTGTACCGGTGGAACGGAGGATCGCACCAGTGCCGCCAACCGCTGCGGGCCGGACTGCGCGGGAAGATCGGGGCGTCTGGCCATCCCGACGATTCTACGGTTTCCCCGAGGACCCGATCAGGACAAGTCCCACACTGTGACCTCTTGACCCGTCGACATAGCGGTGACGTCCTCGGGAATCTCCAGCAGGCAGTTCGCCGATGCCAGCCAGCGCAGGTGGTGGGAGGCCGGCGGGCCGTAGCTGGTGACGGTACCCGAGGTGGGGTCGAGCACACCCCGGCGGAATTGCCGCTTGCCCCGTGGCGATGTCAGATCCTCGGCGAGTTCTGCGGTGCGTCGGGGTCGATGCGGATCGGGCAGTCCCATCGCCGCGCGCAGCGCGGGTCGGATGAAGACCTCGAAGGACACCAGTGCGCTGACCGGGTTTCCGGGAAGCGTGATGATCGGGATGGGACTGACCGTGCCGGCCCCGCCGGCCATGCTGACCGTGCCGGCGCCCTGTGGCATACCGGGTTGCATCGCGACCTTCGCGAACTCGACGGCTCCGTCACCGAAGGCGTCCTTGACCACCTCGTAGGCGCCGGCGCTGACGCCACCGGAGGTGATGATGAGGTCTGCCCGGTTGACGTAGGTCCCGATCGCCGCCCTGAACTGGTGCACGTCGTCGCTGGTGGTGACCGTCGCCACCACGTCGGCGCCGGCCGCGCGAGCTGCAGCGGCCAGCATGATCGCGTTGGACTCGTAGATCTGTCCGGGTGCCAGAGCCGTGCCGGCTGCGATCAGTTCCGAACCCGTGGACACCACCAGCACCCGCTGCCGAGGCACCACGGTCAGCCGGGCGAGTCCGAGGGCGGCCGCAAGGCCCAGAGCCGCCGGGGTCACGACCTGACCGGCGAGCAGGACGGTGTCCCCGGTTGCCACGTCCTCGCCGGCTTTGCGGATGTGCTGCCCGGACCGCGGCGCCATCCGGATCTCGACGACCTCGCCTGGCTTGCCGGCATCGGTCTGCTCCACCGGCACGATCGAGTCCGCTCCGGACGGAACCGGCGCGCCGGTCATGATCCGGTGCGAGGTTTCAGGAGCCAGGATCAGGGGATCGGTGCGTCCAGCCGGAATGTCCTCTGCGACAAACAATTTCACGGGGTGATCGGCGTTCGCGGCAGCGACGTCCCGGGCCCGCACCGCGTAGCCGTCCATCCCCGAGTTGTCGAAAACCGGCAGCGACAGCGGGGCGGTCACGTCGGCGGCCAGGGCCAGGCCCAGGGATTCACTGAGCCCCACGGGCACGGCGGCCGCCGCGTGGATCAGGTCGGCGACGACGCGCTGATGCTCTTCGACCGTGCGCATCACACCGGATATGTGACGCCGGTGAGCTCCTCCGACACCGTCCACAGCCGGTCCTGGATCGCGGCGTCACGCGACTGTGCGCTTGACGCCGCGAGTTCGGGATAGCCGCGCATTTCGCGGAACCCGTCCGGACCCCAGTACTGACCACCCTGGACCGACGGGTCGGTGGCCGCCCGCAGCGTTGCGAGCGCGCCCACCTCGGAGGTGTTCAGGAGCCTGCCGAACAGCCAGGCCACCCCGGGCAGCTGGTAGCCCGGAATGTGGCGGCTGAGCTCGGTGGCCGCGACACCGGGGTGCGCGGCGACCGCGATCGTCTTGGCCTTGGCCACCGCCAGCCTGCGCTGCAGGCCGTAGGTGAACATCAGGTTCGCCAGTTTGGACTGGCCGTAGGAAGCCACCCGGTCGTAGCTGCGCTTCTCCCATTGCAGATCGTCGAAGTCGATCATGGCCTTGATCTTGTGGGCGATGCTCGCGACCACCACCACCCGCGAACCATCAACCGGCAGAAGGTTTTTCAGCAGCAGACCGGTCAATGCGAAGTGGCCTAGATGGTTGGTGCCGAACTGCAATTCGAACCCGTCGGCCGTATTGGATTTCGGCGGGTACATCACACCGGCATTGTTGATCAGCAGATCGATCCGCGGGTAGGCACCGGCCATCTCGGCAGCTGCCTCCTTGACCGATGTCAGTGATCCCAGGTCCAGTTTCTGCACCGTCACCTGTGCCCCCGGGGTGAGTTCGCGGATGCGGGCCGCAGCGGCCTCACCCTTGGCGGTGTCGCGCACCGCCATCACCACCTTCGCGCCGCGGGCCGCAAGCGCCCGGGCGTTGTCGAAGCCGAGGCCGGTGTTGGAACCGGTGACTATCGCCAGTCGGCCGCTTTGATCCGGAACGTCTCTCTCAGTCCATGCCATGCCTAGAAGATACGTCGGCCCTACTGTGTCAACACATGGCGGTCGGTGGAGTCCTGTTCGACATCGACGGTGTGCTGGTGACGTCCTGGCGACCCATCCCGGGAGCGGCCGAGGCGCTGCGCGTTCTGGCCGACCACAGGATCGCGTGCTCGTATCTGACCAACACCACCACCCTGACCCGCAGGCAGATCGCCGCGGCGCTGGCCGACGCCGGGATCGACGTTCGTCCGGATGAGGTCGTCACGGCCGCGGTGCTGACCGCCGACCATGTGCGCAGCCACTACCCCGGTGCGCGGTGCTACCTGATCAACAGCGGCGACGTGACCGACGATATGCCCGGCCTGGACATCGTCGAGGAGACCGGTCCGGACAACGGTGAGGCCCCCGATGTGGTGCTGCTCGGCGGCGCCGGTCCGGAGTTCACCCATCTGACACTGAGCCGGGTGTACGAGTGGATGGCTCAGGGGGTGCCGGTGGTGGCCATGCATCGCAGTACCGCGTGGCGGGCCGTCGAGGGCCTGCGCATCGACACCGGCATGTATCTGATCGGTATGGAGGAGACCTGCGGCCGAAAGGCCGTCGCTGTGGGTAAGCCCGCGCCGGCCGGTTTTCTGGCCGCCGCCGCACGCCTGGGTGTGGATCCCGACGAGATGTACATGGTCGGCGACGACCTCAACAACGACGTGCTGGCCGCTCAGGTGGTCGGGATGAACGGGGTGCTGGTGCGCACCGGGAAGTTCCGGCAGGAGACCCTGGACCGCTGGGCCGAAGACGAATTCGCGATGCAGCCCGGTCATGTCATCGATTCGGTTGCCGAACTGCCGGGACTGCTCGGGCTCTGATGCGGTGTCAGGGCCGCCAGGTTCGCAGGTTGTCGATCCGCTCCTGCAACTGCCCGCCGTTGGCGGCGGCCACCGCCGGTCCGCCACAGACCCGGCGCAACTCGTTGTGGATCCAGCCGTGAGGCTTGCCGGTGCTGTGGTGCATCGCCTAGACCAGGGTGTTGAGCTCGCGGCGTAGCTCGCGCATCTGACCGTGGGTGGTGCGCAGCGGGGCCGCATCACCGGCCGCTGAACGCAGCGCGATTTGTTCGTCCTGGCGGCGGCGCAGCAGATCACGCATCTGGTCGGGGTGCAGCAGACCGGGTATGCCGAGGTAGTCCTCTTCCTCTGCGCTGCCCGCCGGGGTGGCGGTCCCGAACGAGGCACCGTCAAAGATCACCTGGTCCAACTCCGCGTCGGACCCCAGCGATTCGAATCCGTTGTCGCCGTCGGTCGGTTCGGTGCTGCGGCGCTCTTCGGCCATGTCGTCGCCAAGTGATTCCCGGTGCGGCCTGCCCAGCACGTGATTGCGCTGCGCCTCGAGCTCGGCGGCCAGTTGGAGCAATTGCGGCACCGACGGCAGGAAGATGCTCGCCATCTCGCCGGCCTGTCGGGAGCGGACGAACCTGCCGACCGCTTGGGCGAAGAACAGCGGCGTGGACGCGCTGGTCGCGTAGACACCGACCGCCAGCCGCGGCACGTCCACCCCTTCCGAGACCATCCGCACCGCGACCAACCAGCGGCTGGTACCCGCCGAGAATTCACTGATGCGGTCCGACGATCCCGGGTCGTCGGAGAGCACCAGGGTCGGCTTCTCGCCGGTGACCGCGGTCAGCAGTCTGGCGTAGGCGCGGGCGGCTTTCTGGTCGGAGGCGATCACCATGCCGCCTGCGTCCGGGACGCCTCCTTCTCGCAGCTGGCTCAGCCGGCGGTCGGCGGCCCGCACCACCGCGGGCATCCACTCTCCGTTCGGGTCCAGGGCGGTACGCCAGGCCCGGGCGGTGTGCTCGGCCGTCAGCGGCTCACCGAGCCGCGCGGCGAACTCCTCGCCGGCGCTGTCGCGCCATCGGGCCTCCCCGGAATAGGCCAGGAACACCACCGGGCGCACCACGCCGTCGGCCAAGGCATCGGAATACCCGTAGGTGTGGTCGGCGACCGACCGCTGCAGGCCCCCGGATCCGGGGGACGTGTCGGGTTCGTAGCTGACGAACGGGATGGCGCAATCGTCGCTGCGGAACGGCGTCCCGGTCAGCGCCAGCCGGCGGGTCGCGTCGCCGAAGGCCTCCTTGATCCCGTCGCCCCAGCTCTTCGCGTCGCCGCCGTGGTGGATCTCGTCGAAGATGACCAGCGTGCGCCGGTTCTCGGTGCGCACCCGGTGCCGCATCGGGTGGCTGGCCACCTGGGCATAGGTCACCACCACCCCGTGGAAGTCGTCGGACGTCTGCGCGCGGGAGTTGGAGAACCGAGGATCCAGCGCGATCCCGGCCGTGTCGGCGGCGGCCGCCCACTGAATTTTGAGGTGTTCGGTGGGCACCACGACGGTGACTTTCTCGACGGTCCCGTCGGCCAGCAACTCGCCGGCGATCTTCAATGCGAATGCCGTCTTGCCTGCTCCAGGGGTGGCCACCAGGAGAAAATCGCGCGGCCGGGCGCTCAGATAGCGGACCAACGCCCGCCGCTGCCAGCCCCGCAAAGCCCGGGTGCTGGGCGCCTCGACTGCCCGCACCCTGGGACTCCCTCCTGATCGGATTGGACTCTAGCCCGAGCGGTTCTGACCCGGCCGCCTCGACACTCGCGGCGGCGCGTGTCGTCGGACGGCAGGACTGTTCAGCGCTTTCGCGGAGGGTGAACGGCGCCGAGGGCGTCTTGCACTCGGCATGGGAGAGTGCTAAAACTGAGGTTGGCACTCGCGATCGGTGAGTGCTAGGTCGGGACCGGTGAGACCGGAGGCCGCGCTCGCGCGGAGCACTCTCCAGTCGTCCGTCGCGGGCACTGCGCCCGGCCGAAGACGTGCAACCCCCAACCGGAGGAATCACTTCGCAATGTCCAAGATTATTGCGTACGACGAAGAGGCACGCCGCGGCCTCGAGCGGGGCCTGAACGCCCTTGCCGACGCGGTCAAGGTCACCCTCGGCCCCAAGGGCCGCAATGTTGTCCTCGAGAAGAAGTGGGGCGCACCCACGATCACCAATGACGGTGTTTCCATCGCCAAGGAGATCGAGCTCGAGGACCCGTACGAGAAGATCGGCGCTGAGCTGGTCAAGGAAGTCGCCAAGAAGACTGACGACGTCGCAGGCGACGGCACCACCACGGCCACCGTGCTGGCTCAGGCTCTGGTTCGCGAAGGTCTGCGCAACGTCGCGGCCGGCGCCAACCCGCTGGGCCTCAAGCGCGGTATCGAGAAGGCCGTTGAGAAGATCACCGAGACCCTGCTCAAGTCTGCCAAGGAGGTCGAGACCAAGGAGCAGATCGCTGCCACCGCGGGTATCTCCGCCGGCGACCAGACGATCGGCGACCTGATCGCCGAGGCCATGGACAAGGTCGGCAACGAGGGTGTCATCACTGTCGAGGAGTCCAACACCTTCGGACTGCAGCTCGAGCTCACCGAGGGCATGCGCTTCGACAAGGGTTACATCTCGGGTTACTTCGTCACCGACCCGGAGCGCCAGGAAGCCGTCCTGGAGGATCCCTACATCCTGCTGGTGTCGTCGAAGATCTCGACCGTGAAGGATCTGCTTCCGTTGCTGGAGAAGGTCATCCAGTCCGGCAAGCCGCTGCTGATCATCGCCGAGGACGTCGAGGGCGAGGCCCTGTCGACCCTGGTGGTCAACAAGATCCGCGGCACCTTCAAGTCCGTCGCCGTCAAAGCCCCGGGCTTCGGTGACCGCCGCAAGGCGATGCTGCAGGACATGGCCATCCTCACCGGTGGTCAGGTTGTCAGCGAAGAGGTCGGCCTCTCCCTGGAGACCGCCGACACCTCTCTGCTCGGCCAGGCCCGCAGGGTCGTCGTGACCAAGGATGAGACCACCATCGTCGAGGGCGCCGGAGATTCCGAGGCCATCGCCGGTCGGGTGGCCCAGATCCGTGCCGAGATCGAGAACAGCGATTCCGATTACGACCGCGAGAAGCTGCAGGAGCGCCTGGCCAAGCTGGCCGGCGGTGTTGCGGTGATCAAGGCCGGAGCTGCCACCGAGGTGGAGCTCAAGGAGCGCAAGCATCGCATCGAGGATGCGGTGCGTAACGCCAAGGCCGCCGTCGAGGAGGGCATCGTCGCCGGTGGCGGCGTGGCCCTGCTGCAGTCGGCTCCGGCGCTCGATGAGCTCACGCTCACCGGCGACGAGGCCACCGGTGCCAACATCGTGCGCGTCGCGCTCGAGGCTCCGCTGAAGCAGATCGCCTTCAACGCCGGCCTGGAGCCGGGCGTTGTCGCCGAGAAGGTTCGCAACTCCCCGGGTGGCACCGGCCTCAACGCCGCCACCAATGAGTACGAGGACCTGCTCAAGGCCGGCGTCGCCGACCCGGTCAAGGTCACCCGCTCGGCGCTGCAGAACGCGGCGTCCATCGCGGCGCTGTTCCTGACGACCGAGGCCGTTGTCGCCGACAAGCCGGAGAAGGCGTCCGCTCCCGCGGGCGACCCGACCGGCGGCATGGGCGGTATGGACTTCTAGTTTCACGACGATGCGGGCCACGTGTGGCACGCGGAGGAGTGGAACTGTCAAACACAGTCCCCTGCAAAAGAGCCCGGCCCCCTTTGGGGGTCGGGCTCTTTTGTGTCTGCGCCCCGCCGCTCGCGGGTGGTTCGCGTTAGGGGACTAGGGCTTTTTGAGGGGTACGCAGTCGTGCGGGCGCCCCGTCGGCCCAGCCGGCATATCCGCGGCGCGCCGGTGCAGCACGGCCCGCCCGGGCGTGACCTTCAACGAGCCGTCGATCAGACCGGTGCCGTCCACGATCAGCGAGTAGCCGCCGGGCGCAGCCGGTGGCCAGACGAGCGTGACGTTCGGCTGGCCTTCGATATTGCGCGACGTGGTCGTCCCAGCGACACCGACATCGAACACCCCGTCGGCGAGTACCGGCTGGACCGCGATGGTGTGTGCCCGACGGTCATCGCTGACGGTGATCAGATAGGCGAAGCTGAAATCCTTGAGGGCGCCGGCCAGTTCGTCGAGATCGACCTTGACGCTCACAGCGCCACCGGTTCCGGTTGCCGGCCGCGGATCAGCCGTCCGGGTCTGGCCGCAGTGGGCACACCGTTCTCGGCGATGACCTCCCCGGAGACGATCGTTGCGACATACCCGTCGGCGGTCTGGTCCAGCCGGCGGCCGTCGCCCGGTAGGTCGTGAACGATCACCGGCCGGTGCAGCACCAGTCCGGCGTGATCGATCACATTCAGATCGGCCTTGTAGCCCAGCGCGATCCGTCCTCGATCGGCCAGACCGGCGAGGGTGGCCGGCAACGAGCTCATCTGGCGCACCGCCTCAGCAACGCTGAGCCGCCCCGTTGCCCGGTCCCGCGCCCAGTGCGCGAGTACGAAGGTGGGATAGCTTGCATCGCAGATCATTCCGTAGTGCGCACCACCATCGCCGAGGCCCAGCACCACATCATCGCGGCGGATCAGTTCGCCGACGGTGTCCAGCGAATTGTTCTCGAAGTTGGCCAGCGCCACCAGCATCATCGCGTGGCCGTCATCATCGAGTAACCGGTCATAGGCCTCCTCGATGGGACTCACGCCCCGGGCGCGGGCCCGGGCCAGGATGCTGTCGTCGGGGGACGGCTCGTAGTTGGCCGGCTCGGTGAATGGGAAGATCCACTCCCATGCCTGCGCGAAGTACATGAACGGATGTCCCTCGCCGGGCGTATCGGCCAGGATCTTCTCCCGCACTTCGGGTTTGCGCATCTCGGCCACCCGCTCGGCCAGCGGAAGATCGGCGATCCCCTGGTAGCTCGGGTACAGCACGAACGGATTCGCAGTCAACTCCAAGCCGATCACGAGGCCGATCGGCCGGGCGAACACCTGCGCGGTGATCTGGCCTCCGGCGGCGTTGAACTTCTCGATCAGGTTCACAGCTCCGGGCCAGATCGGATCGCCGGAGTTGCCGGTCGTCAGGGTGAATGTGACCGGCAGGCCCGCATCGGTGGCCACTTCGAACACCTGCTGTAGCACCCGCTCGTAACCTCCGGCCGGGAGATCCGGGATGAATTGCAGCAGCCCACCCCCGGCGTCGGCCACACCGCCGGCGATCGCCGAGATCTCCTCGTAGGCAGCGTCATACGACGGGATCAGGTCACCGCTTCCGGTCTTGTGGAAGGCGAATCGCGACGATGACACACCGAGAGCGCCGACCTCGATCGCCTCGGCGGCCAGCTTGCGCATCAGCGCCAGATCCTCCGGTGTCGCCGGCTCCCGGTCCGCGCCGCGCCGGCCCATCACGTACACCCGCAGCGGCGAATGCGGCAGGTAGGCAGCGACGTCGATATCGCGGCGCCGCGACTCCAGCGCGTCGAGATACTCCGGAAAGGTCTCCCAGTCCCAGGGCAGCCCGTCGGTCATCACGACACCCGGAATATCCTCCACTCCGGCCATCACGTCGACCAGCACCTCGTGGTCCTCGGCGCGGCACGGGGCGAAGCCGACGCCGCAGTTGCCCATCAGTGCGGTGGTGACGCCGTGCGCCGAGGACGGTGTCAGCCGTTCCGACCAGATCGCCTGCCCGTCGTAGTGGGTGTGCAGATCGACGAACCCGGGCGTGACGAGCAGTCCTGTGGCGTCGATCTCTCGTGCGCCGGCGCCGTCGATGGATCCCAGCGCAACGATCACGCCATCGGAGACGGCGACGTCACCTCGGTACGGATCACCACCCAGACCGTCGACGATGGTGCCGTTGCGGATCACGAGGTCGAACGAGTCACGACTGCCCATGAGTGTCAGATTACGTGGCGCCGGACCTACCGCGTAGCGTCAAAATCATGGCCGATGCCGCGCGGGAGATACTGCGTGACTCGTTCACCAGGCTCATCGAGCACGTGGACGGGATCACCGAGGGTTTGACCGACGATGTGTCGTCCTACCGACCGACTGCGGGCGCCAACAGCATCGCCTGGTTGGTCTGGCACAGCGCCCGCATCCAGGATGCGCAGGTTGCCCATATCGCCGGGATCGATCAGGTGTGGTTCAGCGTCGGCTGGGTGGACCGATTCGCCCTCGATCTGCCCCGGGACGCGCATGGCTACGGCCACACCGCCGAGGAGGTCGGAAAGGTCCACGCACCCGCCGAACTCCTGGCCGGCTACTACCACGCCGTCCACAAGATGACGCTGGAGTACATCGCGGGTGTCACCGACGCTGAACTCGCCCGCATCGTCGACGAGAACTGGGAGCCGCCCGTGACAGCGAGCGTGCGACTTGTCAGCATCGTCGACGACTGCGCACAACACCTGGGGCAGGCGGCCTATATCAAGGGGATCGCACCCTGAAAGGTCGGACTCTGATGCGCTCGGCGGCGACGGTGTTGATGTGGGTGATCACCACAGTGCTGCTGGCTGTGGCATTACCGGCGGCGTGGGTGCAGTTGCATATCGTCGACCGCGCCGGTTACAGCGGCCTTGCGCGTCAGGCCGCCGCAAACCCGGAGCTACAATCGGCGATGGCGGGCGAGCTCACGGCGCAGGTGGGCCGGCTGAGTGCTTCCGCCGACTCAACGGTGGTCAGCCCGATCTCCCGGGCCTACACCGCCAGCTCCAGCTTTCCAGTCCAGTTCGGCCAGGCCAACGCGTTTGCGCATCGCTGGCTGTTCACCGATACCGTCGGTTCTGACCTCGACGCACAGGGGCGTTGGGTGATCGACTTCGCCCCGATGCTTTCGGACGCAGCGTTCACTCAGACACTGAGTGATTACTCCATCACTGTGCCGTCTGCTGTACCGATCCCGGTGACCGATGCAGCGCCGGCAGCGCTGCGACCGGGTGCGCTGCGCGATGTCGGCATGTGGTGGCCGTGGGCCACCATAGGAATCGGGGTGCTCGCCGCGTGCAGCGCGGTGCTGATGCTCTACGCCGCGCCCGGGCGCGGCAAGGCATTGGCCGCGCTGGGGGTTTCGGCCCTATTGGTGGGTGGTACTGGTTGGGGTGCAATCGAATTCGGGCAGCGCTACCTGAACCGCGCTCTTAATGGAACCTCCGGCACACTCCGAACTGTCGCTGATGTCTTGGTAGCAACCGCGCAGGCCAGCATGCACCAATGGCTGACCGTGACGCTGATCGTCGGCGGCGGACTGGTGGTTGTCGGGGTGATCGTCTCGCTGCTGAGTGGTCTGAGCCGACCGGTCAACGATCGCTGAGTACCCGATGCAGGAATGAGAACGCCAGCGCGGACTTGAACGCAGTTTGAGCGTTGTCGGCGGCACCGGCATGGCCGCACTCGATGTTCTCGTAGTACCAGATCTTGTGGCCGGCCTGCTCCAGTGCCGCGGTCATCTTGCGGGCGTGCCCGGGATGCACGCGGTCATCGCGGGTGGACGTCGTCATCAGCACCGGGGGGTAGGCCTTGTCGGCGCTGATGTTCTGATACGGCGAATACTCCGAGATGAACGCCCACTCCTGGGGGTCATCGGGGTCGCCGTACTCGGCCACCCAGGAGGCGCCGGCCAGCAGCAGATGAAACCGCCGCATGTCCAGTAGCGGAACTTGACAGACCAGCCCGCCGAACAATTCCGGGTACTTGGTCAACATGATTCCCATCAACAGCCCGCCGTTGCTGCCGCCCTGGGCGCCCAACTGCGCCGCCGTGGTGATGTCCCGGGCGACGAGGTCGCGGGCGACCGCGGCGAAGTCCTCGGCCACCTTGTGCCGACCGCCGCGCACCGCCTGGGTGTGCCAGCCCGGCCCGTACTCACCGCCGCCGCGGATATTGGCCAGTACATAGGTACCGCCGCGGGCCAGCCAGAGCCGGCCCAGCACGCCGCCGTAGCCGGGAGTCTGGGCCACTTCGAACCCGCCGTAGCCGCCGAGCAGCGTCGGCCCAGGCCCCGCATCGCGGCGACCCACCACGAAATACGGGACTCGAGTGCCGTCGTCGGAGTGGACGAAGTGCTGCTCGACGTCCAGTCCGGCCGCATCAAAGAACGACGGGGCCGACTTGATCGGCGTCAGCGGCCCGCCCGCGGTTCCGTGCAGCAATGTGGAGGGTGTCAGGAACCCGCTGGAGTCCAGGAAGATCTCGTCGCCGGTGTCGTCGGTTGCGACGATCACCGTGTTCCGGAGGGCAGGAGCGTATTGACCCGGGTTCTCAGCGGAGCCGGCCGCGCGGCCGGCCACCGGCTCACGGGTCCAGCTGCCGGGGGTGACGATCTCCACGCGGCTGGCGACATCGGCCAGCGTGATCATCACCAGACGGTCCCGCGTCCAGGCGTACTGGTGCAGGCAGGTCCGTGCGTCCGGGGCGAACACCACGCTCAATTCGGCCGTGCCGTCAAGGAACTGTTCGTAGTTCGCGGCCAGTAGCGAGCCTGCCGGATAGACCTCGTTGGCACCGGAAACCGTCGAGCGGTGCCAGTCGGTGCGCAATTCGATCAGCAGCCAGTCGCGGTGCACCGAGATGCTGGCGTCGGTCGGGGCGTCGACGTGCACCAGTTCGCCGGCCCGCAACTGGAAGACCTGATCGTTGTAGAAATCCACTGCCCGGTAGATCAGGGTGCGTTCGTAACCGGGGGTGCGGTCCACCCCGGCGGTCACGGCCACGTCGGTTACTGAACCGGCGAACAGCATGGTGGCCTGCTCCAGTGGCTCACCGCGCCGCCAACGCTTGACGATCCGGGGGTAGCCCGACTCGGTGAGCGAGTCCGGACCGAAGTCGGTGCCCACCAGGACGGTGTCGTGGTCCTCCCAACTGACCCGCGACTTCGCCTCGGCAAGCTCGAATCCATTTTTGACGAAAGACCTTGTCCGCATATCGAATTCGCGCACCACGGTGGCATCCGAGCCACCCGGGGAAAGCGCGATCAGAGCCAGCGTGTGGTCGGGTTCGATCACGTCGGCGCCGCCCCACACCCAGCTCTCCCCGTCAGCCCTGGCCAACTCGTCGACGTCGATCACGACGTCCCAGTCCGGGGTGTCGGTCCGGTAGCTCTCCAGCGTGGTGCGACGCCACAGCCCCCGGGGGTTGGTCGCGTCCCGCCAGAAGTTGTAGAGGTATTCGCCGCGGCGGCGGACATAGGGGATCCGGGTATCGGTGTCGAGCACCTCGAGCGCCTCGGTCCGCATCCGTTCGAAGTGCTCGTCACTGAACTCGGCGGTGGTGGCGTCATTGCGCTTTCGGACCCAGTCCAGAGCGTTGTCGTCATCGATGTTCTCAAGCCACAGATACGGGTCTTCGACCATGCCCGCCATTGTCGTCCTAGAGGTAGTGTGAGCTGCGTCTCAATCGTTGCACGCCAGGAGTCGCACATGACCGTTTACGCACGCCCCGGGACCTCGGGCTCCTTGATGGCCTTCCAGAGCCGCTATGACAATTTCATCGGTGGGCAGTGGGTGCCGCCGGTGGAGGGTCAGTATTTCGAGGCGTTGTCGCCGGTGAATGGGCTGCCGTTCTGTGAGGTGGCGCGTTCGACGGCTGCTGATGTCGAGTTGGCTCTCGACGCCGCCCATGCTGCGGCTCCGGCCTGGGGGAAGACCTCGGTTGCGGAGCGGTCGGTGATCTTGAACAAGATCGCTGATCGGATCGCGGAGAATCTGGAGCAGATCGCGCTCGCCGAGTCCTGGGATAACGGCAAGCCGATCCGCGAGACCCTGAATGCCGATATTCCGCTGGCCGTGGATCATTTTCGGTATTTCGCGGGTGCGATCCGCGCTCAGGAGGGGTCGCTGTCGGAGATCGATGACGACACCGTGGCGTATCACTTCCATGAACCCCTGGGTGTGGTGGGACAGATCATTCCGTGGAACTTCCCGATCCTGATGGCGGTCTGGAAGCTCGCGCCCGCGTTGGCCGCCGGCAACGCGGTGGTGCTCAAGCCGGCTGAGCAGACCCCGGCCTCGATCATGTATCTGGTCTCATTGATCGCCGATCTGTTGCCCGATGGTGTGGTCAACGTGGTCAACGGTTTCGGGGTCGAGGCGGGCAAGCCGTTGGCGTCGAGCAATCGGATCGCCAAGATCGCGTTCACCGGGGAGACCACCACCGGCAGGCTGATCATGCAGTACGCCTCCCAGAATCTGATTCCGGTGACCTTGGAGTTGGGTGGTAAGAGCCCGAACATCTTCTTCTCCGATGTGCTGGCGGCCAACGACGACTTCCAGGACAAGGCACTGGAGGGCTTCACGATGTTCGCCCTCAATCAGGGCGAGGTCTGCACGTGTCCGTCGCGGTCGTTGGTGCAGTCCGATATCTACGACGAGTTCCTGGCGATGGCGGCGATCCGCACCAAGGCGGTTCGTCAGGGCGATCCGTTGGATACCGAGACGATGGTCGGAGCGCAGGCCTCCAACGATCAGTTCGAGAAGATCCTGTCCTATATCGAGATCGGCAAGAGTGAGGGCGCCACGGTGATCACCGGTGGTGAGCGCGCCGATCTGGGTGGGGACCTCTCCGGCGGGTATTACGTGCAGCCGACAATCTTCGCCGGCGACAACAGCATGCGGATCTTCCAGGAGGAGATCTTCGGGCCCGTGGTCTCGGTGACATCGTTCACCGACTACGACGACGCCATCCGGATCGCAAACGACACCCTCTACGGTCTCGGTGCGGGTGTGTGGAGCCGCAACGGCAATGTGGCGTACCGGGCCGGGCGCGATATCAAGGCCGGCCGGGTGTGGACCAACTGCTATCACATGTATCCGGCGCATGCGGCCTTCGGCGGGTACAAGCAATCCGGTATCGGCCGGGAGAATCACAAAATGATGCTCGACCACTACCAGCAGACCAAGAACCTGTTGGTGTCCTACAGCAACAAGGCCCAGGGGTTTTTCTGATGAGCGCTTGCGCGAAGAGCAATGGTTTCTGATGAGCGCTTGCGCGAAGAGCAATGGTTTCTGATGAGCGCTTGCGCGAAGAAGGTCAGGTCCTGATAGCGCCGCCACGGGTCATGATCACCGAGGCTGCCGCCGAACTGCTGCACCGTCTGCAGGATCGGAACGGCCCGGTGATGTTCCACCAGTCCGGCGGCTGCTGTGACGGCTCTTCACCGATGTGCTATCCGGATGGTGAGTTCATCGTCGGGGACCGCGACGTCCTGCTCGGTGTGCTCGACGGCGCCCCGGTGTGGATCTCCGGCCCGCAGTTCGAGGTCTGGAAGCACACCCAGGTGACCATTGACGTGGTGCCGGGCCGGGGCGGCGGCTTCAGCCTCGAAGCTCCCGAGGGGGTCCGTTTCCTGATCCGCGGCCGGGCCTTCACCGCCGCGGAATTGGACGCGCTGAACGCCGCGCCACCGCCGACCGGGGCTGAAATAGCAGCTCGGCGCGCCGAAGTGGGTCCGCCTAAGTAGCGCAGCCACCGGATATCGTCACAATCGTGATTCCCCTTCCCCGGGGCTGGCTGCTTACTAGCGCGTTGCTCCTCGGCGTCGTCGCCGGCCAGATCGCGGCCATCGTCGCCAAACTCGCCGTCGACGCGACCGTCCGTCCGGACGTCGTCGTCGCCTCGGTGATCGGTGTGCCGAGTGTGCTGGGGCTGCTGCTCATAGCGTGCTCAGGCCGTCGTTGGGTCACCACGGCGGGTGCATTCATCCTCGCGATGGCCCCGGGCTGGCTGTCGGTGCTGCTACTCGTCCAGGTGGTGTCGGAGTGACTGATACGCATGCCCCGGCGACCGGACCGTTGACGCCGATGTTCGACACCGGCGTGCAACCCACCGCCTCGCCGGGCACCGAACCGCACGCGGCGCCGATCTTCGACACCGGCCCGCATCCGGAGCCGTTGCGAGCCCTGGGTTCGGAATCTGCTGCTGAACCTGAACTCGAGCCGCATCCCTCGGCGCCACAGGCCTTCAGCGAGCTCGGCACCGACGACACCGACGCGTTTCTACGTGCGTTCGCCGGGCACGCGGTACCCGTCGCGGTGCCGGCGCAACCGGTCGAGGTGCCCGGGTCCTACCAGTTCGTCGGGCGCTGGAGATTCGCTCTGATCCTCGCCGGGGTGTGGGTGGTCTCGACGGCCGCGGGCCTGGGCTTCTACTACTGGTGGTACACCGCACCGAACAAGACCCTGCCGGTGCTGGGCATCCTGCTGTACCTGGGCGCGTGCATGGTGGCCGCCATCCTGGTCTCGTTGGTGCCCGACCGGCCCCAGGTGAGTGCCCTGGCAATGGCCCTGATGGCGGCCCCGCTGGCCTCGACGGCGGCTGCCGCCGTTCTGCATGGCGCGTATTACTTCGAATGGATCGCCCGCCCAGTAATAGGGTAGGCGGCGTGACTCACTTTGATGTCGTCGTCCTCGGCGCCGGCCCCGGCGGTTACGTCGCTGCCATCCGCTGCGCACAACTGGGCCTGAATACCGCCATCGTCGAACCGCAGTACTGGGGTGGTGTCTGTCTCAACGTCGGTTGCATCCCGTCCAAGGCGCTGCTGCGTAACGCCGAGCTGGCGCACATCGTCACCCAGGAGGCGGCGACGTTCGGCATCAGTGGGCAGGCGACCTTCGACTACGGGGTCGCCTTCGACCGCAGTCGCACGGTCGCCGACGGCCGGGTCGCCGGCATTCACTACCTGATGAAGAAGAACAAGATCACCGAGATCAGCGGCTACGGCCGGTTCACCGACGCCAGCACGATCGTGGTGGATCTCAACGACGGCGGCACTGAGACCGTTACGTTCACCAACGCCATCATCGCCACCGGCAGCAGCACCCGGTTGATCCCAGGCACCGCGTTGTCGACGAACGTGGTGACCTACGAGGAGCAGATTTTGACCCGGGACCTACCGGGGTCGATCATCATCGCCGGCGCGGGTGCGATCGGTATGGAATTCGCCTACGTCATGAAGAACTACGGCACCGACGTCACCATCGTCGAGTTCCTGCCGCGCGCACTGCCCAACGAGGATGCCGAGGTCTCCAAAGAGATCGAGAAGCAGTACAAGAAGCTGGGCGTGAAGATCCTCACCGGCACCAAGGTGGAGTCGATCACCGATGACGGCTCCCAAGTCACCGTGGTCATCAGCAAGGACGGCAAGACAGAGGAACTCAGGGCCGACAAGGTCATGCAGGCCATCGGCTTCGCTCCGAACGTCACCGGTTTCGGGCTGGAGGCCGCCGGTGTTGCACTGACCGACCGTGGCGCGATCGCCATCGATGACTACATGCGCACCAACGTGGCGCACATCTACGCCATCGGTGATGTCACCGCGAAACTGCAGCTTGCCCACGTCGCCGAGGCGATGGGCGTGGTGGCGGCCGAAACCATCGGCGGCGCAGAGACTTTGACTCTGGGCGATTACCGGATGATGCCTCGTGCCACCTTCTGCCAGCCGCAGGTGGCCAGTTTCGGACTAACCGAGGAGCAGGCCAAAGCGGAGGGTTACGACGTCAAGGTGGCCAAGTTCCCGTTCAGTGCCAACGGCAAGGCGCACGGATTGGCGGACCCCACTGGCTTCGTCAAGGTGATCGCCGACGCCAAGTACGGCGAGCTGCTCGGTGCGCATTTGATCGGACCCGACGTATCCGAGCTACTGCCTGAGCTGACACTGGCGCAGAAGTGGGATCTGACGGTCAACGAGTTGGCCCGCAACGTGCACACCCACCCGACGCTGTCGGAGGCCCTGCAGGAGTGCTTCCACGGCCTCACCGGCCATATGATCAACTTCTAAATGCCGGTAATCGTTGCCGGGGTGGGCGGGGTGATCCTCGGCCACATCATCTGGTTGATCGGCATCTCGATGGCCCGGGCATCCTCGTCGGGGAGCGTGTGGGTGCTGCTCTTCTCGGCGCTGTTTCTACTCGGTGGCTCATTGGCGATCTACCAGTCGTGGCAGAGCTACCAGAGTAAGCAGTGGACGTGGGCTGCGTTCCTGGCCGGGTTGGCGGTATCGCCGGTGCTGTTCACCATCGTCGCGCTCGGGGTGACCTACCTGTAGCCCTGTTAGTAGGGGTGGTTCCACGGCATGCTGCCCAGCAGCATCCCAACCGGTATGCGCCGCACCAGCGCGGTACCTTGGCCGTCGAGCAGCGCGATGGGTTCGTCCGCCAGGAAACGCTCCGCGTTAGCGACGTAATACTGATAGATGGCGGCACTGAAATCCACCTCGCCCAGGGCGGAGTCGACGTGGCAGAGAAGCCCCTGTATGCGCGAGTGGCCGCGGACAGCGCGCGGTCCATCTCTGAGTCGGTGGCGGTCGGGTATTACTGAATCACTTCACCGGTCGCCGGGTCGATCACCGCGTACAGACTCATGACTGCCCCGCGTAGGCCCTCGCCACGCGAGTGACGAATTGGTAGACGCCCTCCTCCTCGGGTGCAAGTGGGCCCGGTTGGGCGTGCGGTGAGCTGAGTCCGCGCTGGACGGACTCACAGGCCGTCCAGTCCTGCCGATTGGTGAGATCCCAGAAGTCCACCGCGTAGGACGGGTCGAAGCCGGGCTGTTCGACGGCATCCTTCGGAAATGCCCAGGCACATTCGACATGAGTGCGGTCCACCGCCAGTGGTGTCATCCGGTGCGTCATCACGTAGTCGGGGTGCAGGCTGACCAGCAGGTTGGGAAAGCCGACCAGATACATCACGGTGCGCAGTTCCTGCTCGGACAATCCCTTGATCGCCACGCCGCCGCTACGTCCGGAGAGCGACATCGTCTCGGCCTCGTCGATCAGGAACATGGAGCCGCCCATCCAATTGCCGGACAGCTCGACGTTGTCACCGCTGGTCGGCGGACTGATCCTCGACAACTCGGGATGAATCGTCGAACAGTGGTAGCACTCCTGGTAGTTCTCGGCGATGACCTTCCAGTTGGTGGCGAGTTCGTAGGAGTGCCGCGCGACGATGGTCAGATCCTCAGGCCGGTAGGGGCTGATGATGTCCTCGGTCGCTGCGACATGCTCGACGAAGTCGGTGTCCTGGCCGCTGGGATCGACGAAAAGCCAACCGTGCCAGTCAACGAGCCGAAGCTCGGTCAGTCCGAACTCTGCGGGGTCGAGGTCATCGAAGCCGGGCGCTTTGCGTAGTTCCCCGTTGAGTTTGAACGACCACGAGTGATACGGGCAGATAACCCCGCGCCGCTTGGTGCTGGCGCCGCAGGGGAGCAACTCATGCCCGCGATGGCGGCAGACGTTGGCGAATGCACGCACCGCACCGTCATCGCCCCGGACCAGCAGGACGCCGTTGGCGCCGGAGTCGACTGCGCGTTGGGCGCCGACGCCGTCGAGATCACTCGCATGACCGACGCAGTGCCAGCCGGCGAAGATGTTGCGCTGCTCCCACTCGAAGACTTTCGGGTCAACGTAGGCCTCGCGCGGCAGCATGCGTGACATGCCGAACGGCGCCAGCGAAGCGGCGAGTCCATCGGCGGGGACCGGAGCGGGTTCGAACTGTTTGAACACCCAGTCAAGGGTAGTCCGCTCTGTGGTCGCGGTCCAGCCTCGAGCCGATCAGGCCTCGCCTGCGAACCCGGCGATACCGCGGTCTGCGGTGCTGTCGCCACGGGTCAACCGGCGATAGACCAGATAGCCCACGGTGACGGCCAGAAGAGCGGCGAGGAGCAGCAGGGTGGCCAGCGCATTGAGTGCCGGGGTAGGTGCGGCGCGAGCGGTGTTGTAGATCTTCACCGAGACCGGTTCGGTTGAGGAATTGCCGGACAGGTATCGCACCAGGACGAAGTCGTCGATCACATCGGCGAACACCAGCACGGTGCTCGCGAATATCGCCGGTAGCAGCATCGGCAACGTGACCCTGCGCAGCGCCGCCAGGGGAGAGGCACCCAGATCCATTGCGGCCTCTTCGTATTGGTTGCCGATCGTGGCCAGGCGTGCTCGGACCAGCACTGCCGGGTAGGCGATCTGGAATGTCACCAGGCCGAGCACCTGCGCCCCGGTGCCCAAGCCGATCGGTAGCGACAACGATGTCACGACGAACAGCAGTGCCACGGCCAGCAGCACCTCAGGCAGGACGAACGAAACCAGCATGAGGATGTTCGCCCCGGCGGGTAGCCGGCCTCGCCAGCGATCGATCCCGATGGCGAACATCACCCCGAGCGGAACCGTGATCAGCGTGGTGATCAGGCCCAGTTTCAAGGTCTGCAGCAGAGCGGTGTGCAGTGCTGCGTCGTGCCAGACCGACTTGGCCGGATCGCCGAAGTACCAGCGGGTCGAGAATCCCTGCCAGACCGTGCGTGATCGTCCGTCGTTGAAGGAGAAGACCACGGCGATCAGCACCGGGATCAGCGACCACGCCAGATATCCCAGAGTGACCGCAACGAGGATTCGGGGTGGCCGCCAGGGGTCGTTCCACCACGCGACCGGACCCCTCACGACGACACGTCTCCGCGAGAGGTGACCCGCACGTAATAGAACATCGGCAGGACGGCGACCACCAGGACCAGCATCACCAGTGCTCCGGCCTGACCGGTCTGCCCGGGGGACTGCACGCTGTCATTGATCAGGTTGCCCACCATCGCAGTCTTCGGCGATGCGGACAGCATGTCGGAGGTGAAATAGTCACCGAGCATCGGCAGCGAGGTCAGCAGGACCGCGGCCACGATGGTGGGCCGGCACATCGGAAGAGTGACGCGCCAGAACGACGCGAACCGGCTGGCGCCGAGGTCGCGAGCCGCCTCCAGGGTCGCCTGCGGGAGGCGGTCCAAACCGGCATACAACGGCAGGATCATGTACGCCACGTACCCGTAGACCAGCCCGAGTACGACAACCACCGGTTGGCCGGTCAGCCAGTGAGTCCGGACGTCGAACACCCCGCCCAGGCTGAACAACCGGTTGACCAGTCCGTCGTCCTGCAACAGGTTGACCCAGGCCAGCATCCGCATCATGTAGCTGATCCAGAACGGTGCGATCAAGGCTGCCAGTAGCAGTCCTTTCCATCTCCCAGACAACCGGGCGGTGTAGTAGGCAACCGGGAAGGCCAGTAACAGGCACAACAGCCCGGCCAGCACGACATAAACTGCGGTCCGAAGCAACGCCGGGCCGAAGATGCCGTCAGTACCGGCGATATGACTCAGCACATAGTTGAACTGAGATGAGTTCCACTGCAGTGGATTCCACACCGGAACCGCGGTGCGGAAGATCGGATCGGTCCTGCCGAAGACGATGGCCAGCACCACATAGAGCGGGGCAAGGAAGAACAACAGCAGCCATACGATGCCGGGCAGAGCCAGCAGTGGACCGAGCGCGCCACCCCGCGCCCGCTTCGACCGCGGCTTCGCTTGCGCCGCAACCTCGCTCAGCGTCACCGCGGTCAGGATCCCCCAGCCTTGAACGCCCGCCAGACGTTGTGCCACGCCGCGTCGTTCGCAGGATCGAGTTCGAGCATCCGATAGCCGACGTCGAAGTACTCCGGTCGCACGATTGCCGACTTGATGTTTTCGGCGACGAACCCGTCGGTGACCAGGGAATCCGGGTTCATCGAGACCTGGGGCGGCTGGTAACCGATCTGCTTGAAGTTCTGCTTTGCGGACTCGGTCTCCAGCATGTGGTTGATGAACATGTGCGACAGGACCGGGTTCTTACCCCCACGCAAAATCACCATCAGGTCGTTGTCCACCAAACCTTTTCCGTCGGCGGGGAACCAGTACCGCAGGACATCGGCCGTAACGCCCTCGGGCAGGTAGTTCTGCGCGTTGATGATGTCGCCGGACCACATCTGCGTCAGGCCGATCTGACCGGTGGGCACATCGGTGTACATCGTGATCGTGACCTTCGGCGAGGTCGCCGCGACCAGGGCGGTCAGCTGCTCACCGACTATCTTGAGATCCGCGGCAGATGAGGTATTCACGTCGGTGATGCCGGACTTGAGCAATACCATCGACATCGCGGTGTGCCAGTCGTCGATCACAGCCGTCTTGTTCTTGTAGGCCGGATCCCACAGCGACTCATAGGGATTGCTCAGCGCACCGATGTCAGCGGGTACGGCGGTGTTATTCCAGCCGATGCCCGTGGTGTAGACGGTGTAGGGCGTGGTGTAGCGCCACTCCTGGTCGTACCAGGGGTTGGTGAACACCGGCCAGACGGTCTTGATGTTGGGGATGTAGCTGTGGTTCAGGGGTCGCAACAGCGATCCATTCACCAGCTTTCCGATCTGGTCATAGCTCGGGAAGAAGATGTCGTAATCGACACTGCCGGCACGGATCTTGGTGATGGCCTCGTCGGTGTCGTTGAACGTCGAGACCTGAACAGTGGTGCCGTACTTCTCCTGGAACGACTTGATGACGTCCGGGGAGACATAGTCGGCATAGCTGTACAGCTGCAGCGTCGCGGCCTTCTCCGGGGCAAGACCGTCGGCGATCGGCGCATTGTCCTTCGCGATGTCCCAGGTGGCGGGTTTGTCCGGTGACGCGATCTTGATGCTCGGCGCCGACGATGTCTGATCGGCCTTGGCGCAGGCATTAAGAAACGCCATCAGCGCCGGCGTTCCGCCCGCCAGGAGTGCGGCGCGCTGCAGAAACTGCCGGCGACTCGGACCGGGTCGGTGGGGAGTTGGCATGTGGGCCTCCGGAGTCGCGAGGGTGATCGGTATCAGGACTCTCGCACACTTGGGTCGGCGACGCCCTGGGTTGCGGTCATCTTCCTTGGCTTCTTGTCGGCGGCGGGACTCTGATCTAGACTGAACGCTCAGTCAGGAATTGTCCGGGCCACCTCTTCCCAGGTGGGCGGGACAATCGAGCGGAGGTTTCCCGTGGCATCGCCGGCTATCGACAGACCGGTCCGGGGCGACGTCGACGCCCTAATCGCCCATGAGGAGCAGGTGTTCCTGCTTCGGCAACCGCGCAGCACCGAACTCATCGCGCTGGCGGGCGGGCATCTGGCCGGCAGTGCCACATCGAACTGGCAGATCGCTCAACCACAGGCCGTGTGGATGAGCCATGGCGCTGGCTCCAAGGTCTACGACGTCGATGGCACCGAGTACGTCGACATGCACGGTGGGTACGGCGCGTCGATCGCCGGCCATGCGCATCCTGCGATTGTCGCCGCGGTCAGCGAGCGGGTCAGGCGTGGAACACATTTCGCCCAGCCCACCGAAGACGCCATCTGGAACGCGGGCGAGCTGGCCCGCCGCTTCGGGCTGCCGATGTGGCGCTTCGCCAACTCCGGTACCGAAGCCACCATGGATGCGGTGCACCTCGCTCGGTCGGTAACCGGACGTGACCTCGTCATCAAGGTCGAGGGCTGCTATCACGGCCATCACGACTCGGTGCAGGTGTCTGTTCTCCCGGAAGCCGACGAAGTCGGACCGCGCGACCATCCGACCCGGGTCCCGGGTAACAGCGGAATTCCTGCCGCGATCCGGGATCTGGTTGTCGTCGTGCCGTTCAACGATCCGGAAGCGGTTGCCCGGGCGCTGGCCGAGCACCGCGGTCAGATCGCGGGAATGATCATCGAGCCGGTGATGATGAACGCCGGCATCATCCCTCCCGATGACGGATACCTGGCCGCTATCCGGGAGTTGCTGCACGCCGCCGGAGCGCTGCTGATCTTCGACGAGGTCAAGACGGGCTTCACCACCGGCCCCGCCGGAGTTACAGGGTTGTCCGGCGTGACACCGGACATCGTCTGTCTGGCCAAGGCGCTGGGCGGCGGCATCTCCGTCGCGGCCATCGGAGGCACCACTGCGGTGATGTCGGCGATCGCCGACGGTCGCTACGAACAGGTGGGCACCTTCAACGGCAACCCGCTCGCGATGGCCGCTACCAGGGCCAATCTCTCCGAAGTGCTCACTCCGGATGGCTATGCGCAGATGGATCGCCTCGCGGCCCGGCTGCGGTCCAATCTTGAAGCCACCATCGCCGAGTATGGCTACGGCTGGCATGTTGTCAGCGTCGGAGCCAAGGGTTGCGTGACCTTTCGCGCCGAGCCGGTCCGGGAGTTCCGCGACTTCTTGGAGATCGATACCGACATCGGGCATCTGCACTGGCTGATGCAACACAATGGCGGCGTTTTCATGCCGCCATGGGGCAAGATCGAACAATGGTTGTTGTCCGTCCAGCACACCGATGCCGATGTGGATCGCTTTGCGGCGAACTTCTCGCGACTGGCATCAGCGGTAGCCGCCTGACGACCGCGCGGCGCAGCCGATGAGTGGCGGGGCGATCCGGCTCGACAAGCTGACCAAGGCGTACGACGGGGTTCCCGCCGTCTCCGGTATCGACCTCGATATCCCGGCGGGACAGTTCTACTCGCTGCTCGGCGCGTCAGGCTGCGGCAAGACCACAACGTTGAGGATGATCGCCGGGTTCGAGAGACCGGACTCCGGCCGTATCGAACTCGACGGGCGTGACGTGGTTTCCGACCCACCGCACAAGCGGCCGGTAAACACGGTGTTCCAGTCCTACGCACTATTCCCGTTCATGAGCGTGTGGGACAACGTCGCGTTCGGACTGCGCTATCACAAGGCCGCCAAGTCTGAGATCAAAGAACGGGTCGGCGCGGCCCTGGACCTGGTCCAGATGAACAACTTCTCCAAGCGGAAGCCGACGCAGTTGTCCGGCGGTCAGCAGCAGCGGGTGGCTCTGGCGCGTGCACTGGTGCTGCGGCCGCGGGTTCTGCTGCTCGACGAGCCGCTCGGCGCGCTTGATGCGAAGCTGCGTAAACGGCTCCAGCTGGAACTGCGAGCAGTGCAGCGCGAGGTTGGGATCACCTTCGTCTACGTGACTCACGACCAGGAAGAAGCGCTCACCATGAGCGATCAGATCGCGGTGCTGGCCGACGGGCGCGTGGAACAGGTGGGGCCGCCTCAGGAGATCTACGCCGCGCCGGCCACCACCTATGTTGCGGCATTCCTGGGCGCGGCGAACATCTTCGATGCCGACGTGCTCGAGAGCGGCGGCGGCCGGGCGGTGTGCGCGGCGATGTCCACCCGGCTCACCGCGGTTGTCGACGGCAGTTGCGCAGTGGGTTCGGCGGCGATCGTGATCCGGCCCGAACGGATCGCGGTGCAGCAGCCAGACCAGCCGGTGCCTGCGGGCTGCAACGTCATCGGCGGTACCGTGGCCGAAGTGGTGTATCTCGGGGCTTCGACCCAGGTCCACGTCGACGTCGGCGAGTCCGCCGCACTGGTGGTCGACGTTCCCAATCATTCCGGTCCGCAGTCCGTGGGTTATCAGCCCGGGATGGCCGTGAGTTGTGTCTGTGCGCCCGAAGCGGTTCGGGTGCTGGACCGCAGTCCCGCGTCAGCGTCCCCGGCACCGGCCGCAGAAACCGACTGAGGATTTACCGACCGGATCCGCGCCTGCCATCCGGTCCGGACAGCGACCTGGGTCGGGTGCGGCGCCGTTCGGCGGGAAGGTTCAGTTCGCGTTCGGCGAATCGCATCGCGATGTCATAGGCGACCTTGGAGTTCACTTCCGGATCATCGAGTGCGACCTGAATCGACAAACCATCAAGCAGTGCCGAGAACTCGAGTGCGAACATCGAGGAATCGACCTTGCCGGAGATGTCATCCGATTCGATCGCATCGACGATCATCCGGCGCCACCGAGCGTCACGTTCCACGCGGCCGACCTTGACCTCCTCATGCCGGAAGGCCTGAACCCATAGGTCGAACCACAGGCCCCATGCGCCGGGTATCTCATCGTCGCGAGATGGAATGCAGGTCCACTCGATCAGCAGTGAAATCCGCTCGCGCACGGATGTGACGTCGGCGAGCATCTGCTCAGCCGCCTCATAGAAGGACTCCTCGGAGTAGCGCAGGGCGTCCACGAGGAGACGGTCCCGGGTTCCGAAGTAATAGATCACCAACGCCGAACTGACACCCGCGCGTTTGGCGACATCGGAAATCCTGGTTTCGGAGAAGCCGCGTTCGCAGATGAGCTCGGTCGCCGCGCGTAACATCTGGATGCGCCGAGCCTCGTTGTTCTCGGTCGCGGGCGCGGGTTCGGCCATGTGATCGTGCTCCCCGGTGGACGCTTGCTCTTGATGGCGAGTCTAACACTTGGTTAGATTGAACAGTCAGTCAAGATATCTGAGCTCAACGGAAGCGGGGCACTCATGTCCAACACCTACGACGCGATCGTCATCGGTGGCGGTCACAACGGGTTGGTGTCGGCGGCCTATCTCGCCCGCTCGGGAGCACGGACGCTGGTGCTGGAATCGCGGGCGTCGCTCGGCGGTGCGGCGACCACCGAATCGCCGTGGGAAGACGCTCCGCATCTTCGTGTCACCCGGTTGTCTTACGTCATGAGCCTCATGCCGCCCACCATCGTGCGCGATCTGAGTCTGGACCGACACGGGTACAAGGTGCACCCGATGGGTCCGTACTACCAGGCCTTCCCGGAGGGCGGATCGCTGACGCTCTATGAGGACCCGGCCCGCACACATGAGGAGATCGCCAAGTGGTCGAAGAAGGATGCCGATAACTACCCCAGGTGGAACGCCTGGCTCGAAGGGCTCGGCGAATTTCTCGGGCCGCTTTTGACGCAGGTCCCGCCGAAGGTCGGCTCGCGTCGCCCGTCGGATTTGGTCGAGTTGGCCAAGCTGGCGTGGAGCAAGCGTGACATCACGGTTCGCAGTACCGCTGATGTCACCCGGCTGCTGACCATGAGCGTCGCCGACCTTCTCGATGACTGGTTCGAGTCCCCTCAGCTCAAGGGCTCACTCGCAGTCAACGGCGTTATCGGAACCTGGGCCGGCCCCTATGAGCCCGGAACCGCCTACGTCATGGCACACCACTCGATCGGTGACGTCGGCGACGGTCAGATGGGCAGCTGGGGCTATCCCGAGGGCGGCATGGGCGCGGTGTCAGAGGCCATCGCCCGCGCGGCCCGCAGCTTCGGCGTCGAGATCCGCACCAAGACGCGGGTGTCGAAAGTGTTGGTACGCAATGGCCGGGTTCAGGGCGTCGCGCTCGAGAACGGCGACGAGATCGTCGCCCCGATGGTGGTGACCACGCTGCATCCCCGTACCGCTTTCCTGGACCAGATCCCGCGTCAGGAACTGCCCGAGGACTTCGTCAACGATATCGAGCATTGGAAGACCCGCAGCGGTGTGGTGAAGATCAACCTGGCACTGGGCGAGCTACCGAGCTTCACCGCCAATCCCAGCCGCGGACATGCGGAGCACCTCACAGGTTCGGTCGAGATGGCGCCGTCGATGGAGTTCATCGAGGCCGCGTTCCAGGACGCCAGGCTCGGCCGTCCCTCGTTAGCTCCGTTCAGCGACAGCGTCATCCCCACCACCTTGGACAAGACGCTCAATCCCGATGGCACTCATATCATGTCGCTGTTCTCCCAATGGGTGCCCGCCGATTGGGCCGAGGCGCCGCATACCGAGGAACTCGAGGCATACGCAGACCGGCTGATCGACCTATACGACCAGTTGGCGCCGGGCTTCAAGGGTTCGATCACACATCGCGATATTGTCGGTCCGCACGAGATGGAAGTGGAGTACGGCCTGATCGGCGGCAACATCTTCCACGGCGAACTCTCATTGGAGCAGCTGTTCCATATGCGGCCGGCACCCGGATTCGCCGATTACCGCACCCCGATTGCCGGCCTCTACAACGGAAGTTCGGCCACCCACGCCGGGGGCGGGGTATGCGGAATTCCCGGTTGGCAGGCCGCCCGTGCCGCCCTCGCCGACAAGAAGCGTGGCAGACGAAAAGTTCTCTCCGCACTGGGCGGGCGCTCCTGACCGGGACGGCTCCCGCGGGCCGACTGCGGGGGGCAGCGGTGGATGCGATGCTCGGCGCACGATCGGTGGCGATAGTTGGGGCCAGTCCGCGACCGGACAGCTTCGGCGCACGGATGATCATCGAAGGGAAACGCAGTTCTGCGCGGATGCATCTGGTGAATCCCCGTTACGACCGGATCGACGGTGTGGTCTGCGCGCCATCGCTGGCCGCGCTCGACGACGAGGTGGATCTGGTGCTGCTGGGTGTACCCGACCCGGCACTGCTCGGTGAATTGCAGGCCGCGGCAGCCTCCGGAGTACGCGGGGCCGTGGTGTTCGGGTCCGCGCATGTGCCCGGGCTCCGCGAGGATCTCGCCGCAACCGCTGCGGCGGCAGGTATGGCGCTCTGCGGTGCGGGGTGCATGGGGTTCATCAACAACGTGACCGGGTTGCGGGCGCTGGGTTATCTGGAACCCCATCCCCTTGCCGCCGGCGGGGTCGCACTGATCACCCACTCGGGATCGGCGTTTTCGACCCTGCTGCGCGCGAACCGGGGCTTCGGCTTCCGGCTGGCGGTCTCCTCTGGCCAGGAACTTGTCACCGGCACCGCCGACTATGTCGACTATGCCCTCGACGACCCCCAGACCACGCTCATCGCACTGCTGCTCGAAACACCACGCGCGGTGGGCACACTGCGCGCTACCCTGCGCCGCGCCGCCGAACAGGAGGTGCCCGTGGTGATTTTGCCCGTCGGCCACTCCCCGCGGGGTCGCGAGATGGTGGCCGCGCACTCCGGCGCACTGGCCGGGGATGACATCGGGTGGCAGGCTTTCTGCGCACAGACCGGGGCGGTACGGGTGCGCGATATGGCCGAGCTATGCGACACCATCGAGCTGTTCGAGGCCGGCCGACGACGGCGACCAGGCTCGCACGGTATCGCCACCGTGCACGATTCCGGTGCCGAACGTGCGCTGTGCGCTGATCTGGCACACGATCTGGGGGTCGAGTTCGCCGCGCTGGGCGAAACCACGCTGGCCACACTTACCGATCGGCTTGACGAAGGACTGATCGCCACCAATCCACTGGACCTCTGGGGTACCGGCGCCGACACCCGGACCCTGTTCGGCAGCAGTCTCAAGGCGATTGTGGATGACCCGGTGGTCGCGGTGACCGCGTTGGCCGTCGATCTCGTCAGTGAATTCGACGGTGACACCGCCTACCCCGACGCCATTATCGACGTGGCGGCCAGTACCGATGCGCCGATCGCCGTGCTCGCCTCGGTGCCCTCTGCGATTGACTTGGCCACCGCAGAACGCCTGCGCGGCAACGGTATTGCGGTGCTCGACAATGCCCGCAGCGGTATCGCTGCACTCGGCCATCTGGCCACATGGCCACTTGACGCCAGTGCTCCCGCGGCGGCAATCGACATCGATCGCCGGCACCGCTGGTCGTCGCGTCTGAGTGCCCCTGATTGGAACGCGCACGAGGCGTTCGCGCTTCTGGCCGACTACGGCATCGCGGTCGCGGCCTCCGGCGTAGCTGACGATGTCGACAAGGTTCACTCGGTGGCACAACGGGTCGGCTATCCGGTGGCGCTGAAGACCCTCGGAGCCGACCACAAGAGCGACGTTGGCGGGGTGGTGCTCGGGATTGCCGATGCGGCGGCGTTGGGTGAGGCCTACCGGTCGATGGCCCACCGACTCGGCGCGGGCGTCAGCGTGCATGCCATGGCCCGGGCCGGCGTCGAGGTCTCCGTCGGTGTGGTGCGCGACGCCAACTTCGGTCCGCTGATCGTAGTGGCCGCCGGCGGAACGATGGTCGAGTTACTCGCCGACCGTGCCGTCGCCTGCCCTCCGGTCAGGTCAGTCGAAGCCGTGCGCATGCTGCGGTCGCTGCGTATCGCGAAGTTGCTGGCCGGTTGGCGTGGTTCACCACCTGTCGACACCCACGCGCTGGCTGCCGTCATCGTCGGATTCTCCCAACTGGCAACCGAACTCGGCGATGTCCTCGACGCGGTCGAGGCCAACCCGGTCATCGCCTCACCCACCGGAGCGATCGCCGTGGACGCCCTGGTGATCCCGCGGGATCAGAAGATCGAATAGACCTTGCGGACGGTCTCGTGGATATCCCAGGTTCCCGACCATCCGAGCGGGAAGACGGCGATATCGCCGACGCCGATCTCCCTGGGCTGACCACCGTCCGGTGTCACCGTCATCCGGCCGGCCACGAGGTAGATGACCTCATTGGTGTCCAGCACCCAGTGCGACGGGCCGGGGGCGCACTGCCAGATCCCGGCGGACGCGGTGCCCTGGGCCCAGAGCTCGACCCCGTGGGTCGCCATCGGCGATCCGGTGGCCTCCTCCAGTGGGCCCCAGTCCTCCAATTCGGCATGGACGGCGTCGGCGAGGACGGGGGTGGTGACAGCTTCACTCATCGGGTAATCCTTAGTTGTCGGCGCTGACGAAACTGGTGACGCCACCAGACCGTGACATAGACTGAATGCTCAGTCAATAGGAGTGGAGAGCGCGGCCGATGTACGGGTTGACAGCCGAGGACATAGAGATCCGGGATAGGGCCAAAGCATTCGTCGACAGCCTGATCCCCTACGAAGTCGAGGCCGAGATGGCGGGCGGCTACCTTCCCGAGGATCTTGCCGACCAGCATCATCGTCGCGCGATAGAACTGGGCCTGTATGCCACCAATATGCCTGCGTCGGTAGGCGGACCGGGATTCACTGCCCTGCAACAGGTTCTGGTGCAGGAGCAGACTGGCCGGGCCACCAACGCGCTGGCCTGGGTGATGCACACCCCGCCGCAGTGGTGGGCCGACGTCGCCACCGACTATCAGCGGCAGCGCTGGTTGCTTCCGGCTGTTCGGGGTGAGAAACACGAGGCTTACGCGATCACCGAGGAGTTCGCCGGCTCCGATGTCTCGGCACTGCAGACCACTGCCCGCCGAGACGGGGACGACTACCTCATCAACGGTGTGAAGTGGCATGTCACCTCCTACAACCTCGCCGATTACATGTTCGTCCAGGCCCGTCTCGACGGTGGCGATCACGACGGCGACCATGTCCTGCTGGTGGTCGACCTGCCCTGGCCCGGCGTTGAGGTGGTGCGAAGTCCGAAGTACACCCACAACATCGCTGACGAGCATCCGATCGTGTCGTTCACCGATGTGCGTGTGCCGGCAACGCATCTGGTCGGGGCTGAGGGCGAGGGAATGACCTTCACCCAGGACTGGTTCCGGTTCGAGCGGATCATGGTCTCCTCGCGCTGCGTGGGAGCCGCGCAACGCCTGGTCGATGAGATGACAGCATTCGCCCGCGAACGGATCGTGGACGGTAAGCCACTCGGCGAACACCAACTCGTCGCCGGCATGCTGGCCGACAGTGCCACCGAACTGTTCGCCGCACGCAGCCTGCTCTATGAGGTGGCCCGTGGAATCGATGCCGGACTTGATCGCAAGGCGCTGCACTCCCAGGCGTCGATGGCCAAGCTGTACTGCTCGGAGATGGCCGGGCGGGTTGCCGACCGTGCCGTGCAGGTCTTCGGCGGCCGCGGCTACATGCGTGAGAACGTTGCCGAGCGGATGTTCCGGGAGCTACGGGTCGAACGGATCTGGGAGGGTGCCAGCGAGATTCAGCGGATCATCATCGGTCGGCAACTCATGCTCCGCGGACCACAGGCGGTGCTCGATCCGCGCTGAGCGCCGCGAGGTGTGACTAGCGTCGCGCGGGCAGCGCCGCGTCGACGGCCGCAGCGGCCATGTGACCCGACTCGATGGCCCCGTCGACCCAGCCCGACCAGACCCCGGTGAAGTCTGCCCCTGCCAGGTGTACTGCGCCCCAACTGCTTTCGACCCGGCCATGGGTGGGTGGCTGGCCCGGGCGCAGGGCCAACCAGGTTCCCTTAGAGAACGGATCCTCGATCCAGTCGTGGCCGTAGACCTCCTCGACGGTGACGCCCAGACCGAGCCGGTCGAGTCCCGCCTGCAGTAGATCGGGCCGGTCGACGGCCAAGTCTGGAGCCAGACCGAAGGATGCCATGACGGTGCGTTCACCACCCGGTTCGGCGACAGTGCCCTTCACGGTGCACTCGACAACCCCCGGCCAGCCCATCGCGAACACATGCCGCGCGTCGGCCAACTTCGACCAGACCTTGACGCACCGACCGGTATGGCCATCGCGGACCAGCTGGGCGAGGGCCGGCGGAAGGCCTGGCGTGAAATCGATGTCACCCAGGGTGTTCAGCGGGGCGGCCAGGATCACCCTGCGGGCCGAGTAGCGCTTTCCGGTGGCGGTGGACACCTCCACGCGGTCGGCTAGCTCGGTCACCGAGGTGACCGGCTCGCCGAGGCGGATATGACCGGAAATCTCGGCGGCGACACGCTCGGCCAGACCCCCACTGCCGATATCGACGCGCGCCAGGGAGGCGAAGAAGGAGTAGTCCGGGTTGTGGTCGAAGCCCGCGATCTCGCGGAGGTAGACCAGGGCCGAGAACTCTTCGGGCAGGGCGCCGGTGAGGGTGTAGGACTGGGCCCGAAGCAGATCCGCGATGGCCGGTGGCGCATCGAGTTTGGCCAGGTACTCCGTGAACGGGATGTCGAGATCAGCGGTACTGGATTGGGTAAAGCCCTCGGCGAAGACCACCGGGGCGATATCGGCGCGCAATCGATTGAGGACTTCTTCCAACTCGTTCATGTCGATCAGACCATCAGGTTCGTCGCCGTCTGAGTGCCTGCCGTCGAGGAACCATCGGCTGGCGCCGCCTTTGTCGGCTTCGACGAACGTCGCGCCGTACCGGGCCACCTCTGCTGCCATGAAATGGTGTCGCGCCGGATCGAACCACTCCGCGCCGAGGTCGATCACCACGTCGGTCCCGGGGAAGGTTGAGGAGTAGGTGCGTCCGCCCGGCCGGTCCCGGGCCTCCAGGAGCGCCACACTTCGGCCCGCTTCGATGAGGTCGCGGGCGGCCACCAATCCGGCGAAGCCCGCACCGATCACGACGACGTCGAAGATTTCAGATTCGCCCATTGCCGAATTGTGTCACGCTGACTGAATGCTCAGACACAAGTTCGCTCAGTTGGAGAATGACGGTCAAGGCATCGCGCGGTGAGCGGTCTCGACAAGGATCTGCCCGCGCGCGCACGGGTGGTGATCGTGGGCGGCGGGGTGACCGGGTGCAGCATCGCCTACCACCTGGCGCATCTTGGTTGGACCGACATTGTGCTGGTCGAACAGCACGAACTCACCGCCGGCACGACCTGGCACGCCGCCGGCCTGATCACCTCTGCTGGAATGACCGACGAGACCGCGCTCTTCTTCAGCCGGTACTCGCGGGATCTCTATGAGCGCCTCGAGCGGGAGACCGGACACTCCACCGGGTTCAACCCGGTCGGCCACGTCAGCCTGGCCACCACCCCGCAACGTCTGGAGGCGCTTCGCCGGTCATCGGCATGGATGCACGGGTTCGGCGTTACCGAGCATGAGATCACGGCACGCGAACTGCAGGACATGTGGCCGCTGCTGGACACATCCGATGTGCTCGCCGGGTTCTACGTGCCTGATGAGGGTCGGGCCGATCCGGTCGGTGTCGCCACCTCGATGGCCAAGGGCGCCAAGGCGCTGGGTGCACGTGTCATCGAAGGCGTCACCGTCACCGGCGTCGAGACCAAACGAGGTCGGGTGACCGCGGTGCTGACCGAACAGGGCCGCATCGAGACAGAGATCGTCGTGAACGCCGCCGGCATGTGGGCGCGGCAACTGGGTGCGCGCAATGATGTCTGCATCCCGTTGCAGGCGGCCGAGCACTACTACCTCATCACCGATGCGGTCCCGGGCATGGACAAGGACCTCGCTGTGATCGAGGATCCGGAGCGTTACGGCTACTACCGGCCGGAGGGCGACGGCATGCTCGTCGGTCTGTTCGAACCGGTCGGCGCACCATGGTCGCTGGACGGTGTGCCCGACGGTTTCGCCTTCGGCACCATGCCGCCGGACTGGGAGCGCCTGGGCCCCTATCTGGGTTCCGCCCTCGAGCGCATTCCCTGCCTCTCGGAGGTCGGAGTCCGGTTGTTCTTCTGCGGCCCGGAATCCTTCACCCCGGATATCCGGCCGATGCTCGGACCCGCTCCGGAACTGGACGGCTACTTCGTAGCGGCCGGAATGAACTCGCTGGGCATCCTGATGGGCGGCGGCATCGGAAACGTCATGGCGCACTGGATCGTCGACGGCGTGCCACCGGTGGACGTCACCGGTTACGCCATCGACCGGGCCGCCACCCACGAGACGTCCCGGCGCTTCCGGGCCGAACGCACCGTCGAGCAACTCGGCGTGCTGTTTGGTGATGCGGTGTGGCCGGCATGGAAGCCGGGCTCGGCGCGCAATGTGCGCCGTTCGGTGATCCATGATCGTCTGGTGGCCGCGGGCGGGCACTTCAACGCCTCGGTGGGCTGGGAGTTCGCCGAGTGGTATGACACCGACGGAACGCATCCGGCGACCACCCTGGACTTCGCCAGGCAGGCCAGTTTCGACATCGTGGGCCGTGAGCACCGGGCGGTGCGCGAAGACGTTGGTGTCCTGGATATGAGCTTGATGGCGAAGTTCCTCGTACAGGGACCCGACGCGGCACGAGTTCTCGACCGGCTGTCGGTCAGCCTCATCGACCGTGAGATCGGGCGACTGGTCTACACGCAATGGCTCAACCCCGCCGGCGGAATCGCCACCGACCTGACGGTCACCCGTCTCGGTGAGGAGAAGTTCCTCGTCGTGACCTCCGATCTGATCCATCGTCGCGTCGAACCCATGATCCGCCGTGAGACGGGTGCCGGGGAGGTCGTCGTCGTCACCGAAATCACCTCTGGCACGACGCTGCTGTCGGTGCAGGGGCCGAAATCACGCGACCTGCTTTCCCGGCTCACCGACGCCGACCTGTCGAACTCGGCATTTCCGTATCTGTCGGCCAGGCACATCCACGTCGGCTACGCACCGGTGCTGGCCGCACGGGTCACATATCTCGGCGAGCTGGGCTGGGAGTTGCACATCCCAACTGAATACGCCGTCGGTGTTTACGACGAATTGAGCTCCGCCGGTGCGGATTTGGGGCTGAGGCCGGTCGGACTCGCTGCGATGTCGAGTCTGCGCCTGGAGAAGGGCTACCGCGACCTCGGCGTAGACATCGACAACACTGATAACCCGATCGAGGCCGGGTTGGGGTTCACCATCGCGTGGGATAAGCCGGGCGGATTCGTCGGCCGCGACGCCCTGCTGGAGTTCAAGGCCACGGGCACCCCGCGCAACCGCGTCGTCAGCCTGCTGGTGGAGGATGCCGGAGCCGACCTGTTCGGCAACGAGCCGGTGCTGGTCGACGGCAGATGGGTCGGCTACGTCCGGGCCGCTGCCTACGGATACACCCTCGGCGGGCCGGTGGGCTTGGCGCAGGTGTCCCATGATGGTGGGGTCACCGCGGACTGGCTGCGTGAGCAGTCGTTCACGGTTCGTACCCCGCACGGCGATCTTCCCGCCCGGCTGCAGATGCAGCCTTTCTACGATCCGGCGCGAGCCCGGATTCTCGACGAGTGACGATCAGTCCGGAAAGTCCATGGGAACGCGCAGGGTTGTCAGAATCGCGGCAATAGCGTCGTAATTGCCCGCCAGGGCGCAGAACTCGATGATCTGCTGTTTGCTCAGATGCTTCGACAGCGCAGCCCAGGTCGCGTCGGACATATCTCGATTGAGGACGAAATCATCCACGGCCGTCAGCATCGCGCGCTGCCGGTCGGTCAGCCCATCAGCGCTCGGCCCGGCGAAGATCCTCTGCTGCAGGACGTTGTCCACTCCGCGGGAGCGGCCCAGTCGGCGGTGCTGCTGCAGTTCGTACTCCGAATTACGCAGATGGCCCACGCGGAGAATCACCAGTTCCTTCTCCGGTTTGGACAACGTACCGCGACCCAGGAGATACCCGGCGTAGGGCAGGAAGACCAACAGAAGGTGCCGATGCTGACCCAGTGTGGTGAAAAGGTGGAATTCCGGCGCCCGAATGGATCGGGCACCGATCTTGGCGATAATCCAGTTCAGCAGACCGAGTTCCCGACGGTCTCCGGGCGGAATACGTTGCATCCCGGTCATTTACGATTCTTTCACCAGATAGGGCGACACCGTACTGCGGTGTTCGTCCAGATCCAGCGCACGGCCCAGTGCCGGGAATGCGCGCTGCGGGCAGTTGTCCCGTTCGCAGAACCGGCAGCCTGATCCGATCGGCGTCGCACTGGCGGCCGACAGGTCCAGGCCGGTGGAGTACACCAACCGACTTGCGTGGCGTACCTCGCAGCCCAGTCCGATGGCGAAGGTTTTGCCGGGCTGTCCATAGCGGGAGGCTCGGCGTTCGACGGTCCGCGCCACCCACATATAGCTGCGGCCATCCGGCATCTCCGCGATCTGGACCAGAATCTTGCCTGGATTGGCGAAGGTCTCATAGACGTTCCATAACGGGCAGGTTCCGCCGGCCGATGAAAAGTGAAAACCGGTGGCAGACTGCCTTTTCGACATATTGCCGGCCCGGTCCACCCGGACGAAGGAGAACGGAACCCCGCGCATTGATGGCCGCTGCAGGGTTGACAGCCGATGGCAGATGGTTTCGTAGCTGACCTGATAGAACGCCGAGAGTCGCTCGATGTCGTAGCCGAAATTCTCGCTTGCATCGTGGAATTGGCGATAGGGGAGCACCGCGGCGGCCGCGAAGTAGTTGGCCAGTCCGAGCCGCGCGAGCTTACGTGACTCCTCGCTGGTGAACTTTCCGCCGGTGACCATCTGGTCGATCAGGTCCCCGACTTCGAGATAGGCCAACTCAGTGGCCATTCTGAACACCCGCTGACCTGCCGACAGGTTCGTACTGATCTCCATGGTCCGGCTATCCGGGTGGTAGCGATGCAGCACCGTGTCGCCGAGATCGATCCGCCTGGTGATGTGCACGCCGTGCACCTCGGTCAGGCGTCTGGACAGCTCGCCGGCCAACTCGCCGCGGTGCATCCGCATCCGGGCGGTGAGATCCTCGGCGGCGGTATCGAGTTCATGCAGGTAATTCTGTCGCTGGTAGAAGTAGTCCCGCACCTCTTCATGCGGCATCGTGATCGAGCCGCTGCCACTGCCGTCGTTGAACCTGTCCTCGGTCGCCTCAGCCAGACGTGCGGTGGTGTTCCGGTAGCGCCGATGCAGGTTCACCATCGCCCTGGCGATCGCCGGGTGCCCGTTGACCATCTCGGCGAGTTCAGTCGGGTCGACCTCAGCGTCGAGATCGCGGTCGAACATCACCTCCCGCAGTTCTGCCACCAGTCGGGTGTCATCCTGGGAGGCGAAGAAGGTCGCGTCCACGCCGAACACCTCGGTGATGCGCAGCAGCACCGCTACGGTGAGCGGCCGCACGTCATGCTCGATCTGGTTGAGATAGCTCGGTGAGATCTCCAGCATCTGCGCCAGCGCGGCTTGGCTGAAACCACGCTCGCTTCGCAACTGGCGGACCCGCGATCCCACAAAGGTCTTGGGCATCCCGTCAGCGTACCGACGTGCGAAGAGCGTATTCGCAGGGTTGGCTATGATCGGCCCTCATGGGTATCGACAGCGGACTGGCCAAGGTTCTGATGCCGGTACCTGATCCGAACCCTGATGTGTTCGAACGCCAGTGGCCGTTGCGGCCGGCCGATGTCGACCGGCTCGGCCGGCTGCGCATGGACGCCGCACTTCGCCACATTCAGGACATCGGTCAGGATCAGCTGCGCGAGATGGGCCACAACGACACCCACCCGTTGTGGATCGTGCGCCGGGCCATGGTCGACATGATCGAGCCCATCGAGTTCCAGGACACACTGCGGTTGCGCCGGTGGTGTTCGGGAGCCTCTAATCGGTGGTGCGAGATGCGCGTGCGCATCGATGGCCGCCGGGGAGGGCTGATCGAGACCGAGGCTTTCTGGATAAACTTCAACCGCGAAACCCAGGGGCCCGCTCGCATCGCCGACGACTTCATGGAAGGTCTACTCAGGACCACTGACGTTGATCGGCTGCGGTGGAAGTCCTACCTGAAAGCAGGATCCCGCGAAACCGCCGACGAGATCCGCGAGTTTCCGATACGGGTCAGCGATATCGACTTTTTCGACCACGTCAACAACTCGGTCTATTGGAAAGTGGTCGAGGAGTTCCTGGCCCCGCACCCCGAACTTCTTGAGGCTCCGCTGCGCGTCACCATCGAGCATGACGCGGCCGTTGCCTACGGGGCGAAGCTGGAGATCCTCTATCACGTGTACCCGCCGGGTTCGACCGACAAGTTCGGCCCCGCACTGACTGACCGCACGGTGAGAACGCTCACATACCTGGTCGGCGACGCGACTAAGGCCGTCGCGGCGATCTTCCCGCTCTGATTTCCGCATGCCCCCGGCCCACCGCGGCTGAGCTGCCGCAATTAAGTTACCGGCTGGTAGCTGGCGAGTCGGATGCCAGCCCGATCTTCGCAATATTTGCAAGTTAACCGGGTTCCATTGCCGAGATTGGCAAGCTGCGATGGTTTGACCTGCGAATATTGACTGTGAAATCGTCCGGTTAGCACCCCAGCGAAGGTGTCTGTGCATTAGCAGACCTGGGCGACGAAAAAGGAGAAGTTCAATGTCGAACGTCGGTAAGCCGAAGAACGCCGCGGACATCCAGCGTGATTGGGACACCAACCCCCGTTGGAAGGGCATCACGCGGACCTACTCCGCCGCCGACGTCGTCGCTCTGCAGGGCTCCGTGGTCGAGGAGCAGACCCTGGCCCGCCGCGGCGCCGAGGTCCTCTGGCGCCAGCTCCACGATATGGACTTCGTCAACGCCCTCGGAGCACTGACCGGCAATATGGCCGTCCAGCAGGTGCGCGGTGGACTCAAGGCCATCTACCTGTCCGGCTGGCAGGTCGCCGGTGACGCCAACCTGTCCGGGCACACCTACCCCGACCAGAGCCTCTACCCGGCCAACTCGGTCCCGCAGGTCGTCCGCCGGATCAATAACGCGCTGCTGCGCGCCGACGAGATCGCCAAGGTTGAGGGGGACACCTCGATCGACAACTGGCTGGTGCCGATCGTGGCCGACGGCGAGGCCGGCTTCGGCGGCGCGCTGAACGTCTATGAGCTGCAGAAGGCGATGATCGCCGCCGGTGTCGCCGGTTCGCACTGGGAAGACCAGCTCGCCTCGGAGAAGAAGTGCGGCCACCTCGGTGGCAAGGTGCTCATCCCGACCCAGCAGCACATCCGGACCCTGACCTCGGCCCGCCTCGCCGCCGACGTCGCCGACGTCCCGACCGTGGTCATTGCCCGGACCGACGCCGAGGCCGCCACACTGATCACCTCCGACGTCGACGAGCGCGATCAGCCGTTCGTCACCGGTGAGCGCACCTCCGAGGGCTTCTTCCGGATCCGCAACGGCCTGGAGCCCTGCATCGCCCGCGCGAAGTCGTACGCCCCCTACTCCGACCTGATCTGGATGGAGACCGGCACCCCCGACCTGGAGCTGGCGAAGAAATTCGCCGAGGGCGTCAAGAGCGAGTTCCCCGACCAGATGCTGGCCTACAACTGCTCACCGTCGTTCAACTGGAAGCAGCACCTCGACGACGCCACCATCGCGAAGTTCCAGAAGGAACTCGGCGCCATGGGCTTAAAATTCCAGTTCATCACGCTGGCCGGCTTCCACGCCCTGAACTACTCGATGTTCGATCTGGCCTACGGTTACGCCCGCAACCAGATGAGCGCCTACGTCGAGCTGCAGGAGCGTGAGTTCGCCGCTGAAAAGCGCGGATACACCGCGACCAAGCATCAGCGCGAGGTGGGCGCCGGCTACTTCGACAAGATCGCCACCACAGTCGATCCGACCTCGTCGACCACCGCGCTCGCGGGCTCGACTGAAGAGGGCCAGTTCCACTAGGACGTCGAGGACCCCGCCCGGTTCGCCGGGCGGGGTCCTTCCCTATCC
>NZ_JBPCSX010000073.1:0-4541 GCF_051006775.1 Mycobacterium sp.
GCCACCACACCGGATTCCGCGCCGAGGGCCAGCCCCTGGACGATGCGCAGCGCCACCAGCAGCGCCGCCGCCCACGGCCCGATCGAGGACGCCGTGGGTGCCAGTCCGATGAGCAGGCTGGTGCCCGCCATGATCAGCACGGTCATGGTCATCGCTGCCCGGCGGCTCATCCGGTCGGCAAGCCTGCCCAGAGTGAGACTGCCGACGGGGCGGGCGAAGAAGCCCAGCGCGAAGACTGCGAAGGTCTGCAGAAGCGCCGCGACCGGGTCGCCCTTGGGGAAGAACTGGTGGCTGAAGAACACCGCGAAGGTGGCGTAGACGCTCCAGTCGTACCACTCCATGACATTTCCGACGCCGCCCGCGAGGGCGGCACGGCGGCGTGCGGACGATGCTGTCGGCATCAACTCTCCCTAGTCGATGTGGGAACGGCCGGATTCCGGGCTGCGGTCTCGCCAACAGGCGCAATCGCAAAACCGCCGTGGCGACTAATCTACTGTTCGCAGTAATCAGCCAACGGAAGAAACGAGGAGACCGTGCGCGGACGCGTCCCCGTGGGGCCGCTTCTCGAGGCGACCATGCTCATGGACCTGTGAGCCCACGAGGGCTGGCGGACGCCCTGGCCCCACACTGGGTGGTGTTCGCCGTTCTCGGCGCAATCTTCGCCGTCATGGTGATGATCGCGGCGTTGCGCCGGGGCCACGCCGACGACGGGACCGTGCCGGTGAGCACAGTCGTCGGCTGGGTAACCGTCTTCCTGGTACCGCCGATGGTGGGAATCGCGGTGCGGATCGCGGGGTTCGGCGTCCCTGCGGCGCTCTTCACCTCGTTTCTGGCCGCGGTGGTCCTGCTGTGGGTGTTCAGCCTGGTCGAGGAGTTTGTGCCAGCACTGGTCGCCGTAGTGGCCGCGCTGTTCGTGGGTTTGGCGCCACCGAACGTCGCATTGGCCGGATTCTCCTCGCCGACCCTGCTTCTGCTGCTCGGGGTTTACGCACTATCGGCGGTGATCAGCAGTTCCGGATTGAGCTATCGGCTGATGCTGCGACTGCTGCTGCTGCTGCCCGATAAGCCGTTCTGGCAGCAGTTCACGCTGTTCGGCTACGGCTACGCGATATCGCCGATGATGCCGTCGACGAACACCCGAGTCTCCCTCCTGATGCCGATGTATCAGGACATGGTGACGGCCCTTCGGCTGCCGAAACGGGGTCCGGCGATCACCGCACTTCTGGCCGCGATGTTCGGCGGAGCGGTCATTATCGGCCCGATGATGGTCACCAGCAAGTCGGCGAATATTGCCGCGCTGACCCTGTTACCGGCGCAGACCCAGGCCGAATTCAACGGCCTTTTCTGGTTGGTTGCCGCCGCCGTCGCGGCGGTTGGGATGACTACTGTCCACCTGGCGGTTCTGCCTCGGCTGTTCCCGATCCGCGATCAGGCGGCCCTGCCGAGGGCGGAGATTCGCGACCAGCTCGCCGACCTGGGTCCGACCCGTCCGGCGGAATGGATCGCCGCCGGCGGATCGCTGTTCTTCCTGATCGGATGCGCGACGGTCTCCTGGCATCACGTCATGCCGGCATATCTGGCCGGCTACGTGCTGCTGGCGCTCCTGCTCTCGGGGACATTGCTGCGCAAAGACTTTCGGAACCAGATCGACTGGCCGATGATCTTTTTCCTACTCGGTGCCGACAGCTTGATCCGCATCATGAACTACCTGGGACTCGACCGGGCACTGGCCCGGATAACGGGGCAGGTCTACGGCTTCGTGTCAGGCAGTCTCGGACTGTTCATACTCGCCGCACTGATCACCACACTGGCGATCCGGTTGGCCGTCCCGGTGATACCGGGCATGCTGACCTCGGTGACGGTGCTGCTGCCGGTCGCCGCCACCCAGGGCATCAACCTGTGGATCGCTGTGTTCTGCGCAGCAGTCTTCAGTGACATCTCCTTCTTCCGCTATCAGGGCAGCAACGGAATCCTCCAGTTCCAGTCGGCGGGTCTTTTCGACGAGGTCGATGAGCGCGGCTTCCTGCGCTACCACATGCTGATGAACGCGGCGCGGGTCGCGGTCGTCTACGCCTCGATCCCCTGGTGGAGTTGGCTGGGCCTGTTATGAAAAAGCTCTGGCGCAATCTACTCATCGGCGGGTTTCTTGCTTGGTTCATCTTGCTGCTCGGCAATTTCAACGCCACCAAACCGCGTATCCTCGTTCTTCATTCGGAATACCAGAACTCTTTATGGGCTACCGAGATGGATAAAGGAATGCGGAATGCCCTGAAGGACAACCGCAGACCTCTCAGTATCGAGTGGAACTACCTGGGCCTCAATCTGCCGGAAACGGCACGCAGCACTGACGCTGCGATAGCCGAGGCACAGCGTGCAATCAGCCGTACCAAACCGGATGTGTTGATCGCGGTCGGTGATGAGGCCAACGATCTGGTGGCCCGCAACTACATCGGCCGTAAGACACCTCGGATCCTCTATGTAGCCATCGACCGTCCGCCGGCCGACTACGGCTACCCCGGTGCCCCGAACGTCTCCGGTATCGCCAACAACCGGCCCTGGGCTGCCGTCCGTGATGCAGTCGCAACGATGTTCGCCGATCGCCCCGCCACCATGGCCGTCATCGGCGCAAAAAGCGAAGCCGGCGAGGCCCAATTGGCCCAGATCAGCACCTTCGACTGGGGTCCGGTGCGCCTGGGACGATCCGCTCTCGTATCGACGGCGCCGGCCTGGCGCGAGGCGGTTGGGGCAGCCGCCACAGCCGACATACTCCTGGTCACCACGATCCGGGACCTGCCCGAGGCGGACGGGACCACGGTGAGCGGGGCCGACTTGGTGCGCTGGACCCAGCAGAACTCTCGGCCGCTGCCCATCGGCAATGAGGTGGAATTCGTCACCGATGGCGGTGCACTGAGCCTGTCCCCTCCGCCGGACAGCTACGGCAAACAGGCCATCGCCCTGGCACTGGACTGGCTCGACGAACGCCGGACCCCCGGTCCGCCGGCGCCGGTATCCTCGGACCACTTCGAGGTTGCGATGCGGCAGGGACTACTAGCCCAGCGGGGGCTGTCACTGCCCGCGATCTATCCGGAAGCAGCGCGGGAGAACGGCACACTTTTCCCCTGACCCACCCGCATGTCGGACTCAGTCCGGTTCTGACCTTCTCCCGCCTATGTAGCAGCTATTGCCGCTCTCCATCAGCAAGATAATGCCGGATTGCGTAGCAGGTCGATGAATGGCAGCCGGTCATCATTTTCGTACAAGAAGACTCTGTTGATGAACCCGAACGGCCACCCTCCACTTCCTGTCTCACTGTGTGCAGCAGGTTCGAACGGCACACTGTTTTTCGCTCGCATCCACCAATCGGTGGACAACCGCTTCCACCTACGCAGGGTCCACCCGGCTGACCCGGTCCGCCGGCCCCGCCCGCGATAGTCGAAGCATGACGAATTCACTGCTCGAGCGCGAGACCGACGTGGACCCGTCATGAAGAAACGGGGCCATGGCGTCATTCTGCTGATGGGTTCGGATCAGTCGCTCGTCGGCAAGGGCCGAAGCTCGGTCTACGGACTAACCAAGGGTGCGATCGGTCAACTGACCAAGAGCGCCGCGATCGACTACGCCCCGCACGGAATCCGGGTCAACTGCCTCTGCGCGGGAACCACCGACACGCCCTTGTTACACGGGGCGATCGAACGTTATCACCGGCTCAGCGGGATCCCCACCGCGGAGATCCGTGAGGGCCTCGATACGGCTCAGCCGATACCCCGTGTCGCGACTCCCGAGGAGATCGCGAAAGTCGCGGTCTTCCTGCTCTCGGAGGAGAGTTCCTACATCACCGGGGCACTGATCGCCGCGGACGGCGGGTACACCGCGCAATAGGTCTCAGTCGGCGAGACTGAAGTCGGCGAAGTCGAAACCCGGCACCACGACACAGCTGACCTGACTCGGCTCCTCACCCAGCGGTCGGGCTCGTTGCCAGTGCCCTGGCGGCACCAGAATCTGCGGCTGCTCGCCGGCATCGATATCCGGACCCAATTGCATACGTGTGGTGCTCTCCAACCCTTCGCCGATCTCCAGTTCCAGCGGACTGCCGCGGTGATACATCCACAGTTCCGCGCTGCGCACCGCGTGCCACGCTGACTGCTGGCCCGGCATCAAGACGAAAAGGATCGCGGTTCCCGCACTGCGTGGTCCGTCGTAGTGATCGGGAAGAGCAGGGGACCTCAGCGTCACCTCGCTGCGCCACGTTTCGCGAAACCAGCCGCCCTCGGGGTGGGGCGCGAGATCGAGTCGCCGGACCCAGGCTGGGATTTCGTCCGTCACCGCTGGCCTTCCGCTGGAGAACGACGCCACGGTGACGCTACCGGTGACGCCCGATAAGGGGAACAGTTTCCATCCTGACGCGCGCAACCTAGTTGGCTGGAAACCACCGGCCGTCGTAGAGCGTGCCGATGATGGCGATGTCGCCGAGTCGTGCCGGGTCCACCGCGTAGGGGTCGTCAGCGAGCACGGTGAAGGTGGCAGTCTTGCCGGGGGTGATG
>NZ_JBPCSX010000074.1:0-4510 GCF_051006775.1 Mycobacterium sp.
ATCCTGGGCTACTACCTCTACTACTCGCTGGCCGACGGTGGACTGGGTCTGCCCAAGACCACCGCCACCGGGATCGTCGGGGCCTACGGCGGGTTGGTCTACCTGTCCACCGTGCTCGGCGGCTGGGTGGCAGACCGGGTATTGGGTATGGAGCGCACCGTCTTCTACGGCGGGGTGGTGGTGATGTGCGGTCATATTTCGCTGGCTCTGCTGCCCGGTCTCAGCGGTGTGGCGGTGGGCCTGGTGCTGATCGCCCTCGGCGCCGGTGCGTTGAAGGCCAACGCGTCGTCATTGCTGGGGACGCTCTATGCCGAGGGTGACCCCCGCCGGGATGGTGGCTTCACGCTGTTCTATCTCGGTATCAATATCGGGGCGTTCGCCGGCCCGCTGATCACCGGACTGCTGCAGACCAGGATCGGCTTCCACTACGGCTTCGGCGCCGCCGCAGTCGGTATGGCGCTCGGACTGACCCAGTATGTGGTGTTCCGGCGCAACCTCGGTGAGCACGGTCGCACGGTGCCGCATCCGTTGTCGGGTCAGGCACTCGGGCGGGCGGTGGCCGTCGCGGTCGTGGTGCTCGGGGCGATCGCGGTCGGATTCGTCACCGGAGTGGTCAAGCTGGCCAACCTCTCGCAGGTGACCACCTTGCTCATCATCATCGCGTCGGTTGCCTACTTCGCCACGATGTTGACAAGCAGCAGGGTCGACGCCGTCGAACGCACCCGGGTCCGCGCCTTCATCCCGCTGTTCATCGCCAACGCGGTGTTCTGGTCGCTGTTCCAGCAGATCTTCACCGTGCTGGCGGTCTACTCCGACGAACGGATCAATTGGACGATCTTCGGCTGGACAGCGCCGTCGAGTTGGATCGGATCCATCGAGCCGGTGTGGATCATCCTGCTCTCGCCGATGTTCGCGGTGCTGTGGACCAAGCTCGGTCGGCGCGCGCCGACCACACCGCGCAAGTTCGCCTACGGGGTGGTCGGGATGGGCGTGGCGTTCCTACTCTTTCTGCCGATGGCGGGCGGTACCGGCCGGACGGTGCCCGTCCTCGCGATTGTGGCGATCATGGCGGCGTTCGCGATCTCGGAATTGCTGCTCTCGCCGATCGGCCTGTCGGTCACCACGCAGTTGGCGCCCAACGCATTCCGTTCCCAGATGATGGCGCTGTACTTTTTCTCAGTGGGTCTGGGAACTGCGCTGTCGGGCGTGCTGGCCCGGTACTACGACCAGGCTCACGAGTTCGCCTACTTCGGCATCCTCGGCGCTGCCGCCATCGTGGTGGGTCTGATCGTCTGGGTGGTCGCGCCGCGCATCAGCGTGCTGATGGAAGGCGTGCACTGACTTCGACTAGTTCGGCGGTGGTGGTTTCGGTTGGAAGGGGTCATACCACCACCAGTGGGCGCGTTCGCCGGTTGGTCCGGGGTAGGGCGGGACCGCGGGGGCGGGCCCGGTGGGTGGTCGGGCCAGTGATCCGGGGCTCAGTGGCCGGCCGTCGCTGTCGGTGACGGCCAGTTCCTCGGCTGTGCCGGTGATGGTGATACCGCCGCGATGGTGGAGCCGATGGTGATAGGGACACAGCAGCGTCAGGTTCCACAATTCGGTGGGCCCGCCGTCTTCCCAATGCCGGATGTGGTGGGCGTGCAGGCCGCGGGTGGCGCCGCAGCCGGGAACAGCGCAGGTCCGGTGGCGGTGTTCGAGCGCGCGCCGCAGGCGCCGGCTGATGGTGCGGGTGGTGCGGCCGGCGCCGATGACCCGGCCGTCACGTTCGAACCACACCTCGCAGGTGGCATCACAGGTGAGGTATCGGCGGTCGGCGTCGCTGAGCAGTGGACCCAGATGCAATGCGGCGACTTGCTTTTCGACATCAAGGTGCACCACCACGGTGGTGCGCTGCCCGTGCGGTCGGCGGATGGCGTCGGCGTCCCAGCCGGCCTCGACCAGGCGCAGGAACGCATCACCGGTATCCGGTATCGGCGGCCGGTCATCTGCTGGGAGCTCACCGTCGCCGTGATCGGACTTCCACTCGATGATCAACGCATCCAGATGAGACTGCAGTGCGGCGTCGAACATCGCCGCCTCATCATGAGGAAGGGTGATCCGCCAGTTCGTGGATCGTTCACCGGAGGTCCTGGTGATCGAGCGCTGCGGCGGCGGCGCAGGTTCGGGTTCAGGCCGCGGCTCAAGGCTGACCGCGGTGCGCAACTGATTGACGGTGGCCACCCGCGCCAACGCCAGGTAGTGCTCATCAGAGCCGTCGGCAGCGCCGGCAGCGATAACACCCACCTGATCCAGCGACAGCCGGCCCGCACGCAACTCCGCCACGCAGCGGGGGAAGGTGTCGCTGCGCGCGGCGACGGAGGCGACTGCCTTGGCATTGGCCGCCGACATGCCCAGCTTCCAGGCGACTAACGCAGGAACCGAACGCACCCCGGTCGCTCCCCACAACCCGTCGCGATCAACCTCGGCCACGATCTCCACGATCCGGCCGTCAATCGCGTTCCGCTGACCAGCCAACTCCGCCAACTCCCCGAACAACACCTCAAGGCGCTCAGTGGGCGGTGCGACCGTTGCCGTGGACATGATCACATCATCGCAGCGGGGTATGACAAGTTTCGGCTTCAGTGCGCAATCGTGTAGGTATGGCCGTGAGAGCAATGGCTCAACGCCGGCGCAGCCGCACTACGGGGTCGCACCCCTCGGCGCTCCGCCGCGCAGGTACACCGTCGTGGTGTGGGTGAAGAACTCTCGTGCCGCGCTGCCCTGCTCCTTGGGGCCCAGACCGCTCTTCTTCGCACCGCCGAAGGGTACGTGCGGATCGGCCCCGGCAGATTCCGAGTTGATGTGCAGCACACCGACATCGACGCACTCCATCGCCTGCAGTGCGCGGGTCAGATCCTGGGTGAACACCGCGGCGGACAGCCCGAACTCGCTGTCGTTGGCCAGCGCGAACGCCTCCTCGGCATCGGCTGCACGCCGCACCGCCAGCACCGGACCGAACAGTTCCTCAGTCCAGATGTCGGCCGGGCCGCTGAGTGCGACGACGGTTGGTGCGACGAAGAAGCCCTGCGACAGCGGCCCGTCGCTATAGCGGCCACCGCCGGCCAGTACTGTCGCTCCCTGCGCGGCGGCGGTATCGATGCCGTCGACAATGCTGCCCTGTGCCGAACCGCTGACGACCGGGCCCATCTCGGTGCTGTCGATGGCTGGATCTCCCACTGTCAGCGCATCTGCCCGTGCGGTCAATGCCGTCAGGAAGCGGTCGGCAATTCCGTCGGTGAGGACCAAACGTGATGTGGCCGTGCACTTCTGGCCCGTAGAGCGGAATGCACCGAGCATCACTTGATCGACCGCCAGGTCGAAGTCGGCATCATCGAGAACCACCGCGGCGTTCTTACCGCCCATTTCGGCCTGGACCGGGACACCACGGGCAGCGGCTGCGGCGGCAATGCGGCGTCCCACCCCGGTGGAGCCGGTGAAGGTGATCGCGTCGATATCAGTGTGATTGACCACCGCGTCGCCCAGTGCGGAATTGCCGATCAGCAGGTTGAGCACCCCGGGTGGCAAACCACCCTCGTGCAGCGCCTCGGCGAGCCGGATCGCCAGCAGGGGAACAGCGCTGGCGGGCTTCCACACCACCGTGTTGCCATAGATCAATGCCGGCGCGATCTTCCACGCCGGAATCGCGATAGGGAAGTTGAACGGGGTGATCACCGCGACGACACCCACCGGTCTACGAGTGACCAGGATCTGCTCACCGGCCCGGGGCGAGGAGTAGACCTCTCCGGCCTGTCGGTCGCCCTCGGCTGCGTAGTAGCGCAGTATCTGCGCAGCGCGCATCACTTCGCCGACGCCTTCGGCTCTGGTCTTGCCCTCTTCGACGGCCAGTTCCAGGCCCCAGGCGGCGGCGTTACGCTCGACCACTGCCGCGGCGGCGGCCAGTACCGCTCCGCGCTGGTGCATGGTGGTCCCGGCCCACCCGGGCAGTGCATCCCGTGCTGCGCCGATCGCTTCCTCGGCATCGGGAGCAGTGGCCGAAAGGCCCTCGGCGACAACCTCTTCCGGACGGGTCGGGTTGTGACTCTGCACGTCAGCCCCGGTGCCGGGGCGCCACGTCCCGGCGATGAACTGGCGCAGCGGTGCGATCTCCGGGGACGCCATGTTCAGCAGAACACGGCTCGGCCGGTGGCGAGCCCCGGAGGGGTGTTGACATCTCTGTTCGGCGGCGCGGCTGCTGTGGTCATATCGTCCCGATCGCAAGGGTGTGGTCAGGAAATCGATCTTAGTGACTCCAACAGCCGCGATACCTCCCGGCCGGCCCGCAGCACGGTGTGGTCCGGCCTGACGATCGCCGTGGTGGCCCGGCCCCGGCCGAGCCAGTGGCCGACCTCGCTGTCCGGATCGGCCAGATAGACCGTGGCCCCGCACCTTTCGGCCTCGGCGCGATCTCCGGGGGACAGCGCCTGACTGGTGATCACCGCGAAGCCGCTACCCAGTACGTCGTCGAGGTGGC
>NZ_JBPCSX010000075.1:0-3122 GCF_051006775.1 Mycobacterium sp.
TGGGGAAGGCGTAGGCGAACACACTGGCGGTGTGCTTGCCGTCGGGCGCCAACTCCGGATCGTGGACGGAGGGGATCTGTATCGACAGCGCGGGATTCTCCGGAACCTCGCCCCACCGGCAGTTGTCCCATTGACGCTGTTGAGTTTCGGGCGAGCCGAACATGCCCACCGACAACTGCATACCCGGTTCGTTGAGATAGTCGTACGGCGCCAGGTATCGGGGGAGTTCGTCAAGGGCGAAGTGCATCTGCAGGAATGAAGCCCGATGGTCCCGACCACCGAGGCGTGCCACCAGCGACGCCGGAAGGTGTTCGGCGCCAACCAGATCCAGCAGTGTGGTGTCCGGCGAGAGATTCGATACCACCACCGGCGCGGTGATGGTCGCGCCGTCGCGCAGCTGAACACCGGTAACCGTGCCACTCTCGACCAGGATGCGGTCGACCTTGGCGCGATATCGCATTTCACCCGCGGCCTCCAGATACAGCGCGCGCAGGTGCTCGGCGAGCACCCCGATACCACCCTTGAGCTTGGTGGTCATCGAGCCACCTTCCTCCGGGAGTGCCATCGCGAAGGCCAGGCATGTCGCACTGCCGGGGGTGTAGGGGCCACGGTAGGTCGAGTTCACCGCCAGGAACGCCAGCATCCCGCGGATCACCGCGTGCTTATCGCGGTCCGGCAGGAATCTGTCCACCACATCCATCGCCGAACTGAACAGCATCTCGTGGATGGCGCGTCGTTCATTCTCATCAGCCGCGCAGGCGTACATCTCGTCGATCGTTTTAGGAGGGGAGAGGGCATCGAACCGTCCCAGGGCTTTACCGGGACCGCGGGCCCAATTGGCCAACTCGGCCATCGCCATCACGGCTTCCATGCCGTGCTTCTCATTGAGGTGGGTGAGCATCTGCATGGGGTCGCTGTGGAACACCATGGCTTCTTCGCCATGCTCGCCGAGGTTCACCGACTGGATCTCCGACTCGATACCCGGAAGGCTGTCCAAGCCCAGTTCGGCATTGATCTTGGCGGCGGTGGGGAAGCGGACTGAGCCGGCGATCTCGAAGTGAAAGCCCTCGATCAGTTCGACGGTTGCCGACATGCCGCCGCTGTAGGTGTTGGCCTCCAGGCATACGGTGCGCAGGCCCGCGCGTTGCAGGACGGTGGCCGCGGTCAGGCCGTTGTGGCCGGCTCCGACGATGATGGCGTCGTAATCGCTCATCACCGGAGCGTAGGCCGACCGGGCGTGGCCCGCCGTGGAAATTCTCGGCCCGATTCGGGGTGCATCAGCGGTACGGTCACTGTTATGACACTGTCAACAATCGCGCTCACCAGTCTCGACGGCAACGCCACCTCATTGGCCGCGTACGGCGACCGCGCGGTGTTCCTGGTCAATGTGGCTTCGAAGTGCGGCTTGACGCCCCAGTACGGAGCGTTGGAGAAACTGGCCCAGGACTACGGTGGCCGCGGGCTGACTGTCATCGGCGTCCCCTGTAACCAGTTCATGGGGCAGGAGCCCGGCAGCCCGGAGGAGATTCAGGCGTTCTGCTCGACGACCTACGGCGTGACGTTTCCGTTGCTGGCCAAAACCGACGTCAACGGCGCCGGGCGCCACCCGCTGTATGCCGAGCTCACCAAGACGCCGGATGCCAATGGCGAAACAGGCGACGTGCAGTGGAACTTTGAGAAGTTTCTGATCGCCCCGGGTGGCGTTGTGGTCAACCGGTTCCGTCCGCGCACCGAGCCGGATGCCCCCGAAGTGATCAGCGCCATCGAAGCAGTCCTGCCGGGGTAGTCGGGGAGATCGAATTAACCGGCGGCGCTGGAAATCGTCTCAATCGCGCGGCGATCCAGGTCGTCGATGGGAATGTGGCTGTGTTCCCGTAGGACGGTTTCAATCGCCGCCGCCGCGGATTCGGCAGCGTTGCCCGATGTCGATACGGATTCCCAGTCTGAAATCAGCTCTCCGAGTTCATCCAGTTCGATCATCTCGGCTTCGATCTCGATTTTCTGAATCCGGCCGCGCAGCAGCGCGGTGACGTCGTTGGGCGCGGGCGGGGGACCGGTCTTGAGCCGTTTTCGTACCGCGCGCAGCGGCCGGACAACCTCGATATGCCACGCGTCCACACGGGCCCGCGCCGCATTGAGGTTCGACGAGGTCAATCTCTGGCGCCGCACGGCACCGACGAACGCGGCAAACAGGACAAGGGTGACGTCCAGATCGTGCCGGTTCTGCAGATGCAGACAAGCTTCGGCCACGCCGTCTCGTGCATACAGGGCGAGTGCAAATTGCTTGACGGACCCGGGGTCATCGGCGTGCGGGGTTATCGGCCCTCCCAGCGGCGGTACAGCTCGTGGGAGATGTCGAACTGGTCGAGAAGCTTTCCCACGGTCTGGTTGAGCAGGTCGTCGATGGTCTGGGGTTGGTGGTAGAACGCCGGGGCAGGCGGCATGACCGTCGCTCCGGCGAGTGTGACGGTCTCCATATTGCGAATGTGGATGAGGCTCAATGGGGTTTCCCGCGGTACTACCACCAGCCTGCGGCGTTCCTTGAGGCATACGTCGGCTGCGCGGGTGAGGAGGTCGCTGACGGTGCCGGTCGCGATCGTGGCCAGCGTCTTCATCGAGCAGGGCACCACCGCCATACCGATGGTGCGAAACGATCCCGAGGAGATCGCGGCACCGAAATCTCCGGGGTCGTACACCACGTCGGCCAGGGCTTCGAAATCGCTACGGCTGGCGCCCATTTCGAACTCGATGGTCTTGTCGGCGCCCTTCGAGACGACGAGATGGGTCTCGATTTCGGGATGGTTGTGCAGTGCCTTCAGCGTGGCGAAGGCCAGGTGCGGGGCGCTGGAGCCGCTGACACCGATTATCAACCGTTGCCGTTGCACGCCTTCTTCAGGACTTCTCGACGTAGGACTTCAGCCGATTCAGAACCCCACCCCAGTAGGTGTTGCAGTACGCCAGGTGTGGGTCATCACTGGACCACTCGCCGTCCGTCAACGAGACTTCGGTGCGGCCATCCGGCAGATCGGCGAGCGCGATGGTCAGCGTCTTGCCGGCGGTGTTGCCCGGCCCCTCCACCGCGGTGCGCACGATCGACTCGCCGGGGTTGAGTTCGTCGATCC
>NZ_JBPCSX010000076.1:0-6332 GCF_051006775.1 Mycobacterium sp.
CTACCAGAGGGCGCCTGGGACACCCTGTGAATTTACAAGCCGGACGCACCGTCGCCGAGAATCGTTGTCAATCCGTTAACTTCGCCCATCGGCGGCGTCGAGTATCCGCTGGGCGGCCAACGCCGGCGTCAGCTCACCATCGCGGACCTGGCGTTCAACCTCGGCGCGGATGCCCTTGACCGTCGGATCGCCCAGCACCCGGTCCAGTACGGCGTCGCGAACCATCGCCCACGTCCAGACGACCTTCTGCGCGCGTCGGCGGGCGTCGAACTCCCCCGCCTCGGTCAGCACCTGGCGGTGCTTGAGAACGGTGTCCCACAGCTCACTCAGGCCATCGCCTTCCAATGCGCTCATCGTGAGAACCGGTGGCCTCCAGAGGCTTTCATGTGGATAGATGAGTCGGATCGCGGCGGACAATTCGCGTGCCGCGGCCTTCGCCTCGATGGTGTGCGCACCGTCGGCCTTGTTGACGACGACGATATCGGCCAGTTCCAGCACGCCCTTCTTGATGCCCTGCAACTGATCGCCGGTACGAGCCAGCGTGAGGAACACGAAAGTGTCCACCATGTTCGACACCGCGACCTCGGACTGACCCACCCCGACCGTCTCGACCAGCACCACATCGAATCCCGCCGCCTCAAGGAGAACGATGGTCTCCCGGGTCGCCTTCGCGACGCCACCGAGCGTCCCCGACGTGGGCGATGGCCGGATGTAGGCGTCCGGGTGCACCGCCAGGCGGGCCATCCGGGTCTTGTCACCGAGGATCGAGCCGCCGGTACGGGTCGAGGACGGGTCGACCGCCAGCACCGCCACCCGGTGCCCACGTTCGATCAGGTACATCCCGAGGGCTTCGATGGTGGTCGACTTCCCCACCCCCGGGACTCCGGTGATGCCGACATGCATGGCCGCGCCGGCCGTCGGCATCAGGTCGAGCAGCAGCCGCTGGGCCTGTTCGCGGTGATCGGCGCGGGTGGACTCCACCAGCGTGATGGCCCGGGCCAGGCCGGCCCGGTCTCCGCGGCGCACGGCCGCGGCGAGTTCGCCGACCTCGATACCGTCCGTCACCGGCGTCAGGTCAGGTCATAGCCGAGGCGCTCGGCGAGCTTCTGCAGCAGGCCGACCGCGGCATCCGCGATCACCGTTCCGGGCGGATAGATGGCGGTGGCACCGGCCGCATAGAGCTCGTCGAAGTCGCCGGGCGGGATCACACCGCCCACCACGATCATGATGTCCGGGCGGCCGACGTCGGCCAGCGCATCGCGCAGGGCCGGCACCAGGGTCAGGTGACCGGCGGCCAGCGACGAAACCCCCACGACATGCACGTCGTTGTCAGCGGCCTGGCGCGCGACCTCATCGGGGGTGGAGAACAGCGAGCCGACGTCGACGTCGAAGCCGATATCGGCGAAGGCGGTCGCGATCACCTTCTGTCCCCGGTCGTGACCGTCCTGGCCCATCTTGGCGACCAGGATTCGCGGACGGCGCCCGTCGGCCTCGGCGAACTTCTCGACCAGGCGGGTCGCCTCGGATAGTCCGGTGATGTTGCCTCCTGTGCCCTGCCCGCGGCGCACCTCGTCGCGGTAGACCCCGGAGATGGTGCGAATCTCGGCCTGATGGCGGCCGTACACCTTTTCCAGCGCGTCGGAGATCTCGCCGACGGTGGCCTTGGCGCGGGCGGCGTTGATGGCCAGCGCCATCAGGTAGTTGCCCAGCCCATCATCCCCGGCACTGCCCGATGCCGCTGCCGCGCGGGTCAGTTCGGCCAGTGCGGCCGTGACCGCGGCCTCGTCGCGATCGGCGCGCAGCTGTTGCAGTTTGGCGATCTGCTCGGCGCGCACCCGGCTGTTCTCGACCTTGAGCACCTCGATATCGGCGTCCTCGTCGACCTGGTACTTGTTCACCCCGATCACCGGCTGCTGGCCGGAATCGATGCGGGCCTGCGTGCGGGCCGCCGCTTCTTCGATACGCAGCTTCGGGATTCCGTCGCTGATGGCCTGCGCCATTCCGCCCCGTTCGGTCACCTCGGCGATGTGTGCGCGGGCCCGCTGCGCGAGCTGATCGGTCAGCCACTCCACGTAGTACGAGCCGCCCCCCGGATCGATCGGGCGGATGGTGCCGGACTCCTGCTGCAGCAGCAGCTGGGTGTTGCGCGCGATGCGCGCAGAGAAATCAGTCGGCAACGCCAACGCCTCATCGAGGGCGTTGGTGTGCAGCGACTGGGTGTGGCCCTGCGTCGCGGCCATCGCCTCGATGCAGGTTCGGGCGACATTGTTGAACGGATCCTGCGCCGTCAGCGACCAGCCTGACGTCTGCGAATGTGTGCGCAGCGATAGGGATTTGGCACTCTTGGGGCCGAATCCGGCGACCAGCTCACTCCACAACAGCCGACCGGCGCGAAGCTTGGCCACCTCCATGAAGAAGTTCATCCCGATACCCCAGAAGAACGACAGTCGCGGCGCGAACTTGTCGATGTCCAGGCCGGCGTCGATACCGGCATTGATGTAGTCGACACCGTCAGCGAGCGTGTAGGCCAGTTCCAGATCGGCTGTGGCACCGGCTTCCTGGATGTGATAGCCGGAGATCGAGATGGAGTTGAACTTCGGCATCTTCACGCTGGTGTAGGCGAAGATGTCGGAGATGATCCGCATCGAGGGTTTCGGCGGATAGATGTAGGTGTTGCGGACCATGAACTCTTTGAGGATGTCGTTCTGGATGGTCCCGGCCAGCTTTTCCGGTGGCACACCCTGCTCCTCGGCGGCCACCACATACAGCGCCAGAATCGGCAGCACTGCACCGTTCATGGTCATCGAGACCGAGACCGCCGACAGGTCGATACCGTCGAAGAGTTGCCGCATGTCCAGGATCGAGTCGATCGCGACCCCGGCCATACCGACATCACCAGCGACCCTGGGGTGATCGGAGTCGTAGCCGCGGTGGGTGGCCAGATCGAAGGCCACGGACAGGCCCTTCTGACCGGCTGCCAGATTGCGCCGATAGAACGCGTTGGAATCGGCAGCGGTGGAGAAGCCGGCGTACTGGCGAATCGTCCACGGCTGGTTCACATACATCGTCGGATACGGTCCGCGGATGAAGGGGGGTTCGCCAGGGAAGCTGTCCAGCGGATAGCCAGCCGCCACGACGGCATCCCGGTCGGCGCCGACATAGAGCGGCTTGACGACGATGCCTTCGGGGGTATGCCAGTCGAGTTGCTCGGGCGCGTAGCCGTGGGCCGCCGCGGCCTGCGCAACACGGGCGGCGGCGGCCGTTTGCGTGGGGTTCGCGGCAGGGGTGCCAGCATGCAACGGGATCTCGGCGAAACTTGGAACGCCGGCGACGCCGGACTCGGTCATCTCAGGCCCCCAATCGGGTGAGCAGAGTCGAGAGTTCTTCGACGGCATCAACTTTCGCGGTCAGGTATCCGTCCGGCCGCACGTCCGCGGCAATGTCGGCAACAGCCTTTTCCGGACCGGCCAGGTAAATCCGCTCGCAACCGGCCGCGCGGGCGGCCGGAACGACAGCCGCGACCTCGGTTCCGTAGCGGGCATCGGTACCGCAGATCACCGCGACCGACGTCCCCGCATCCCGCGCCGTCTCTGCGATCCGGTCGGGTTCGACGGTGCCGGGATTGACTGCCTCGATACCGCCGGAGGCAAGCAGGTTGGTGGCGAAGCTGGCTCGAATGTTGTTCTCCGCCAGTGGGCCCAGCGGGAGCAACAGCACCCGAGGACGGGCACCGCGGCGCTCCAGATAGCGGTCGGAACGGTTGCGCAATGCCTCGAAGTCAGCGGCGTAGCGTTGGACCGTCGATGGATCAGCCTGCGGCAACGGCGCTTCGGCCAGGTTCGGGAATTCATTGATACCGGTGATCGCGGCGCGACGGTGGGCGATGTCGGCCGCACGCCGCCCCCGGACCTGTTCGATCTGATCGGCGACATAGCCGATCGCCGCACGGAAACCGCCACGGGATTCGATGTCCTGAAAATTCGACCAAGCCTGCGCGGCAAGAGTTTCGGTGAGTTCCTCGACATACCAGGACCCGCCCGCCGGATCCATGACCCGTCCGATGTGCGATTCCTCGAGAAGCAGCAGTTGGGTGTTGCGGGCAATACGTCGGGCGAAGTCCGGGCTGACGGTCGGCAACCCACCGGGAATCGCCGCATCAAATGGCAGCACCTGGACGGTGTCGGCGCCCCCGACTCCGGCGCCGAATGCCGCGACGGTAGTCCGCAGCATGTTGACCCAGGGATCGCGCTGGGTCATCATCGCCCGGGACGTCACCGCATGCAGTACGGCAGCTCCGCCTTCGGGGTGTCCGAGGACCTCGGCCACTCGGCCCCAGAGTTGTCGTGCCGCGCGGAATTTCGCAATTGTCAGGAACTGGTCGTCGTCGGCGACGAGCCGGAAGCTGATCTGCCGCAGCGCATCGCCTGCGCCGAGTCCAGCTCCGGTCATCAACCTCAGGTATTCCGCGCCGGCGGCGATCACTGCCGCGATCTCCCAGCCGGCGTTGGCGCCGCGATCGTGGAACGAGGGTCCGTCGACGGTGACGGTGCGAACACCCTTGGCGGCACCGACCGCGTCGGTGACCGCGAGAACATCCGCGATAGCTGCGCTGGGCCGCCCACTCAATGGCGCAGTCAGCGGGTCAGCGCCCAGGTCGACCGACAGGTTCGCACCGGCGCCGCCGATCAGGATCAGCATCGCATCAGCGGCGGCGCGGAAGTCGGCACCGGCGTCGAGGATGATCGGGGCCAGTTCGAGATACACGCCCTCCAGAGCACGGGCCAGGCCGGCCGGTGCAATACCGTCGCGACCGATCCGGAGCAGTAGCGCGCTCACACCGTCGACCAGTGCGGTGAGGATCTCGGTGCTACTGCCGGCGGCGGGCGGGAACTCTTCTACGACCTTCCACCCGGCGAGAACGTCACGGTTCGCATCGCCGCCGCGGATGAATGGCCAGTCGCCCGGTAGCGCTGCCTCCGGACGTGCGGGGTGCCCCGTGTAGAGCGCCCGCACCGGGAAGCCTTCGTAGGTCTGCGAGTCGAGGAGACGTTCCGGCTCGGTGGGGAGGTCGGCGGGATCCTGCCGGGTGCTCTTGGCGAGCACGCCGGCAACCGCGCTGCGCCACCGGGCGCGGGCCTCGTCCACCTGTCCGGACACCGGCAGCTCCTGTTGTCGTCTGGCGGGCGGCAACTGATCTACGGCCCTGTTCCCTCAGGCTAAAGGATTACCGGTATCCCGATGCCGACTCGTTCCGTGAGTCGGATCACGGTTTTCCTGGCTCACCACCGCCGCGCCGTAGCCTTGGTAACCGTGCCGTTGGCTCCCTCGCTACGCCTCAGGGCAGCCCTGCGCAATGTGGCCTCGGCGCTGAGCAGCACCGCCCGGCAGGTCAGCCGGACCCGGATCCTGTTCACCGCGATCGCGGTCGCCGCGGTGGTCGCGGTGGTGCTGCTGGTGCCCCTGCCGACGGCACTGCAGCTGCGTGACTGGGCCACCACGGTGGGCCCGTGGTTCCCGCTGGCATTTCTGGCTGCCCATGTCGTGGTCACCGTCCTGCCATTTCCCCGTACCGCGTTCACGCTGGCTGCCGGGTTGCTGTTCGGTCCCGTGCTGGGCGTGGCGATAGCGGTGACGGCCAGCGCGGTGAGTGCGCTACTGGCCCTGCTGATGGTCCGGGGGCTGGGCTGGCAACTCAGCAAGCTGGTGAGCCACCCTGCCGTCGAAGCGGTGGATGCGCGGTTACGGGCCCGGGGCTGGGCGGCGGTGCTGTCGTTGCGGTTGATCCCGGTGGTGCCGTTCTCGGTACTGAACTACGCCGCGGGTGCCTCCTCGGTGCGGGTGCTGCCGTACTTGCTGGCCACCGTCGTCGGCCTGCTACCCGGAACCGCCGCCGTCGTCGTCCTCGGTGACGCGCTTACCGGCAACGTCAGCCCACTGCTGGCGGTGGTGTCGCTGTGCACAGCCACGGTGGGCGTCGCCGGGCTGGCGTATGAACGACAGCGCTACCGGCGTGACGGCGAGCAGTAGCTGATCAGAACAGCGACCGATCCGAGCGACCGATCAGAGCACTCCGAGGTGGACTCGCGCATCCGGGATGTTGCAGCGGTTGCGCAGATCGAACGCCGGACCGCGGATGGCGTCGGTTTCAGCCTGCACCTGGGGGTTGGCATTCAGATAGCTGTCGATCGTGCTGATCGCCGCCGCCTGGGGCATACCCTGCACGCCGCTGAAGACAAGGTTGACGTCCGGGTGGGTGAACAGATAGCCGGCGATACCCGCAGCGACCTGACTTTCCACCGCCGCGATGTCAGCCGCCGAGCAGCCGGGCACGA
>NZ_JBPCSX010000077.1:0-17224 GCF_051006775.1 Mycobacterium sp.
CTCGTAGGCCGAGACGAACTCCTCGACTGAGCCCAGGCCGCCGGCAGCCATGCCCGGCGGTGCCCCGAAGCGCCAGGCCCGGACGCCGAACCAGGCCAGGTCTTCGTGGAGGTCGCCGATGTGGACGGCCTCCCAGTCCAGCACCGCGGCGAGGGTGGAACCCTCGACGATCAGATTGCCCATCCGGAAATCGCCGTGCGTCAGCGTCCGCGGTCCGGGTTCGGGCTGGTTGGCCTCCAGCCAGCGAAACGCCCACTCGAAGGTCGCGGTGGTGTCATCGAGATCGTCGAGGCGCTGGCGCCACTCGACGAGTTCGTCGCGTTCGACGAGCTCGGACGCATCGGTCGCGGCCCGATGGATTGCGGCCAGTGCCTGACCGCACTGGTTCAGCAGCCGGGACCGCCCGGCATCGTCGAGTTGGCGCGCAATCTTGCGGACGATTGTCTCGCCGACGATCTCGTCGCAGATGAGATACGGATTACCCAGGGCAGCAGGCGAATTGGATGCGGTGATGATGTTCGGCACCGGCGCGCCGGCCTGGGCCGCGGCTGACTGCACCGCGGCCTCGAGTTCCATACTCGCGAACTGCCCCTCGGCGGTCGGAGCGGTGCGCAGGATCAACGACCGGCGGCTGGTGCCGGCGACTGCATCGAAGGCGTAGGTGATTCGGCTGGCTCCGCCGGTGAGCGGGCGCAGGTTGTCGACGACCACCTCATCCCCGAGAAACGGTCGCAGAACCAGCGTGAGTTCGTCGATCACCTGTGCTCATTCTTGGGCTGACCGAACTTGAACATCCGCTGGGCCACCCGGCGCATCTGGATCTCCTCGGCTCCCTCGGTGATCCGGTAGCGGCGGTGGTGACGGTAGATGTGCTCGAAGGGCTCATGGCGGCTGTAGCCGATGCCGCCGTGGATCTGCATCGTCCGGTCGGCGGCCTCGCACACCAGCCGGTTGGCCCGGTAGTTGGCCATCGACACCTTGTCGGACACCTCGATGTGGTGATTGCGGTCCAGCTCCCAGGCGGCGTAGCGCACCAGCAACCGCACCATCTGGGCCTCGGTCTGCAACTCCACCAGCGGCCACTGGACGGCTTGGTTGACCGCCAGTGGCTTTCCGAAGGTGACCCGCTCCCTGGCGTATCCGACCGCCCGATCGATGCAGTACTGCGCGGCCCCCAGGCTGCTGGCGGCCTGCCGGATCCTGTTCTCGTGCAGGAAGGTCTGCGCCACCTCCAGCCCGCGGTCGACCTCGCCGAGCACCGCGTCGGCCGGTACCCGGACGTTGCGTAGCTCGACCTCGGCGTGATCGGTGGGCATGTTGAAGGTCCACCAGTAGTACGGCACCTCGAAACCGGGTGCGTCGCAGGGCACCAGGAAAGCGGTGATTCCGAGCGCCTGGCCGGGTTCCCCGGAGGTGCGGGCGAACACCAGATCGTGGGTGGCCCGGTGCACGCCGGTGTTCCAGCGCTTGGAGCCGTTGATCACCCAGTGCCGGTCCCCGGGATCACCCTCGAGGCGCGCGGTGGTCTCCAGCCAGGTGGCGTCACTGCCGTGGTCGGGTTCGGTGAGGCCGAAGGCCATCGACCGCTTACCGGTGAACATGGCCTCAATCCACTCGGCCTTCTGCTCCTCGGTGCCGAACCGGTCCATCATGATGATCTGTGGGAAGTTGCCGACGATGGATGACTCGTCCTGCAGATCGTTGTGCAGGCCGAGTCCCCTGTGCGCCAGGTGCTCGCGGATCACGGCCATGTCCAGGTTGCTGCCGTCGCGGCCACCGAATTTCGACGGCAGTCCGTAGCGCAGCCAGCCCGCCTTGTCGGCACGGCGGCGCATCTCGTCGAGCAGGTCCTCCCAGTCCCGGTTCGGTATGCCGCCCCTGTCGAGATCGGTGCGGGCGAACTCCCGGCGGCGGTCGAAGTACTGCATGTTCTCCCGCTCGAGCGGCTTGATCTCCGCTTCGATGAAGGCGTCCATCTCGGCCAGCAGTGGCGGAAGATGATCGGGCAGGGTGAAGTCCATCAGTTCTCCTTGGGATTGCCGTAGAGGGTCTTTTTCCAGATCGTGGACAGCGCGGTGACGGCGGCCTCATCGGAGAGACCTTCGGCCAGGCTGACGCTGGTGAAGCGCTCGAAGAGCAGGGCGATCGCCAGGGCGATGTGATCGATATCAAGTTCGGCCGCGTAACCCTGCTGTTGGGCTTTGCGAACCGAGGCGCTGACGACATCGATGCCGACCCGGCGGAACCGGTTCCGCAGCAGGGCGAAGCGCGGTTCGGTGGCGGCCAGCTGATCGACGCCGATCATGATGCCGACATTGGGTTTGAAGGTCGTCCAGTACGCGCTGACGACCGCGACGAAATAGTCGGCATCGGCGGGTGGCTGCGACCGGCCGTCGCGGACCTCGTCGAGGAAGGAGTCCGCCAGCGCTGCCAGCAGATCCTCCTTATCGGCGAAGTAGCGGTAGAACGCCGCCGGTGACTTGCCGGCCGCGGATGTGATATCGGCCAGGGTGGTGCCGTGGAAACCCCTCTCGGCGAACAGCTTTCGGGCAGCGTCCTCGATGGCCAGGCGGGTGGCCCTGCCCTTGGTGCTCAAAGTTCTGGTGGCTGCTGTCATCTGGTGCGGTCTCCGGCACGCAGCAGTGCGCTGGGCAGATCATGTCCGACCACCGATCGCGCCACCCGTGCAGCCTCGATTGCGGCGGCCAGATCGACGTCGACGCCCACCCCGCTGTCGGTGAGCAGATACACCAGATCCTCGGTGGCGATATTGCCACTGGCGCCCGGGGCGAACGGGCAGCCGCCGAGCCCGCCCACCGAGGAGTCCAGGCGGGTGATGCCGGCGCTCACCGCGGCCCATGCACTGGCCAGTCCGGTGCCGCGGGTGTTGTGGAAGTGGGCGCCCAGTGGCCGTGTGCCGACTCGCGGGCGCACCAGGTTCACCAGCTCGGTGACCCGCCCCGGCGTCGCGGTGCCGATGGTGTCGGCGATGGCGATCCGGTCGGCGCCGTGCGCGCAAGCGGCGTCGACCACGTCGAGCACCCGCTGCGGTGGCGTGGGCCCGTCGAACGGGCAGTCCCATGAGGTGGAGATGATCACCTCGACGGCTGCCCCGGCGTCGTGCGCGATCGCAACGATATCGGCGATCTGCGCGGCGGCCTCGGCGCTGCTGCGCCCGACGTTGGCGTGGCTGTGCCCGTCGGCCGCGGACACCACGTACTCCACAGACCGGAAGCCGGCGGCGATCGCGCGGTGCACCCCGTTAGGGCTGGCAACCAGCGCCGAGAACTCGATGTCGGGGTAGTCGGCCAGTGCGGCCGCCAGTTCGGGCGCATCAGCGAGTGCGGGCACCTTCGAGGGAGAGACGAAGGCGGTGGCTTCGACCTCGCGCACCCCGGTGGCCGCGATCGCAGCCAGCAGTTCCAGCTTGGCTGCCAACGGGATCGGGTTCTCGATCTGCAGGCCGTCGCGGAGCGCGACCTCACGGATGGTCACATGGTCGACGGTCACAGCACTCCCTGTTCGGTCAGTTTGTCGATTTCGCCGGCGCTCAGGCCCAGCAGTTCTCCGTACACCTCGGCGTTGTGCTGCCCGGGCCGCGACGATCCGGCGTGGCGCACGCCACCGGGACTCTCTGAGAGCACGGGAACGATGCCGGGACCGAGTACGTCGCGGCCGATTCGTTCGTCGAAATGTTCGACGAGCATGCCGCGTGCCAGGAACTGTGGATCGCGCACCACCTCCGCGACGGTGTTGATCGGACCCGCGATAACGCCTGCGGCGTTGAGAGTTTCGATGATGTCACCGGGCTGACGGGTGGCCGCCCACTCGCCGATGATGGCGTCGATCTCGTCCTGGTTGATGCCGCGGGCGCGGTGATCGACGAACCGCTCGTCGGTAGCGAGCTCGGGATGGCCCATCACCTCGCACAGCCGCCGGAAGACGGTGTCCTGGTTGGCGGCGATGACCACCCAGCTGCCGTCGGCGCTGCGGTAGATGTTGGACGGCGCGATGCCTTCCAGCCGGGTGCCCGACGGGCCGCGCACCACACCGCCGATGTCGTAGTCGGGGATGGTGGACTCCTGCACCGCCAGGCAGGCCTCGGTGATCGCGGTGTCGACAACCTGACCTTCGCCGGTGACGGTGCGGCGGTAGAGCGCGGCGAGTGCACCCTGGGCGGCGAACATACCGGCGAGGGTGTCACCGAGGGACAGCGCGAGCCGCGGCGGCGGGCCACCCGGGAAGCCGTTCATATGGCGAAGCCCGCTGACCGCCTCGGCGACCGAGGCGTAGCCGGCCTTGGCGGCGTCCGGCCCGGTTTGGCCGTAACCGGACACCCGCACCAGGATGATGCCCCGGTTGCGTTGGCGCAGAACGTCATAACCCAGATCCCAGCGCTCCAGGGTCCCGGGACGGAAATTCTCCACGACGATGTCGGCCTGCTTGACGAGATCGAGGAACAGCTCCCGGCCGCGGGGCTCGCGCAGGTTGAGCGTGACGGCCTTCTTATTGCGGGCGTGCACTGTCCAGAAGAAGCGCATGCCATCGAGTTCGGCCTGTCCCCAGGTGCGGATCGGATCCGGTGCGCCGGGCGGTTCGATCTTGATGACGTCGGCGCCCATATCGCCGAGCAGCCGGCCGCAGAACGGCCCGGATATCAGCGTGCCGACTTCCAGTACCCGGATGCCGTCCAACGCGCCGGTCACGAGAAGCCTTGCCTTGCAGTCCAGTCGGTGACGATCCCGACCGCCTGTGCCAGCGTCTCGCGCTGATCCGGACCGGAGTAGTAGTGGTTTGCGCCGGGGATCTCGTGCATCTCCTTGTCTTGCGTGCCGATCGCCTCGAAGAGCCGCCGGGTGTGGCTGGGTGTGCAGGCGTCGTCGGCGAGGTTGCCGATCACCAGGGTGGGTACCGCGACATCGTGCCCGCAGGCGATGCCGTCACCGCGGGCGTCGTCATAACTCCACTGCGACAGCCAGCTGCGCAGTGAGCAGAACCGGGCCAGTCCGATGGGGGAGTTGTTGACGATCCGTGGGTCGCCCAGATAGCAGGTGCCCGGCTCGCGGTCGTTGGGGTCGACGCTTGCGTCCAGCCAGCGCGGATCAGCCATGGTGCCGTGCACCACGAAGCAGAACTCCTCGTCACCGCGTCCGCGGGACTCCAGTTCGGCTTGTTTCTCCTTGACCCACTTGGTGATTCGCCGATTGCGGTCGATCTGGGCCTGCCGGTAGCGGTCCAGGAATTCCGGCGTGTAGGGCGGCTGATTGGGGTTGTCGGGGTTGTACAGGTCGAGTTCGGGATCACGGTTCGTGGGGTCCGACTCGTCGAGGATGGAGGCGTCCAGCCATTCGGTCAGCGTCCCGTGCCGGCTGATGTGGGCGGCGAGCAGCATGATGCCATCGGCGGGGACGAGGCCGCGTGCAGCCGCTTGCTGCTGGTAGTAGAGCGACAGTGATCCGCCTCCGCTCCAGCCGGCCAGCACAACCTTCGAATAGCCGAGCCTGCTTGTGGCGTCGTTGATCACCGCGCCGAGGTCGTCGACCACCTTTTCCATGATCAGAGCGGAGTCGGTGCCGCGGAACCGGCTGTTGGCGTAGATGACGTGATGACCGGCGCGGGCCAGTGCGTTGACCATCGGCAGATAGGCCCCGCCGCCGATCGGGTGCATGAACACCAGAACGGTCGCGCTGTCCACTTCGGGTTTGAGCAGATAGCTCTCCAACACCACGATCTCGGCCAGCCCGCCGTAGACGTCGCGGACACCCGAATTGTTGGGGAAGGCAACCAGATACGGGATGCGCTCGTACTTCACCGGTGCTGCCCCAAATCGGCGGCCAGCACGGCCTCCGACGGGATCAGTCGTCGGCTGGTGTCGATGGCGATGACCTTCCATTCGATGGTGTCGTACTCGTCGAATTTGCGGCGGGCTCGTTCGCGGGCCCGTTCGGGGGCGCCGTGGTGCACGCCCTGGGGCGAGTGGGCGATCAGCCCCGGCGGCATCGGCTGGCCGTAGAGCGATCCACCGTGGAAGAACGCGATCTCGTCGAAGTCGACGTTGCGGTGGTACCAGGGCGTGCGTTCGGTGCCCGGCACCTTCTCGGCCGGCTTGGGTAGGAAGTTGCACACCAGCACTCCGGTCGCCTGCATGAAGGTGTGCACGGTCGGCGGCAGATGCACGCTGTCGGACGTGACGACGTTGTAGTCGTCGATGTTGAAGGTGAATGCGAAGTTGTCGCCGCGCCAGCCCACGACGTCGAGCGGATTGTGGTCATAGAAGAGCGACGTCGGTCCGCCGTCATGAATGAGGCGCACCTCGTACTCCCCGCGACCGTCGTCGTCGAAGGCGTGGGCTTCCGGGATGACGGCCAGCCCCGGATCAAACGGCCAGTGCCGGCCGAGCGTGCCGGCCGGGGGAGCGCGGAACTCATCTGCCTCGATCATCAGCCAGATGGACGGCGACGACGGCAGTTGACGCCAGGTGCATGCCTTGGGCAGGTAGATCCAGTCGCCGGTGCGGTAGTCCAGCGGCCCGAACTCGGTCTCGAGCCGGCCCTCGCCCTGGTGGACGAAGCACAGCAGGTCCCCGTCGACGTGTCGCACGTAGTAATCCGTGGTGCCCTGATCAGGGGCCGGGGTGCGCCGGCTCAGCGAGATGCGGCAGTCGGCGTTGGAGAACAGCAGCACCGGCGCCTCCCCCACGGGGATCTGGTCAGCCAGCACGTCTACCGGCCGCAGCGGGCCGACGGCGCGAAATTGGGTCGGGTCGTGCTGCCGGAACAGGCTGGCTGTGCGGCCGGTGAAGCCGTTGCGGCCGAGTTCGTCATCCTTGAGGCCGTCGAGGTCGGCGTGGATCCGCCGCGGGGTAGTGCCTTTTCGCAGATGGACGAAGGATTCCATGACGCTCCCAGGGTGGTCGTGGACCAAAACTGAAAGTGACATTACTTTCGACTCAGTGCCCTGACAAGGCCTGATGTGCTCCGAGGGCGACCTGCGGACGCGTGTTCAGTTTCGTCCGTTCGCGCCGCCGTGTTTTACTTTCCCCTTAATCGAACAATCGGTGTAGAAGAAAGCTGGGGTGGATTGGTGAAATCCGTCTTCGAGAAGGTGCGCGGCCTGTCGCGTCGGTTCGCTGTCGCGGCAGTCGCTGCGGCGGCCCTGCCCGCCCTGGTGGGTGTGGCAGGCGGTTCGGCGACGGCGAGCGCGTTCTCGCGGCCTGGCCTGCCGGTCGAGTACCTGGACGTGCCGTCGGCCTCCATGGGCAAGAACATCCGGGTTCAGTTCCAGAGCGGCGGCCCGAACTCTCCGAACGTGTGGCTGCTCGACGGCCTGCGCGCGCAGGATGACTACAGCGGCTGGGACATCAACACCCAGGCGTTCGAGTGGTACCTGAACTCCGGCCTGTCGGTCTCCATGCCGGTCGGCGGTCAGTCCAGCTTCTACGCCGACTGGTACCGGCCCGCCTGCGGTAAGGCCGGCTGCTCGACCTACAAGTGGGAGACCTTCCTGACCCAGGAAGCCCCGGCGTGGCTGAAGGCCAACCGGGACGTGCGGCCCACCAACAACGCCGCTGTCGGCCTGTCGATGGCCGGCTCGGCCTCGATGTCCCTGGCCGCATGGCATCCGGAGCAGTTCATCTACGCCGGTTCGATGTCTGGCTTCCTGAACCCGTCCGAGGGCTGGTGGCCCGGCCTGATCAACGTCTCCATGGGTGACGCCGGCGGCTACAAGTCCAACGACATGTGGGGTCCGTCCAGTGACCCGGCCTGGCAGCGCAACGATCCGATGGTTCAGATCCCGCGCCTGGTGGCCAACAACACCCGCCTCTGGGTCTACTGCGGTAACGGCCAGCCCAACGAGCTCGGCGGCGGCGACGTGCCGGCCACCTTCCTGGAAGGTCTGACCATCCGCACCAACCGGACGTTCAAGGACGTCTATCTGGCCGCCGGTGGCACCAACGCGGTGTTCAACTTCCCGGACAACGGCACGCACAACTGGGCCTACTGGGGCCGCGAACTGCAGGCGATGAAGCCTGATCTGCAGCGCGTCCTCAACGGAGGCTAAGAGATCCGAGAAAGCGGCCCCCCGGCATCTGCCGGGGGGCCGCTTTTCGTTGGTGGGACTACTTGAGCTCCGCTGAGCTCAGGCCCAGCAGCCGCCGTGCCACCACGAGCAGCTGGATCTGCTGGGTGCCTTCGAAGATGTCCAGGATCTTGGAGTCGCGCGCCCACTTCTCCAGCAGGGTCTGCTCGGAATAGCCTGTGGTGCCGGCCAATTCGACGGCCTTGAGGGTGATGTCGCTGGCAACCCGGGCGGCCTTGGCCTTGCCCATGGAGGCTTCCTTGGAATTGGGGATGTTGTTGTCGGCCTGCCACGCGGAGCGCAGTGTCAGCAGATAACCGGCCTCCCAGTCGGCCTCCATCCGCAGGAACTCCGCGGCTGCCGCACTCTGGGTGTGGGCGGGCTTGTCGTAGCAGATCTCCACACCTGCTCCCGTGAGGATGGTGCGCAATTCCTCCAGTGCAGCCCGGGCTACCCCGACGGCCATCGCGGCCACGATCGGCCGGGTGTTGTCGAAGGTCTCCATAACTCCGGCGAAGCCCTTGTCCACCTGGATATCCGGGCTGCCGAGCAGGTTCGTCGCGGGGACGCGGACATTGTCGAAGCGGATCGCGGCGGTGTCGGAGGCCTTGATTCCGAGTTTGTGCTCGAGGCGTTCCACCGTGACGCCGGGGTACTCCCGCGGCACGATGAAACTCTTGATCGCGGCGCGGCCCAGTGACTTGTCGAGGGTGGCCCACACCACGATGTGGGTGGCACGCCCGCCCGCGGTGACGTAGATCTTCTCGCCGTTGATGACGTACTCGTCGCCGTCGAGCACCGCTGTGGTCGACACCGCAGCCGAGTCCGACCCGAAGGACGGTTCGGTGATGGCCATCGCCGCCCAGATATTGCCGCCGAGTGCCGCCAGTTGCTCGTCGGTGGCCACCCCGGAGATGGCGGCATTACCCAGGCCCTGGCGCGGCACCGACAGCAGCAGCGCGATATCGCCCCAGGAGATCTCGAGCGCGTTGACCAACGCGGACATGTTGGCGCCGTTGATATTTCCCTTGGGGCCGTCATCGCTGTCACGGAACGCGTCGGTGCCGGCGAAGGAGATGGTCTTGGCCGCGGTCATACCCTCGAAGAGGGAGGAGATGGTGTCCAGCTCGACCGGGTAGGTGTGTTCGTTGAGGTCGTACTTGCGTGAGATCGGTCGCAGGATCTCCACGGCGGCCTTATGCGACATGTCGATGACGGCCTGCAGCTTGCGGGGCAGTTCCAGATTGATCGCCATCTACAGCACCACCACTCCCTCGGCGACGCCGATGGCCCGCAGGTCGCGGTACCAGCGTTCGACCGGATGTTCCTTGGTGAAGCCATGTCCGCCGAGCAATTGCACGCCGTCCAGGCCGATCCGCATGCCCTTGTCGGCGGCCAACTTTCGGGCCAGGGCAGCCTCCCGCGCGAACGGCAGGCCGCCATCGGCGCGGGCGGCGCCGCGCCAGGTGACCAGCCGCAGACCATCAAGTTCGATGGCGATATCGGCGCACATGAACGCCACCGACTGTCGGCGGGCGATGGGCTCGCCGAAGGCCTCGCGCTCCTTGATGTACGGGATGACGTAGTCCAGAACCGCCTGCGAGGTGCCGACGGCCAAGGCCGCCCAGCCCAGCCGGGACAGCGCGATCACTTCCGAGTAGTCGGCATCCGCGCCGAGGCGCGCCTCGGTCGGCACCGACACCTTGGTGAGCTGGACCCGGCCGAGCGCGGCCGCCCGGATACCCATGCTGGGGTCGGCCGTGACGGTCACCCCCGGACTGGACGCCTCGACGATGAACATCGCCGGGCGACCGTTGAGTTGTGCTGCCACAACGAACAATTCGGCATCGGCGGCGGCGGGCACCAGGGACTTGACTCCGTCGAGGCGATAGCCGCTGGGAGTGCGCACCGCGATGGTCTTGAGGGCGGTGGGGTCGAACAGCGGGTGCGGTTCGGCGATCGCCACGCACGCCTGCGGCACATGCTCGCCGGCGAACTCCGTGAGGTAGGTCGCCTGCTGGTCGGCGTTGCCCCACTGGGTCAGCGCCGCGGCGACACCGCCGGGGGCCAGGATCGGCAGCGCCAGTCCCATATCGCCATGGGCCAGCGCCTCGGCCACCAGGGCATTGGTGACGGTGCTGCGCTGCTCGGCGATTCCGTCGAAGTCCTCGGGCACCTTGATCGCGGTGACCCCGAGTTCGGCGGCCTTGGTGATCAGATCCGGCGGGTAGGCCGCGGCGTCGTCGCCCTCGCGGGCGGCCGGACGCAGGATTACGGCGGCGAACTCCTTGACCGTCTCGACGATCATCCGCTGATCGTCGTCGGGGGTGAGGTCGAAGTAGTCGGCGGTGTTCGGCGCCAACCGGGTCGGCGGTTTGCCGAGACCCTGGACCTTGGTGAACTGACGGGTGGTGGCGCCGGCCGCCGAGAAACCTTTCTGCACGCCGATTTTGAGCAACCGGTTCAGCGGGTCACGCAGGCCCCGGCGATCGAGGAAGTCGCTGCTGATGACCGGGGCGAGCAGCCTCATGCCGACGTCGATGGCGTCGCGCTTGTGTCGGTGCCGGCCGACGCCGCGGTCAGGGTCCATCGGATCAGCCTATCTTACTCCGGAGTAAGGTAGGCCAGCGCGGCCGCGTGTAGCAGCGTGTTTGTCGCCACAGTGCTGCCGCCGTGCGGGCCGGGGACGCCGGCCAGGTTGGTGAACGTCCCGCCGGCTTCGCGGACCAGGATGTCCAATGGCGCCAGATCCCAGAGCTTCACCTCCGGTTCGGCGGCGATGTCGACGGCTCCCTCGGCCAGCAGGCAGTAGGAGAAGAAGTCGCCGTAGCCGCGCACCCGCCACACCGCGTCGGTGAGCGCCACGAAGCGCTCCCGCAGTCCGCGTTCGGCCCACCCGGACAGACTGGAGAACGACAGGCTCGCCTCGGCGAGGTCGGCGACTCCGGAGACCGACAGCCGTCGGGCAGGACCCTCGCCGAATGCGGTGTGGGCGCCCAGGCCGGCCGCGGCCCACCACCGCCGGTTCAGCGCCGGGGCGCTGACCACCCCGACCACCGGGACGCCGTCGTGCAGCAGCGCGATGAGGGTGGCCCACACCGGAACCCCGCGAACGAAGTTCTTGGTGCCGTCGATCGGGTCGATCACCCACTGGCGGCCGCGGTCCAGCGGCTCACCGCCGTGCTCCTCGCCGAAGATCGCGTCATCGGGACGCCGCGCGGCCAGCACGTCACGCAGCGCTGATTCGACCGCGATATCGGCATCGCTGACCGGGGTCAGGTCGGGTTTGTGCTCGACGTGGAGGTCCAGCGCACCGAACCGGGCCCCGGTGATTGCATCGGCGTGGGCGGCCAGATCCAGCGCCAGGTCCAGATCGGACTGCACATCGGTCATGGCTGCAGTCCTACCATGGGCAGCATGTGGGAGTTCGCAGTGCTGTTGCTGATCATCGGTTCACTGGCCCTGGTGCTGGGGCCGCGGCTGATGGGGCGGCGCGGCCCGCGCGGTGAGATGGCGCCGGGCACCCTGCTGGTGACGGGCCTGAGCCCGCGACCGGATGAGCCCGGTGAGCACTTCGTCACCATCACCGGGGTGATCACCGGGCCGACCGTCGCCGAGCATGTGGTCTATCAGCGGATGGCCGTCGACGCCGCCAACTGGCCGACCATGGGCCAGCTCATCCCGGTGGTGTACTCGCCGAAGAACCCGGACAAGTGGTTCTTCGCGCCGCCCGCCTAGGTCCACCCCGTCCAGCGCCCTAGGTCCACCCCTCCAGCGTGAAGCTATCTTCACTGCCCGCGCCGAGGGTGAAGATAGCTTCACGTGCGGCGGAAAGGGGGAGGGCGCGGGGAGGGCGCGGGGGTGCGGCTGGGGCACCCTAGCCGTGCGCGACGCGCAGCATGTCGGCCACGCTGGTCAGCTTGACCCGCGGACGGCCGTGCGGCTCACCGGCTGAGCGCTCGTGGCTATCGAGCACCCGCCAGTGCTCCCCGGTGATCAGCTGTGGCGAGCACTCCAGCAGCCAGGCCGCCAGTTCGTCGGGGTCGGCTCCGCGCGCCGAAGCTGAGGCCAGATCGGCCACCAGGGTGTCGACGGTGTCCTGCGAGTCGCTCTTGTTCGTGCCGATCACCCCCGACGGCCCGCGCTTGATCCAGCCAGTGACGTAATCGTTGACCCGTCCGGTGATCTTGCCGCCGGTGTGCGGGATCGTCCCGCGGCTGTCGTCGAAGGGCAGGCCCGGTACCGGCACGCCGGCGTAGCCGACGGCCCGCACCACCAGGTGCACCGGCAGGGTCTCGCGCTCGCCGGTATCGCGGGCCACCACGCGGCCGTCGTGCTCGACGAGTTCGTTGCGGCCCAGCACGATCTCCTCGGCGTGCCCGGATCCGGTGATCTGCACCGGCGAGGTGGCGAACCGGAACACGATCCGGCGGTGCCCCTCCCGCGGCGCGCGGGTCGCGTAATCGCGGAGCACCTTGATATTGGCGGCCTCGGTCTTGCCGGCGGCCACGGCGTCCTCATCGCTGATGCCGGCCAGATCGGCCGGGTCGACGATGACGTCCACTCCCTCGAGTTCGCCGAGTTCCCGGATTTCCAGCGTGGTGAAGGCGGCCTGCAACGGCCCGCGGCGGCCGGCGATCACCACTTCGGAAATTCCCTTGGCGCGCAACGCCTCCAGGGCGTGATCGGCGATGTCGGTCTTGGCCAGAACGTCGGGATCGGTCACCAGGATTCGTGCGACGTCGATGGCCACGTTCCCATTGCCGATCACCACCGCTCGGCCCGTCGAGATGTCGGGGTCCATATCGGTGAAGTGCGGGTGGGCGTTGTACCAGCCGACGAAGTCCACCGCCGGCACGCTTCCGGGGAGATCCTCGCCGGGGATCCCCATTGTCCGGTCGGACTGGGTGCCCACCGCATAGACCACGGCGTCGTAACGGTCGGACAGTTCGTCAGTTGAAACGTGTTCGCCCACGGTGACATTGCCGAAGAAGCGGAAGCGTGGATCCTCGGCGGTCTTCTCGAAGGTCCGGCTGATCGACTTGATCTTGGGGTGGTCGGGGGCCACGCCGGAGCGCACCAAACCCCAAGGAGTCGGCAGCATTTCGATCATGTCGATCCGGACGTCGGGCCCACCGGCGCCGGCCGACTCGGCACCGAACCGCAGCAGCGACGCCGCGGCGAAGAATCCTGACGGGCCGGCACCGACGACCGCTACGTGAAACGGGGGCATTGTCGGATGGTAGCGGGGGCCGGTTAGGACCTCGCCGGTAACGTGACACCTCGTGGATCTGGACCGACAGTCTGACATCGACGCCCTCGACACCACTCTGACCACGGTGGAGCGGGTGATCGACGTCGATGAGCTGCGGGCGACGATCGAGCGGCTGGAGAACGAGGCCGCCGATCCGAAGCTGTGGGATGACCAGGCCAACGCCCAGAAGGTCACCAGCGAGCTCTCGCACGCCCAGGCCGACCTGCGCCGCATCGAGGGCCTGCGCGGCCGGCTCGACGACCTGCCGGTGCTCTACGAGATGGCGGCGGAAGAGCAGGGCGCCGGCGCGGAGGCGGCGCTGGCCGAGGCCGACGCCGAGCTCAGGGCACTGCAGGCCGATATCGAGGCCATGGAGGTCCGCACCCTGCTGTCCGGCGAGTACGACGAGCGCGAGGCGCTGGTCACCATCCGGTCCGGTGCCGGCGGGGTGGACGCCGCCGACTGGGCCGAGATGCTGATGCGGATGTACATCCGCTGGGCCGAGCAGCACAACTACGGCGTGGAGGTGTTCGACACCTCCTACGCCGAGGAGGCCGGCATCAAGAGCGCCACCTTCGCGGTGCACGCCCCGTACGCCTACGGCACGCTCTCGGTCGAACAGGGCACCCACCGGCTGGTGCGGATCAGCCCGTTCGACAACCAGGCCCGCCGCCAGACCTCCTTCGCCGAAGTCGAGGTGCTGCCGGTCACCGAGACCACCGACCACATCGACATCCCGGAGACCGACGTCCGCGTCGACGTCTACCGCTCCAGCGGACCGGGCGGGCAGTCGGTCAACACCACCGACTCGGCGGTGCGGCTGACCCATATCCCGACCAACATCGTGGTGACCTGTCAGAACGAGAAGTCGCAGCTGCAGAACAAGGTGTCGGCGATGCGGGTGCTGCAGGCCAAACTGCTGGAGCGCAAACGTCACGAGGAGCGCGCCGAGATGGACGCCCTCAAGGGCGACGGCGGCAGCTCATGGGGCAACCAGATGCGCTCCTACGTGCTGCACCCCTACCAAATGGTCAAGGATCTGCGGACCGAGTACGAGGTCGGCAATCCGACCGCCGTCCTGGACGGGGATATCGACGGGTTCCTCGAGGCGGGGATCCGCTGGCGCAACCGGCGCGACGACGATGAGTGAATTTGTGGCCGTCGCCACGGGAACGACTGATTTCGCCATCAGCGCCGCGGGTGGCCGCTGGCATGACTTCTGGCACGGCGAACTCGGCGAGTCGGTCCTGACCAAGACGATGAGCATTGCACTGCTGATCATCGGTGCGGTGCTGGCGTCCCGGTTCATCAGCTGGCTGGCCGGCCGGATCAGCCGGCGGATGGACGCCAGATTCCAGAACAGCGATGATCTGGTCCGCACCGAGGGCTCCAAGCACCGCCAGGCCGTCGCCTCGGTGATCTCGTCGGTGGCCATCGCACTGGTGGGTGTCATGGTCATAGTCGAGATCACCGATATCCTGGCCGTCCCGGTGAGCTCGCTGGTGGCACCGGCCGCGGTGATCGGCGCCGCACTGGGTTTCGGTGCGCAGCGCATCGTTCAGGACCTACTGGCCGGTTTTTTCATCATCACCGAAAAGCAGTACGGCTTCGGCGATCTGGTGCAGCTGACCCTGGGTTCGAGCAATGACGCCATGGGCACCGTCGAGGATGTGACCCTGCGCGTCACCAAGCTGCGCACCCCGGAGGGGGAGATGTACACGATCCCCAACGGTCAGATCATGAAGACGCTCAACCTGTCCAAGGACTGGGCGCGTGCGGTGATCGACATCCCGGTGCCCAGCAGTGCCGACGTCAAGAAGGTCAACGAGGTTCTGCACGCCGTATGCGATGCCGCACCGAGTGACCCGACACTGCACGATCTGCTCCTGGAAAAGCCGAAGCTGATGGGTGTGAAGAGCATCGAACTGGACACCGTCAATCTGCAGATGACTGCCCGCACACTGCCGGGCAAACAGTTCGACGTCGGCCGGCGACTGCGGCTGCTGGTGATCGCGGCGCTGAGCAAGGCCGGTATCGCCAGCGCGGTCGCCGCACCCCCCGTTGACGAGGCCGCCGTGGGCGGGGTGGGGCAGGAGGGTCAGCAGCCGTGACCAATCCTCGCGAAGGCAGGAACTGGCCGCGCTTCATCCTGGGCGGCCGGATGCGCACCTCCACCCTGGTGCTGATCCTTGCGTTCATCGGGATCGGCTGGCTCTACGAGACCTACGAGCCCCCGCCGTCGCCGCCCGACCAGGTGCCGGCCACCGAGGTGGTGCCGCCGGGCTTCATCCCGGATCCGGCCTACACCTGGGCGCCGCGCACCGACGTGCAACGGCACACCCCGACCGAGACCACGGCGGAGACCACACCCGCGACCACGCCCGGGACCACGACCAGCATGACGCCGCCGTCGACGACGGAGGCCAGTCCGACGACAACGCCGGTGACGCCGACGCCCAGTGGGGAGCCGGCCAGCACGTCGACGCCGTCCTCGGCGCGCCCCACCACGCCGGTGCCACCCGCGCCGACGCCCTAGCCCCGTGCGGCCACGACTAGACTTGGCCCCCGTGATGATCAGCCTGGACCATGTCTCCAAGCAGTACAAGGCGTCGGCGAGGCCTGCGCTGGACAACGTCACGCTCAAGATCGACAAGGGTGAGTTCGTCTTCCTGATCGGCCCCTCGGGGTCGGGCAAGTCCACGTTCATGCGGTTGCTGCTGGCTGAGGAGTCGCCCACCTCCGGCGAGGTCCAGGTGTCGAAGTTCCACGTCAACAAGCTTTCCGGCCGCAACATCCCCAAACTTCGACAGGTGATCGGCTGCGTCTTTCAGGATTTCCGGCTGCTGCAGCAGAAGACCGTGTTCGAGAACGTCGCCTTCGCCCTTGAGGTGATCGGCAAACCGTCGGACACCATCAAGAAGGTGGTCCCGGAGGTGCTGGAGATGGTCGGGCTCTCCGGCAAGGCAAACCGGCTGCCGGCCGAACTGTCCGGTGGTGAGCAGCAGCGGGTGGCGATCGCCCGGGCGTTCGTCAACCGGCCCCTGGTGCTGCTGGCCGACGAGCCCACCGGCAACCTCGACCCGGAAACCAGCCGGGACATCATGGACCTGCTGGACCGGATCAACCGGACCGGCACCACCGTGCTGATGGCCACCCACGACCACCACATCGTCGACTCCATGCGCCAACGGGTGGTGGAGCTCTCGCTGGGCCGGCTGGTCCGCGACGAGCAGCGCGGCGTCTACGGAATGGACCGCTGATGCGCGCCGGCTTTCTGGTCAATGAGGTCGTCACCGGGCTCCGCCGCAACGTCACCATGACGATCGCGATGATCCTGACGACCGCGATCTCACTGGGCCTGCTCGGCGGCGGTCTGCTGGTGGTCCGGCTGGCCGATCAGTCGCGCAATATCTACCTCGACCGTGTCGAGAGTCAGGTGTTCCTGACCCCGGACGTCTCGGCGAATGACCCCAGCTGTGACGGGGATGCGTGTAAAGCGTTGCGCACCAAGATCGAAGAGCGCGATGACGTCAAGAGCGTGCGGTATCTCAACCGTGACGACGCCTACAACGATGCGGTGACGAAGTTTCCGGAGTACCGCGACGTCGCGAGCAAGGACTCGTTCCCGGCCTCGTTCATCGTCAAACTCAATCAGCCCGAGCAGCACAAGGATTTCGACACCGCTCTGCAGGGGCAGCCCGGTGTGCTCAATGTGCTCAACCAGAAGGATCTGATCGACCGGTTGTTCGCCGTGCTCGACGGGCTGTCCAAGGTCGCGTTCGCGATCGCGGTGGTGCAGGCCATCGGCGCAGTTCTGTTGATCGCCAACATGGTTCAGGTCGCGGCCTACACCAGACGCACCGAGATCGGGATCATGCGCATGGTGGGCGC
>NZ_JBPCSX010000078.1:0-2677 GCF_051006775.1 Mycobacterium sp.
GAATTCCAGCCGATGCGCCAGCAGCCGCAACGGACGGGAGAAGTCCCCCGCCGCCACGTCGAGCACATCCGGATACAGCGGGTCGTTGTCGATCGGCCGGCCGAGACCGGCCATGTGTAGCCGCAACTGGTGGGTCCTGCCGGTACGGGGTGTCAGCCGGTAGCGCCCTTCACCGAGTGGTTCTACCAGACTCTGCGCGTTCGGCTCCCCCGGTTCCACCGTCGCCTGCAAAATCCCGCGCCGCTTGATGATCCGATTCGAAACCATCTGCGGCCCAGCAAGATCCGGACCCGCTGAGGAGACCGCCAGATACATCTTGGCGACCTCACCCCGGGCGAACAGGGTCTGATACGCGCCACGCACCTCCCGTCGCACGGTGAACAGCAGCACTCCCGCGGTCAGCCGGTCCAGCCGGTGAGCCGGACTGAGCTCGGGCAGATCCAGTTCCCGGCGCAGCCGCACCAGCGCGGTCTGCGCGATATGCGAGCCGCGCGGCATGGTGGCCAGAAAGTGCGGCTTGTCCACGACGACAATGTTCTGGTCGCGGTAGAGCACCGGCATACCGAACGGAACCTCGACCTCGTCGGGAAGGTCGCGGTAGTGGTAGACCAATGCTCCGGCCGGCAGGACCGTTGTCGCATCGAGCACGACCCCGTCGGCGGTGAACACCCCGCCTGCGATCACCTTGGCCCTGGCTGCCGGGCCGAAGCGCCGGCCGAACTCGTCGGCCACATTGCCGCCGTGAAGTCGCAGCCGGGCCGGTCCGAGCACATCCGTCACGTCAAGGGCACGGGCTCGAGGATTTCGGTCCGCGCCTCCGGTGCGGCGGCCCGCAGCGCATCGGCGGACTCGTCGTCGGGCTGAGTCTGCGACCGGACCTCGGCCTCCACCCGCGCGACGTAGGTGTCGACCTCGGTGTCGATGTCGTTCTGCGACCAGCCCAGGATCGGGGCGACGATCTCGGCCACCTCGCGGGCGCAGTCCACTCCGCGGTGCGGGTACTCGATGGAGATCCGCATCCGGCGGGCCAGGATGTCCTCCAGGTGCAGCGCACCCTCGGCGACGGCCGCGTACGCCGCCTCCACCCGCAGATACACCGGCGCCTCGGCGATCGGCTCCAACAGGTCGGGCTGGGCTTCGGCCAGCTCCAGCACATCACCGATCAGCGAGCCGTAGCGGTCCAGCAGATGCCGCACCCGATACGGGTGCAGGTTGTACTCCTTGCCCACATGATCGGTTTGGTTGATCAGTGCGAAGTAGCCGTCGGCTCCGAGCAGCGGGACCTTCTCGGTGATCGAGGGCGCCACCCGCGACGGAACGAACTCGGCGGCGGCGTCGACGGCATCGGCGGCCATCACCCGATAGGTGGTGTACTTGCCGCCGGCGATGGCGACAAGTCCCGGGGTGGGCACCCCGACCGCATGCTCGCGGGACAGCTTGGAGGTCTCCTCGCTCTCACCGTGCAGCAGTGGACGTAGCCCGGCGTACACCCCGTCGATGTCGTTGTGGGTGATCGGCGTGGCCAGTGCGGTGTTGACGTGTTCGAGGATGTAGTCGATGTCGGCCTTGGTGGCCGCCGGATGGGCCAGGTCCAGGTTCCAGTCGGTGTCGGTGGTGCCGATGATCCAGTGCGTGCCCCACGGAATGACGAACAGCACCGACTTCTCGGTGCGCAGGATGATCGCCACCTCGCTGACGATCCGGTCCCGCGGAACCACGATGTGCACACCCTTGGAGGCCCGCACCCGGAACCGCCCCCGCTGCCGGGACAGCGCCTGAATCTCGTCGGTCCAGACTCCGGTGGCATTGATGACGACGTGTCCGCGGACGTCGGCGACCCGACCATCCTCGGAATCGCGCACCGTCACCCCGACCACCCGGTCGCCTTCGGTGAGCATGCCCACCACCTGGGTGGAGGTCCGGACCACCGCGCCGTAGTGCGCCGCGGTACGGGCCACCATCATGGTGTGCCGGGCGTCGTCGACCACGGTGTCGTAGTAGCGGATACCGCCGATCAACGCGTTGCGCTTGAGCGCAGGCGCCATCCGCAGCGCGCCCGCCTTGGTCAGATGCCGTTGCGCGGGAACAGATTTCGCTCCGCCGAGCTGGTCGTAGAGGAAGATGCCCGCCGCGATGTAGGGCCGTTCCCAAATCCGATTGGTCAGCGGGAAGAGGAACGGCAGCGGCTTGACGAGGTGCGGTGCGAGCGTGGTCAGGGAGAGCTCGCGCTCATGCAATGCCTCCCGCACCAGACCGAACTCCAACTGTTCGAGGTAGCGCAGGCCGCCGTGGAACATCTTCGAACTGCGGCTGGACGTGCCGGATGCGAAGTCGCGGGCTTCGACCAGGGCCACCTTCAGTCCGCGGGTCGCGGCGTCGAGGGCGGCGCCGGCGCCCACCACGCCGCCGCCGATCACCACGACGTCGAACTGTTCAGCGCCCAGGCGCTCCCAGGCTTGCGCCCGCTGGGCGGGTCCGATGAAGGTCTGACCGTTGCCCGGTCGCAGGATCGGGTCACTCATGGTTGGTCAGGCTAGTCGAGATCGTCATGGGCCATAAGACGGCGGGCCGCCTCGACGATGGAACCCGACAGTGACGGATACACCGATAGCGTTTGGGCCAGGTCAGTGACCGAAATGCGGTTCTGCACCGCCAGGGCGATCGGCAGGATCAACTC
>NZ_JBPCSX010000079.1:0-20585 GCF_051006775.1 Mycobacterium sp.
AACCCGAACCCGAACCCGAACCCGAACCCGAACCCGAACCCGAACCCGAACCCGAACCCGAACCCGTGATCGAGGTCGATGCCATCGCTGAGGTGGTCACCGAGGCCGTCGCTGAGACCCCGGTCGATACCCCGCCCGCCACGGGGCCCGGCTTCCGCGCGACGGTGCGCCGCCTGCTCTGGGGCGTCAACGCCCGAGGCGACGACTGACCCTCTGGCATCCTGGATTCATGACAGAGCCGCCGTTCGGGGGTGGAGAGGCGACCCCGCCGCCCTACCAGCCACCGCCGAACTACCAGCCGCCGCCGGCCTATCAGGCGCCGCCGAACTATCCGCCGCCGGGCCAGTTCCCTCCGCCGTACCTGCCACCTGGGTACTACCCGGACCCGATGGCGCCCTTCGGCCGCAGCCCGTTGACCGGCGAGCCGCTCTCGGACAAGTCGAAGATTGTCGCCGGCCTGCTGCAGTTGCTGGGCCTTGTCGGCGTACTGGGGATCGGCCGGATCTACCTGGGCTACACCTCGCTCGGCATCGCGCAGCTCATCGTCGGTCTGATCGGTGGGTTCGTAATCGGAATGCTCACCTGCGGAATCGGTTTCGCCATTCCGGTCATCTGGGCGATCATCGACTCCGTGCTGATCTTGACCGGGCAGGTGCGGGACCCACAGGGCCGCCCACTGCGTGACGGGTGAGCATCATGGCCGAGCGCACCCGGGTGTACGGAAGTGTGGGCGGTGGCGTGCTCGCACTCGGCGCGCTCGGGTACGTCGGCCTGGTCGACCCGCACCGGCCCGGTTCGCTGTTCCCGCCCTGTCCGTTCAAACTGCTGACCGGCTGGAACTGCCCGGCCTGCGGTGGTCTGCGGATGACCCACGACCTGTTGCACGGTGACCTCTCGGCTGCCGTCGTCGACAATGTCTTCCTGCTGATCGGTCTGCCGGTACTGGCGCTGTGGTGGTTCTGGCGGAGGCGCAATGGTCAACGGACCTTCACACCGGTTGCCCTCGCTCTTATCGCGGTCTCGGCGGTGGTGTGGACCGTGGTCCGCAATCTGCCCGGTTTCCCCCTCGTTCCAACCTTGTTCGCCTCCTAGCCGCTCCTGGCCGCGCCTGGTCGGTGGCTGCGCGACTATGCTCAGGTCGTGAAACGGCGCGGCAAGATCGTCTGTACTCTCGGCCCGGCGACCAACTCCCAAGAGATGGTGACGGCGTTGGTCGAGGCGGGGATGGACGTCGCCCGGCTGAACTTCAGCCACGGCGAACACGCTGACCACGAGGCCGCCTACACCCGGGTCCGGGCGGCTGCCGAAGCCACCGGCCGCGCTGTCGGCATCCTGGCGGATCTGCAGGGTCCCAAGATCCGGCTGGGCCGCTTCACGGAATCGAAGACGGTCTGGGTTAACGGTGAGACGGTGCGCATCACCGTTGAGGATTGCGAGGGCACCAAGGACCGGGTGTCGACCACCTACAAACAACTTGCCGACGACGCTCGCGCCGGCGACCGTCTCCTGGTCGACGACGGCAAGGTCGGCCTAGTGGTAGAGCGCGTCGACGGCAATGATGTCGTGTGCACGGTGACCGAGGGTGGTCCGGTCAGCAATAACAAAGGGCTTTCCATGCCGGGCATGGCCGTGTCGGTTCCGCCCCTTTCCGAGAAGGACATCGAGGACCTCGAGTTCGCGCTCAAGATCGGTGTGGACATCGTCGCGCTGTCGTTCGTGCGGTCCCCGTCGGATATCGACCTGGTCCACACAGTGATGGACCGCGTCGGCCGGCGGGTGCCGGTGGTGGCCAAACTCGAGAAGCCCGAAGCGGTCGAGAATCTCGAAGCCATTGTGCGGGCCTTCGATGCGGTGATGGTCGCCCGTGGCGACCTGGGTGTGGAGTTGCCGCTCGAGGAAGTGCCGCTGGTGCAGAAGCGCGCCATCGAGATCGCGCGGGAGAATGCCAAGCCGGTGATCGTCGCGACCCAGATGTTGGAGTCGATGATCGAGAACTCCCGTCCCACCCGCGCGGAGGCATCCGACGTCGCGAACGCCATTCTCGATGGCGCCGACGCGGTCATGCTGTCCGGGGAGACCTCGGTCGGCACATTTCCGCTCGAGGCGGTCCAGACCATGGCCCGGATCGTCACCCGGATGGAACGGGATTCCACCGGCGCTCCGCTGGCCCATCTGCCGCGCACCAAACGCGGTGTCATCTCCTATGCGGCTCGCGATATCGGCGAGCGGCTCGATGCCAAGGCATTGATCGCCTTCACCTCATCCGGTGACACCGTCCGTCGGCTGGCCCGACTACACAGTCGGCTGCCGCTGCTGGCCTTCGTCACCGACCCGGAGATGCGCAATCAGCTGGCTCTGACCTGGGGCACTGAGACGTTCATCGTCGAGGGGGCGGACAGCACCGATGCCATGATCCGACAGGTGGATCATGCGCTGCTCAAATTGGCCCGCTATCAGCGTGGCGACCTGGTGATCATCGTCGCAGGCGCCCCGCCCGGCACAGTAGGCTCGACCAACCTGATCCACGTGCACCGGATCGGAGAGGACGACCACTGAGTCGGCCTGTCGCAAGCTAGGGGAGCGCTGGATACGTGGCGAGTTCGGACTTCGACGATCTGCTGGCCATTCTTGAGCTTTCTCCGTTCGGCGGCGACCTATTCACCGGGTGTCACCCCCGCAAGAATCCGATCCGCACCTTCGGCGGCCAGATGATGGCCCAGGCGTTCGTGGCCGCCAGTCGGACCGTTGCCAGCGCACTTCCGCCGAGTGCGCTTTCGGTGCACTTCATCGCCGGCGGCGACCCCGCCTCCGATATCGAGTTCCATGTCGTCCGGCTTCGCGACGAGCGGCGCTTCGCTAACCGTCGCGTCGATGCGATCCAGGGCGGGAAGCTGTTGGCCACCGCCCTGGTGTCCTATCTCTCCGGCGGGCACGGACTGGAACACAACATCGACATGCCGGAGGTGCCCCAACCGCACGGGCTGCCCACGATTGACGATCTGCTCGTCGGTTATGAAGAGGTGGTTCCGCATTTCGCCGAGGCCATGCGGCCGATCGAATGGCGCTACACCAACGACCCTGCCTGGGTGATGCGGAAGAAGGACGAGCGGCTGGCGTGCAACCGGGTCTGGATGAAGGCCGACGGCGTGCTGCCTGACGACCCCGTGCTGCACACCGCGGCGATGGTCTACTCCTCCGACACCACGGTGCTCGACTCGATCATCACGACCCACGGCCTGTCCTGGGGGTGGGACCGCATCTTCGCGGTGACGATCAACCATTCGGTCTGGTTCCACCGGCAGGTCGACTTCGCCGACTGGGTGCTCTATTCCACCGGTTCGCCCGTCGCGGCGGAGTCTCGCGGACTCGGTATGGGGCACTTCTTCAACCCGGCTGGGCAGGTCGTCGCCACGGTCGCCCAGGAGGGCATCGTCAAGCACTTCCCGGGGACCCGCTGACGCGAGATCGACACCACGGTGAAGCCGCCACCGGCGACTAGCGGCCCGGGGTCCTGGTTTCGGTGAAGTGCGTCTCCAGGGACTGCCGAAGTTCATCGGAGCATTCCTGGGCCTTGACCGGGTCCTGCCCGGCCTGCTGCAGGCAGTCGACGTAGTCGGAAGCCCCGACCTGTTTGAACACCGGGACCCAGAAGAACGGGACGAACAACAGCGCGATGATGATCGCGAGAACGCCGAGGACGATCCCGGCGAGCGTGACACCGGGATTGTCGGCCTCGGAGCGTCTGATGCGCGCACGCCCGAAAAACCCGATGACGACGGCGATGATGCCCAGGACGACGCCGCCGGCGACGGTGATGGTCAGCAGCAGCGCGAAGATCGCGACGACGAGTGCGGTGACTCCGAGACCGTTACGCAGAACCGGAGCGACCGGGTAGTTCCCGTAGGACATCGGCGAATATCCGTCTGGGTACCGGCCCGGGGGTGTGGGCGGATACGCATAGGGGTACGGCTGCTCGGCGGCAGTCGGCCCCTCGGGTCTGCGTGGCCATTCCGGAGTTTGGGTCATCGCTCACATCTCGTGCGGGAACTGGATTCGGAGGTCAGGTTACCCCGCTGACCATTCAAAATAGTAGGGCGCGGATCGGCGATGGCAGTGTGCCACCGCGATCCGCGCCCCAGTGGGTTGTGCGGTTCGGCTCAGCGAGCGCCGAGAGCCTCACCGACGGCGGCGCGGACATTGCTGCCCGCCTTGCGGATACCGAAGGAGGTGACGATCTCCATCACACCGATGACGATCAGCCAGATTCCGACGACCAGGGTCAGCGTGGCCAGCGAAGTGATGGGGGAGGCCATCACGATGATGCCGGCGATCAGGGTGATGATGCCCAGGAAGATCTGCCAACCGCGGCCCGGGGTGGTCTCATCGCTGATCGCCGAAGCCGTTTCGGCGACACCCCGGAAGATGAAGCCGATACCGATCCAGATTGCCAGCAGCCAGATGGCGTCACCGAGATGGCGGAAGCACAGCACGGCCAGTACCAGTGATGCCGCGCCACTGATGAACAGCAGGGCCCGGCCGCCGCCGGTGATGTGCAGGGTGAATGCGTGGAAGACCTGCGAGATACCGGTCACGAGCAGGTAGGCGCCGAAAAAGATCGCCACCAGGACGATGGTCTGCCCGGGCCACTTCAGCACCATCCCGCCGAGGATGACCGAGAGGATCCCGGTGAGCAGCACTGACTTCCAGAGGTGGCCGGCAAGCGGTCCACTAGCGGTGTTTGTCATGGGCGGGAGCTTACCCACGCCCGGGTTAAATTCCGCCTTCTGCCCGGTCACGATTTGGCTTTTGAGCAGGCCTGTAACGGCGATGCCCGGCACATTGTTCTCCGGTCGGCTAATGTCCGGCCATCGGGCAATTTCGTTGGGAGAGGGCAACTGTGTTCACAGCTCAGGACAGTGCGGTGCGTTGGTGGCGGGTCGCGGTGGTGGTCGCCGCTACGGGTGCTTTGACCCTTTCCGGGTGTTCCAAGAGTTCCGAGTCGGGATCGGGCTCCGCCGCCGGAGGTGCAAGCACCGCCGTCACTGCGCAGAAGGTCGACGAGATCGCCGCCTCGGTACCCGATGACATCAGGAGCTCCGGCAAGCTCGTCGTCGGTGTCAACATCCCCTACCCGCCCAATGAGTTCAAGGACAGCAGCGGCAAGATCGTCGGGTTCGACGTGGATCTGATGAACGCCGTGGCCGCCACGATGGGTCTCACCGCGGACTACCGCGAGGCGGACTTCGCCAAGATCATCCCGTCCATCCAGCAGGGCACCTTCAACGTCGGGATGTCCTCCTTCACCGACACCAAGGAGCGCCAGGCTTCCGTCGACTTCGTCGACTACTTCACCGCCGGCATCCAGTGGGCTCAGAAACCCGGTGCGGGCATCGACCCGAGCAATGCCTGCGGCAAGAAGGTCGCGGTGCAGGCAACCACCGTCGAGGAGACCGACGAGCTTCCGGGTAAGAGCAAGAAATGTGTCGATGCCGGCAAGCCCGAGATCGAGATCCTGAAGTTCGACAGTCAGGACGCCGCCACCAACGCGGTGATCCTGGGGCAGGCCGATGCGATGTCGGCTGATTCGCCGGTGACGGACTACGCGATCAAGCAGAGCAACGGCAAGATCGAGGCGGCCGGGGAGATCTTCGAGGCGGCCCCGTACGGCTGGCCGGTGAAGAAGGACTCGCCGCTGGCGAAGTCGATGCTCAAGGCACTCGAGCACCTCATCTCGACTGGCGACTACAAGACTATTGCCACCAACTGGGGCGTCGAGAAGGGCATGCTCGAGAAGCCGACCATCAACGGTGCCACCAGTTAATCCCCGATGACTTCAGTCCAGGGATTGGCGCCTGCCGCCATCGATGCGGTGCCGCTGCGGCACCCGTGGCGGTGGGTGGGGGCGGGCGCGATCATCATCCTGGTCGGACTGTTCATCTACGGCGCAGCCACCAATAAGGCATACGGCTGGTCCACCTACGGCGAGTATCTGTTCAACGATCGGATCCTGCTCGGGGTGTGGAACACCCTGCAGCTGACCGTCTACGCAATGGTGATCGGTGTCGCGCTCGGCATCGTGATGTCGGTGATGCGACTGTCACCCAACCCGGTGTTCCAGTCCGTCGCCTGGGTGTTCCTCTGGATCTTCCGCGGCACGCCGGTCTACGTCCAGCTGGTGTTCTGGGGACTCATCCCGACGATCTACCAGAACGTCCAACTCGGGGTGCCGTTCGGTCCGTCGCTGCTCCATGTCAACCTGCAGACCCTGTCCATCCCGTTCCTGCTCGCTGTCATCGGCCTTGGCCTCAACGAGGCGGCCTACATGGCCGAAATCATCAGGGCCGGAATCACTTCCGTGCCTGAGGGGCAGACGGAGGCCTCCACGGCGCTGGGGATGTCCTGGGGTTTGACGATGCGTCGCACCGTGCTTCCGCAGGCCATGCGGGTGATCATTCCGCCCACCGGCAATGAGCTCATCAGCATGCTGAAGACCACCTCGCTGGTGACCGCGGTGCCGTACTCCTATGACCTCTACAGCATCGCCTCGCGAGAGATCGCCGCGCGCATCTTCGAACCGGTCCCGATGCTGCTGGTGGCGGCGACCTGGTACCTGATCGTGACGAGCATCCTGATGGTCGGTCAGTACTACCTGGAGAAGTACTTCTCCAAGGGCATCTCGCGGCAGTTGACTTCCAAGCAACTCGAGGCCCTGGCCAAGGCGCAGACCGAGACGGGTCACGTATGAGCGAGATGGTCCGGGCCGAAATGGTCTGTAAGAGCTTCGGGGCCCTGCAGGTTCTCAAAGGGGTGACGCTGTCGGTGGAGCGCGGGCAGGTGTTGGTGCTCGTCGGACCGTCCGGCTCCGGTAAGTCCACTTTCCTGCGCTGTATCAACCATCTCGAGACCGTCTCCGCCGGCCGGTTGTACGTGGACGGCAAGTTGGTCGGCTACCACGAGAGGGCCGGCAAACTGCACGAGATGTCCCCGCGCGAGGCGGCCAAACAGCGCCGGGACATCGGCATGGTGTTCCAGCACTTCAACCTTTTCCCGCACCGCACTGCCCTGGACAACGTCATCGAGTCGCCGGTGCACGTAAAGGGTGTCAAGAAGGCCGCGGCGCTGGAACGGGCCCGCGAACTGCTCAGTCAGGTGGGTCTGGCCGGTAAGGAAGAGGCCTATCCGGCGCAGTTGTCCGGCGGGCAGCAGCAGCGGGTCGCAATCGCCCGTGCGCTGGCCATGGAACCCAAGCTGATGCTGTTCGACGAGCCGACATCCGCGCTGGACCCCGAGCTGGTCGGCGAAGTGCTGGCCGTGATGAAGAAACTCGCGGCCGCCGGGATGACGATGGTGGTGGTGACCCACGAGATGGGTTTCGCCCGCGAGGTCGCCGACCAGTTGGTGTTCATGGACGGCGGGGTCATCGTCGAAAGCGGAGCACCGCGTGAGGTGCTGAGCAATCCCCAGCACGAGCGGACCAAAGCCTTCCTGTCGAAGGTGATGTAGTTCGCCTAGCCGCTGCGGCTTTCGATCATGCCCGGAACCGGATCCGGTGAGACGACGGATTTGCGCCCGACCAGGTACCAGGTCCGCATGATGCCTTTGCCCTTGATGTCGACCTCGCCACGTTCCTCCAGAACGAAGTCGTCGCGAAGCTGTTCAAAGACGTTCTCCGGCACCTGAATTCGCCCCTCGGGATCGGTGGTCTCCATCCGGGCAGCGACGTTGACCGCATCGCCCCACACGTCGTAGAAGAACTTGCGCGCCCCGACCACGCCGGCCACCACCGGGCCGGCGGCGATACCCATCCGCAGCGGGACCGGGTTGCCGCGCGGGTCGCGAAGTCCGGCGACCGCCTTGGACATGTCCAGGGCGAGCTCAGCGATGGCCTGGACATGGTCTGGGCGCGGCGCCGGCACTCCACTGACGACCATGTAGGAATCGCCGGTTGTCTTGATCTTCTCCAGCCCGTGGCGATCCACCAAGCGGTCGAACGTGGTGTAGAGCCGGTCGAGGAACCTGACCAGTTCGGTCGGCGAGATCTCGCTGGCCCGCTCGGTGAACCCGGCGATATCGGCGAAGAGGATGGAGGCGTCGTCGTAACGGTCGGCGATCACCCCGTGCGCCGGATCCTTCAATCGGCGGGCTACCTGGGCAGGCAGGATGTTCGCCAACAGGGCCTCCGAGCGGTCGTACTCCACCTCCATGGCCGCCTCCGCGCGCGTCACCTCCCGCATGGCGTACCAGACGGTCGAGAAGATCATCAGCGCCGCTCCGATAGTGGAGACGACGAACCCGGCGGTGAGCGCCCACTTCGGCTGCAGACCGGTGTCGCCGGGGACCAGCAACTGCATCGCGATCACCAAAGCCGCGCCGACCGCGGCGGTGACGCTGGCCAGCATCAGGTGCTCGGTGCCCAGCACCAGGATGGCCAGCGACGCGGAGACCAGGTAGTAGAACTGGACGCCCGAGTCGGTGCCGAGCTGTGAACCGACGAAGGTCAAAGACGCATAGGCGATCACCACGAAAACCACCGCGGCGATGATGGTTCCGAACCGGTGCAGTAGTGGCATCGCCAGGAACAACCCCGCGGTCGCGAGATTCACGACGCCAACCGACAGAACCTTGTCACCGGTGACCGTCTGCAGGATGCCCAGTGTCGCGGTAACCGAGGCGGCTATCCAGGTGGCGACGTTGAGAATCCGCTGGGGTCGGGTGACCGCCTCGGCCCAGTGTTGGTTGCGGGCGGGGGGACGGCGTTGCATCCGCTCACAGTCCGACCGCCGGAAACGGGCTTCCGGCAGGATCCGACCAGCGAACTTTCGTTCGGAGCGCACCTGGTCAGCCTAACCCGCGCAGGCTGCCTGCGCCGCTGGTGACATTGCCGCGTCGGCGGGCACCCGCGAACTCGTCTGCGCCTAGAGCAGACCGACGCGTGCGGTCTTGATGTCGTAGACCGCACCGACGATCTTGAAGGCGCCGGTCTTCTCTGCGTCGGTCAGTAGTGGGCTGTTGGTGCGCAGGTAGGTGATCACTGCGCCGACGTTGCGGGCGATTGCATCGTCGAGGGTCGGGGCGCCGGCGATGCCGGGCTTGATGGCATCGACGATCGACTGGATGTTGGCGCCGGGTGCATCGCGTTTGAACGCCGCGTTGACCGCGCCGCAGTCGGAATGGCCCAGCACGACAAGCGCTTTGGCGCGCAGCACCGCCTGGCCGTACTCCAGACTGCCGATATTGGTCGGCGAGTGGGCGATATTGCCGGCTTCGCGCACCACGAAGATGTCACCGACGAACTGGTCGAAGATCAGCTCAGGCGCCAGGCGGCTGTCGGCACAGCCCAGGACCATGGCGAAGGGCTCCTGGCTCTTGCCGATACCGCTTTGCCACACCCGTTCGATCTCCGCGGTGTCGCGGATCGCCGGGGTGCGAGCCGCGAACCGGGCGTTGCCCTCCAGCAGGACTGCGATCGCCTCGTCGGGGCTGCCCGGCGTGGGCGGGACGGGCGGTGCCTGGTTGGTGGTATCGGCCGACTGCCCGGAACTGCAGGCGGACACCAGTGCCGCTGCCGGCAACGCGGCCAGCAGAAGGCGTCGGGACCGGTCCATGCGGGCTCCTTCGATCGGAGTTCTTACCGTACCTGCCCTGGGCCGCCTGACGGCTGCGATCAGTGGCTGATGCAGCTGGTCGGCGCCGTGGCCGCGCTCGGCGCCGAGACATTGAGCTGGCCGGCCCGGGTCATCGGGTCGGGTGCGCCGGCCTTTGCCGATCCGACCCCGGTCGAGGTGATGCAGTTCTGCGTCTGACTGCCGACCACCTGGGCCTGTGCCGAGCCGGCGCCGGCGATAGCGGCGGCCAGGATGCCGGCAGCCAGAGCCGGGCCGGTCAGGGCGGTCACAATGCGGGTGAAGGTGCTGCTCATATCGTCCTCCTCGGGTTTGTCCGGTCTTGGCAGGACCGTGTTGCCAAGGCCATCGTGGCCCTCGGTGGCGGCGACGGACGTCCGCCGAGCGGAGGTTTCAGAGGGCGATCACGCTGTCGTCTTATCGGGGGACATCGGTTATCGGGGGACATCGGCGACGTAGCTCAGCGAGGTGACGATGTAGAACACCACCCAGGTGAGCAGAACCAGGGTGGTGCCGAGGGCCAGCACTGCGAATATCTGGCGGCTGAGACGGTCCCCGAGCGGTTCGGGGACCGTGGTGGACTCCGTCGACAGACGGCGGGGCTCGAGAGTCAATTGACCACCATTTCGGTTCGTCGGTAACCGCAGCTATTCCCGCTCCAGGCGATTCGATTCAGAGTGCATGGGCACCCGACGGTCGGGAATAGATCGTTGGAGCGATTGGGGTACCGGATCGACTCTTCTGGATGGACGACCGCCGCAGGTGTGATCAGCACCCTGGCAACTTCCTCCGAGGGTCCGCGGGCTGCACGGGCGGGCGATCCCAGCCTCGGGGAGGTCCGACTCTCTGAGGCGTTGGACGGGGAGTTCGCGAAGCGACGCATCTGGCAATCGGCGCATTGCGTTCCGCGACCTGATTCTTCCGGGGACTCTTCGATGTGGAATAACTTGATGTGGAACAACTTCTAGCGGCACCCTTGGGTATTTCCCGGGTACCGTGAGCGCACCGACCATCATTCTTTGGAGCGACTGACCCATGCTTTGGAACAACTGACCCATGCCAGTCGGCCGCGGCGGCTTCTCGACGCTTCGAGCGCGTCGAGTCAAGTACGGCTTGATTCGATGGCTGCTCGTGCCGCTTGCACTTACTTCTTTCGCAGTGGTGCCGGCCCTCGCGACGCAGCGGAATACGCTGCCACTCCAACCCAGCCCGCCGATTCCGCGAAGCTGCTCGATCGGCGTCTACGTCGACGCCGTGTACAACTTCAGCCCCACAACCAATAGTTTCGAAGCGCGCATGTGGGTATGGAGCGTGTGCCCTGATTCCTCTAAGAACCCCCTGGACACCTTGGAATTCACTAACGCGAACACCACGACCACGCATCAAAAAGAGTCAACAACGGAATCCAATGGAGTTCAGTATTCCAACATGCTGGTGACGGGTAAATTCCGTCATCAATTCGACGTACGGCGATACCCGTTCGACCGTCAGGTTCTGCAGATTGTGGTGGAGAACGGAAACGACCCCGTCGAATTCGAGGTCTATACGGCAGACAACGCCGAGAGCGGTTGCGCGCCGAATATGGGTCAAGACAGCTTGGCGGTCCGGAGCTGCAGCATAAAAGCAGGCGTACACCACTACGCGACGAGCTTTGGCTCCCCAGGGGAAGCGAACGGCAGTGGGAGCGGGTATTCCGAGGTGACGGTGGATATCGAGATGACCCGGAACGGCACGCTGGCCTTGTTTCTCAAATCGACATCCGTCTACTTCGCTGCTTTCCTGATGGCATTCTTCAGTCTGGTGATCTTTCAAAGGGGTGAATGGAACACCCCGAGGCGGTTGAACATCTTGGGTGTGGCGCTATTCTCCACGGCGCTATGGATGTTCAATGAAACTTCAGTGCTCAATTCCTCCAGTCAATTCACACTGCTTGACGCTCAGGGCATCCTGACCCTGGTTGCCATTGTCTTTGCCGCCTCTGTTGCCGCTTGGGACGGAGTGAGATTAGAACGTGGAGACGATTACGCGTCGGTGCGCGTTAAGAGCTATCGATACGCGCTCATCCTGGCCACCGTGTACGTCATTGTTTCCGTCGTGCTTGCGGCCCGCGCGGCCGCCTAGCTGTAGCGACGCCGGGGCGACGCTCCGCCTTTGATCCGTCGTGCGAATTGATCATCGAAGCAGGCGGTCATCCGGTTTACTGGTTAACCGACGAATGCCAATCCAGACCGAAGGGTTACCGACTGATGTTCTCTGTTTTCCGTAGTCGTTGCGTTCACGTTGGTTGCGCTGCCGCTGTGGCGACCACCCTGGTCGTCAGCGCCTCGCCGCCGCAGACAGACCGTGGTCTTGTGTCGGCCGTGGGCAATCCCGTTCGGCTTGAGGTTGCCCTGGCGGGTGCGGTGCTCGATACCGCGCTGTCGGCTGCACCGTCCGAGACGGCGTCATTTTCACCAAGCACCGCAACTCGTGCTGCTGCAGCCGCGGTTGGCAGTGACCCCCTCTACGAGATTGTGAGAACTGTGGCCATCGCCACGAGCTATCTTCTGGAGCCACTGTGGTTGATTGGTTTTCCGATCACGTTTCCCATCGGGCTCTTGGTGGCCAACGTGATAGTCCCGCAAGACGGGCCCGGCTCAGGTGAGATCAAGATCCTCACGGCGATCTCCCTGCCTATCGCCCTGGCCAATTATTTCTTTCCGCCACAAAACGCTGCTCCGACGGCAGCTTCGCGAGCAAGATCGTCACGGTCGCCCGTGACCCCGGCAAGGGCGGCCGTCGTGCCGGTGGCTTCGATCGGCAAGAGGTCAGACCAGCAGTCGCCCAGGCCCGCCGCGTCAAAGCGGTCACCGAAGTCGGCTGCGGCGATTCGGTCGTCAGATACCTCGAAGCCGGCTGGTGCGGCATCAACGAGACGCACCGCTGGCTGAAGCCACGGCCACGGGGCGCAGGCGGAACCGTTCGAGTGCCGTCACGCACTTTCGCAATGATGTTCGACGGGGTCAGCCCGACCAGCATCAGGTTGTCACATGTGGTGTTGGTGCCCTCGGTGAGATTCGAACTCACACTGCACGGGTTTTGAATCCGTTTCCTCTGCCAGTTGGGATACGAGGGCGACTGGTCCGATAGCGGTGTCCCACGATAGTGGATCAGCCCGGGCCGTAATCCGGCAGTGCGCGGCCTCGGCTCGCGACCGAACCCGGACCGCGACACAATGGGGTCATGACAGGCCCCTCCGCCGACACCGGCGCCCTCACCCCGCGGCGGGTGATCATCGCCGAGGACGAGGCGCTGATCCGGCTGGACCTCTCGGAGATGCTGCGCGAGGAGGGCTATGACGTGATCGGCGAGGCCGGCGACGGACAGGAGGCCGTCGACCTGGCCGAGCGGCTCAAGCCGGATCTGGTGATCATGGATGTCAAGATGCCGCGGCGGGACGGCATCGACGCCGCCGCCGAGATCGCCGCCAAGCGGATCGCCCCGGTCGTTGTGCTCACCGCATTCAGCCAGCGCGACCTGGTGGACAAGGCCCGCGATGCCGGGGCAATGGCCTACCTGGTCAAACCGTTCTCGATCACCGATCTCATCCCCGCCATCGAGCTGGCCATGAGCCGGTTCGCCGAGATCGCCAGCCTGGAGAGCGAGGTCGCCGACCTCACCGAGCGACTGGACACCCGCAAGCTGGTCGAACGCGCCAAAGGGCTGCTGCAGGCCAAGCACCAGATGACCGAACCCGAGGCGTTCAGCTGGATGCAGCGCGCCGCGATGGACCGCCGTACCACCATGAAGCGGGTCGCCGAGGTGGTCCTGGAGACCCTCGACGGCCCGGCTGCCCCGACTGCGAAGGCCTAGACCGGGCGCGCGACCGCGCCGATCACGCGCGGTTTCGCCGGTGTTTGGCTATCTTTTACCGAAGCGACGCGTCTGCAGACGTGGGTAGCGACCCCTTGACCCGGAGGTGAAACGTGCGCGCTCATGCGACACGACAAGCAATTGCGATGAGTTCGGCTGCCCTGCTGATGCTGGGCCTCGCAGCCTGTAGCCAGCAGCCCTCGGGGGGCAGCGACTCCTCGAAGGGGACCTCCGCCGCGCAGGGCGGAACCGCGGCCCCGACCGATCTGAAGATCGTCGAGCAGGTCCAGATCGACAACAACGGCGCCGCAGTGGCAGCCGAAGCCGGCACCGCGCCGGCCGACCCCGCCGGTGACGGCAAGGCGACCTGCGCCCCGGTGGCCATCGCGATGGCCGGCGCGCTCAACGGCCCTGACGCCGCGCTGGGTATCAACATCAAGAATGGCGTCCAGTTGGCGTTGGACAACCACAACGCCGCCAACCCCGGCTGCCAGATCGAGCTGAAGACCTTCGACACCGAAGGTGACCCGCAGAAGGCCACCGCGATCGCCCCGCAGATCGTCGACGACGCATCCATCATCGGGCTCATCGGTCCGGCGTTCTCCGGCGAGACCAAGGCCACCGGCGGGGTTTTCGACCAGGCCGGCCTGGCCTCCGTCACCGCATCGGCCACCAACGTCACGCTGTCGGAGCAGGGGTGGAAAACCTTTTACCGTGGCCTGGCCAATGACGGCGTGCAGGGACCGTCGGTCGCCAACTACCTGAAGAACAGCCTCAGCGATAAGAAGATCTGCGTTGTCGATGACAGCACCGACTACGGCAGCGGTCTGGCCAAGGCGGTTCGCGACACTCTTGGCCCGGTTGCCGATCCGGCGTGCAACATCTCAGTGAAGAAGGGCGACAAGGACTTCTCCGTCGCGGTGACCCAGGTCAAGGGCCAGTCGCCGGATTCGGTCTTCTACAGCGGCTACTACTCCGAGGCGGCCCCGTTCGTGCAGCAGCTGCGCGACGCGGGCTTCACCGGCAAGTTCGTCAGCGCCGATGGCACCAACGACCCGGAGTTCGTCAAGCAGGCGGGTAACGCATCCAAGGACGCGCTGCTGTCCTGCCCGTGCGGACCGGCAACCGGCACCTTCGCCGCCGAGTACACCAAAAAGTTCGGTCAGGCCCCCGGCACCTACAGCACCGAGGGCTATGACCTGGCCACCATCCTGGCCAAGGGCATCGACTCCGGCGCGGTCACCCGTGAGGCGCTGCTCGACTTCGTCTCGAAGTACGTGGGACAGGGCTTGGCCCGCAAGTACGAATGGACCGACAAGGGTGAGCTCACCACCACGTTGATCTGGATCTACAAGGTCCAGTAGGCGGGTGGCGGTCTCTCGATCGCATCCATTAGGTCCACATGCCGCTATGTTCTGCGGGGGGCGTCTCACTGACGCCCGACGATCGTCGACCCGGAGGTGGAACGTGCGCGGTACTCGGACACGAAATCTGATCGTGGTGGGTGCTGCCGGTCTGGCGGTGCTGGGCCTCGCCGGATGTGGCGAGCAGTCGGGGGACAGCGCAAGCCAGAGCGATCTGAAGATCGTCGAGCAGGTCCAGATCAACCCGGACGGCGCCGCGATCAAGCCGGCGGCGGGTGCAGCCGCCCCGGCCGACCCGGCCGGCGACGGAAAGGCCACCTGTGCTCCGGTGGCGCTGGCCATGGCTGGTCCTATCACCGGTGCGGACGCTCCGTTCGGTGCCAACGTTCGCGACGGCGCGCAGCTTGCCATCGATCTGCACAACGCCGCCAACCCCGGCTGCCAGGTGTCGCTCAAGGCCTTTGACACCGAGGGTGATCCGCAGAAGGCGACGGCGGTGGCACCGCAGATCGTCGACGATCCTTCGATCATCGGTCTCGTCGGCCCGACCTGGTCAGGCGAGACCAAGGCGACCGGTTCGATCTTCGACCAGGCGGGCTTGGTAGCGATCACACCTGCGGCCACCAACGTCGCCCTGTCGGCGCAGGGCTGGAAAACCTTCTTCCGTGGGTTGTCCAGCGACGGCGTCCAGGGGCCGTCACTGGCGAACTACCTGAAGAACGCGTTGGGCGTCAAGAAGGCGTGTGTCGTCGATGACAGCACCGATGCCGGCGTAGGCCAGGCCGGGGCAGTGCGCGACACCCTGGGCCCGATCGCCGACCCGGCGTGCAACATCTCGATCAAAAAGGGCGACAAAGACTTTTCCGCGGCGGTCAACCAGATCCGGGGACAGAAGCCGGACGCCGTCGTCTTCGCCAGCTACTACACCGAGGGCGCGCTGCTGCTCCAGCAGTTACGTGATGCCGGCTATACCGGATTGTTCGCCGGACCCGACGGCCTCAAGGACCCGCAGTTCGTCAAGTCCGCGGGGGAGGCTGCCAAGGGTGCGGTGCTGTCCTGCCCGTGCGGTCCGCCGACCGGCGCCTTCGCCGAGGCCTACACCACAAAGTTCGGTCAGGCCCCCGGCACCTACAGCCTCGAGTCCTACGACGTGACCACAATCCTCCTCAAGGGCATCGACTCCGGCGCGGTCACCCGCCCGGCACTGCTGGACTTCGTCCGCAACTATGCGGGCCAGGGCATAGCTCGGGAATACACGTGGACCGAGAACGGGGAGCTCACCTCGAACCTGATCTGGATTTACAGGGTTCAGTAGCCTCGGATGATTCATGAGTGTGTCGGTCAGTACGTCTGCCTCGCCGCTGATATCGGTTTCAACGTCGATAACCTGCGAAACGGCTTCTGGCAGTTCACCGTCGACGGACTGGCCTGGGGTGCGATCTATGCACTGGTGGCGATCGGCTACACGCTGGTGTTCGGCGTACTGCGACTGATCAACTTCGCGCACTCCGAGATCTTCATGCTCGGCATGTTCGGGGCTTACTTCTGCCTTGACGTCATCCTCGGTTTCGCCCCGAGTGGCAATGCCTATAGCCGCGGCGTGCCGCTGACTCTGCTGTATTTGGGCACCGCCATGCTGTTCGCCATGGTGGTATCCGGTTCTGCCGCAGTCGGTTTGGAGTTCGTCGCCTACCGACCGCTACGGCGGCGCAATGCGCGTCCGCTGACCTTCCTCATCACGGCGATCGGCATGTCGTTTGTCCTGCAGGAGTTCGTGCATTTCGTTTTGCCGCAGATTATGAAGGGCTACGGCGGCAGTAATGCCCAGCAGCCGATCATCCTGGTGCAGCCCAAGACGGTCTTCCACATCTTCGGCGCATCGGTCACCAACATCACGTTGGTGATCGTCGTCGCGGCGATGGTGCTGTCCCGGCTGACCTACCTCTTCGTCAATCGGACCAAGTTCGGCCGCGGGATCCGGGCAGTCGCCCAGGACCCGACCACCGCGACCCTGATGGGGGTGTCCCGGGAGCGGATCATCACCACGACATTCCTCATCGGGGGTGCGCTGGCCGGCGCGGCCGCGCTGCTCTACACACTGCGGGTGCCGCAGGGCATCATCTACTCCGGCGGTTTCCTCCTCGGTATCAAGGCGTTCTCAGCCGCGGTGCTCGGCGGTATCGGCAACCTGCGTGGCGCACTGTTCGGCGGTCTGCTGCTGGGCGTCATGGAGAACTACGGCCAGGCTCTCTTCGGCACCCAGTGGCGTGACGTCGTCGCATTCGTCCTGCTGGTACTGGTGCTCCTGGTCAAGCCGACGGGCATCCTGGGCGAGAGTCTCGGGAAGGCCCGGGCATGAACAGCGGGCGAGAAGTCGAAGGCGGATCGCGCATCAGTTCCGTGCTGGCTCCCGGGGACGTCCTGCGCCGGTGGTGGTCGGAACGCAGCAGGGTGCAGAAGTGGGGATTCGGCATCATCGCCTTCGGGCTGCTGGCCCTGTTGCCGCTGTACCCGCCGCCATTCATCGATACCCCCGGTATCAGCCTGGGTGGCACGCTCGCTCAGTTCGCGATGGTCGCCATCATCGCGATCGGGCTCAACGTCGTTGTCGGCCAGGCCGGCCTGCTCGATCTTGGCTATGTCGGCTTCTATGCGGTGGGCGCCTACACCGTGGCGCTACTCACCAGCCCGGACAGCCCATGGAACAGGGTCGCGCCGCAGGGATTTCTCAACGAGAAGTGGGCCTGGCTGGCCTGTGTCCCGATCGCGATGGCTGTCACCGCCCTGGCCGGTCTGATCCTGGGTATCCCGACGCTGCGGTTGCGCGGTGACTACCTGGCGATTGTGACCCTCGGGTTCGGCGAGATCATCCGACTGCTCGCCGACAACCTGGCCGGGGTGACCAACGGCCCCCGCGGACTCAACGAGGTCGCCTACCCGCGTCTGGGGGAGACTGCGCAACTGCCCAACGGCGTGTTCTCCAGCGGCAACTCCACCGGCAATGCCAACTACGGTACGTGGTGGTTCTGGCTCGGTCTGGTGTTGATGGTGGGAATCCTGCTGTTGGTGGGCAATCTCGAACGCAGCCGGGTCGGGCGCGCCTGGGTGGCCATCCGAGAAGACGAGGACGCCGCGGAGGTGATGGGCGTCAACACCTTCCGGTTCAAGCTGTGGGCCTTCGTCATCGGTGCGGCCATCGGTGGGCTGTCCGGCGCGCTCTACGCCGGCCAGGTCCAGTACGTCGCGCCGACGAGCTTCAACATCATCAACTCGATGCTGTTCCTGTCCGCGGTGGTTCTCGGCGGACAGGGCAACAAGCTCGGGGTGATCTTCGGCGCCTTCATCATCGTCTACCTACCCAACCGCCTGCTCGGCGTGGAGCTCATGGGCCTCAACCTCGGTGATCTGAAGTACCTGTTCTTCGGCCTGTCCCTGGTGATCCTGATGATCTTCCGGCCGCAGGGTCTGTTCCCGGTCCGCCAGCAGTTGCTCGCGTACGGCAAGTCGGCACGCCGGATGTTGACCGGTGCCGACGAGACCAAGGCCGCCTCATGACAGAGTCGGCCGCGATGCACCGCGACGTCCACGTGGCACTGGGTGAAAACCTGCTTCAGACAACAGATCTCACCGTCAAGTTCGGTGGTCTCACCGCACTTGAGGCAGTGAACTTCTCGATCAAGCGGGGCGAGATCCTCGGACTCATCGGTCCCAACGGAGCGGGAAAGACCACCTGCTTCAACGCCATCACCGGGGTGTACCGGCCGACGTCGGGGTCGGTGGTCTTCGACGGAGCACCGCTGGGTCGGCTGAAACGTCACCAGATCACCCGGCGGGGGATCGCCCGCACCTTCCAGAACATCCGGCTGTGGGGCGAGATGACCGCGCTGGAGAATGTCGTGGTGGGGACTGACGCCCGGCACGCGACGTCCGTGCCGGGTGCATTGGTCCGCTCGCCCCGGCACCGCCGTGAGGAACACGAAGCCATCGAACGTGCGGTCGCACTGCTGGAATTCGTCGGTATCGCGCACCGCGGCGAGGAGAAGGCCAAGAATCTGCCCTACGGCGATCAGCGGCGACTTGAGATCGCCCGTGCACTGGCCACCGATCCCAAACTGCTGTGCCTGGATGAGCCGGCGGCCGGGTTCAACCCCCGCGAGAAGGAGTCGCTGGTCGAGTTGATCAACGACATCCGCAATGACGGCTACACCGTATTGCTGATCGAACACGACATGCGAGTGGTGATGGGTGTCGCCGATCGGATCGTGGTGCTGGAGTTCGGCCGCAAGATCGCCGACGGCCTGCCTGCCGAAATCCGCGATGATCCCGCCGTGATCGCCGCCTATCTGGGGGTTCCTGATGACCAGCTCTGAGACACTGCTCGAGGTGCGAGAGGCTGTCGTGCACTACGACAGAATCGAAGCACTGCACGGGGTGTCGATCGTCGTGCGCGGCGGTGAGCTGGTGACGCTGCTGGGTGCCAACGGCGCCGGCAAGACCACACTGATGCGTGCCATCTCCGGCCTGCGGCCGCTGACATCCGGATCGATCTGGTTCGACGGGCAGGACATCACCCGGGTCAAGGCCCACCGCAGGGCGATCGACGGACTCGTTCAGGCGCCCGAGGGCCGCGGGGTGTTCCCAGGTATGACGGTTATCGAGAATCTCGAAATGGGTTGCTACGGGCGAAAGTTCGAGTCCAAGGCGGCCCACGATGAGCGACTGGAGTGGATCTTCCAGACGTTCCCGCGGCTGGCCGAGCGGCGCAAGCAGGTGGGTGGCACCCTGTCCGGCGGCGAGCAGCAGATGCTGGCCATCGGCCGGGCGCTGATGGCCCGGCCTCGCGTACTGCTTCTCGACGAGCCGTCGATGGGTCTGGCGCCCATGGTCATCTCGCAGATCTTCGCGATCATCGGTGAGATCAACAAGCAGGGCACCACTGTGCTGCTGGTCGAGCAGAACGCGCAGCAGGCGCTGAGCCGGTCAGACCGCGCCTACATCCTGGAGACCGGCACCGTCACCCGCGAAGGTCCGGCCCGGGAACTGTTGGCCGACGACAGTATTCGCGCGGCCTACCTTGGTGTCGCCTGACCGACGATGCGGGCCGCTCGCGGCCCGAGGAGGAGTCAGGCAATCAGATGTTGCCTGACTACTCGGCCCCGACCGCAATCGCCTGGTCCACTTCGGCGATCCGGCCGGCCATCTCAGCATGTGCCCGGTCCAAGTCCTCGGCTTGGTCCTCATCGGCCTTCATCATGCCGTCGATGTCGAAGCCGGCCATATCGTGCACGCCCATCTCGGTGAACGCCGTCTGTACCTTCGGGCCCCACAGTCCGATGTCCTTGACAATCGGCACGATCCGGCTGAACAGGTGCGATCGGAACTGGATCATCAGCGGTGAGTTGTCGACGTACTCGGCGCACTCCTTGACGTTGAGTCCGAGTGTCTCGAACACCTCTTCGCCGCGGAACCTGTCGCGCATCAGATAGCAGGCCTCCACGACGAACTCCTCGCGTTCGTCGCGTTCGGCGTCGGTCAGGGCGGCGTAGTAGTCCTTCAGCGAGATCCGGCCGAAAGCCACATGGCGGGCCTCGTCCTGCATGACGTAGGCGAGAAGTTGCTTGGCCAGTGAGCCCGGCGCCGCGATATCGCGCAGGGTGCCGAAGGCAGCCAGGGCGAGTCCCTCGATGAGAACCTGCATGCCGAGATACGGCATATCCCATCGCGAGTCGCTGAGGGTGTCCTTCAG